>JAJYGN010000092.1 GCA_021790675.1 Actinomycetes bacterium
AGCGCGCGGACGGCCTCAGTGTGAAGACACGAGCGCTGATGGACGAAGCCGACAGCGTCGAGTGGATCGTCACCCCCAGCGAGGTCGACGCCTTGGTGCTCGAGAACGAGCTGATCAAGGCCAACCAGCCGCGTTACAACATGCTCTTAAAGGACGACAAGACCTTTCCCTTCGTGGGCATCAACGTCAAGGCGACGTTTCCCGCGCCGTTCATCACGCGCGGCCAGCGCCAGCGCGGCGTGCGCTACTTCGGCCCCTTCGTCAACGTCGGCGCCCTGCGCCGCTCGATCGACGAGCTGCTGCAGGCCTACCCGCTGCGCTCGTGCACGACGCACAAGTACAACTACCACGAGCGCATCGGCCGGCCCTGCCTGCTCTATGACATCCACAAGTGCTCGGGCCCCTGCGCCGGCAAGATAGACCCGGAGGGCTATCGCGAGCTCGTCGGGTCCTGGATTCGCTTCTTCGAGGGCGACGTGCGACACCTCACTCGTTCTCTCCACGCCCAGATGGAGGCCGCCTCGCGTGAGCAGCACTACGAGGCGGCCGCGCGCCTGCGCGACGCCCTGGCGGCCCTCGAGCGCGCCGCGAGCGACCAGAGCGTGGTGCTCGACGACCATTCGAACCTCGACGTGATCGTGGTTGCCGTTGAGGGCGGGCGCGCCGCACTGGTGCGCTTTCGGGTGCGCCACGGGCGCATCGTGGGTCGCAGCGTCTCGCTGGTGGATCGCTCGATGGACGAGTCCGACGCCGAGATCCTCGAGCGCGCCGCGCCCGAGCTCTACCCCGAGGCCGAGGCCATTCCCGCCACCTTGGTGGTCGAGGCGCCGCTGTCGAGCCTGACGATGGACTACCTGGCCGCGACGCGCGAGCGCCCGGTCGACGTGGTAGTGCCCCAACGCGGGCGCCGGCGCCGCGTGCTGGCCCTCGCGGCGACCGATGCGAGGGCGGTGATTGAGCGCGACACGCTGCGTCGCGCCAGCGATCACAACGTGCGCTCGCGCGCGCTCCAGGAGCTCGGCGCGGCGCTGGGGCTTCCGCGCGCTCCCTATCGCATGGAGTGCTTTGACATGAGCCACCTTCAGGGGACCAATTACGTGGGCTCGATGGTCGTCTTCGAAGACGGTGTTGCCAAGAAGAGTGACTACCGCCACTTCAATGTCAAGGAGATCTATGGCAACGACGATGTCGGGGCGATGAACGAGGTCGTGCGACGCCGGCTCGCCCACTGGCGCGACGAGGGCGCGACGAAGTTCCCGCACGCCGACCTGATCATCATCGACGGCGGTCCGGCCCAGCTCAACGCGGCCCTGGCGGCGGCGCGTGAGCTGGGTGTCGACGAGGAGGTCGAGTTCGCCGCGCTAGCTAAGCGCGAAGAGCTGCTCTTTCGGCCCGGTCGGAGCGAACCCGTCGCCCTCGAGCGTGCCAGCGAGAGCCTCTACCTGGTTCAGCGGGTGCGCGATGAGGCTCACCGATTCGCCATCACCTTCCATCGCTCCAAGCGCGGCCGATCGATGCTCGAGAGCAGCCTGTCGGGGGTCGCGGGACTCGGCCCGGCCCGACGTGAGCGCCTGCTCGCCGAGATGGGCTCTCTCGACGCGATCCGCCGGGCCAGCCTCGAGGAGCTGACGGCCCTATCCTTCCTGCCCGAAGAGGTGGCGCGAAGGATCTACGATCACTTTCGGGCTCCGGAACCGCCACGGCCCGCGAAGGAAACGCATGAGTGAGGTCTTGCTGGTCACCGGGATGTCCGGCGCCGGGCGTTCCACGGTGTCGGCCGCCCTGGAGGACCTGGGCTGGTTCGTGATCGACAACTTGCCCCTCGAGCTGATCGCGCGCGTCGGCGAGCTGGCGGCCGCCGGTTCGCCGGACTACGCGGGCGTCGCTTTCGTGGTCGGACGAAGCGGACGGGTCCAGCCCGACGCTTTGCTCGCGGTCGAGCGCGAGCTCCAGGCGATGCACGACGGCGCGAAGATCCTCTTCGTCGACGCCCCCGACGAGGTCCTGATCAGCCGGTTCGAGGGCACCCGGCGCCGCCACCCGTTCCCCGCGCCGACCTTGGCCGACTCCATCGCGGGCGAGCGGGCCTCGCTGCAGTCGATCCGCGACGCGGCCGACCTGGTGATCGACACCGGATCGACCAACACGAATCAGCTGCGCTCGCGCATCGTGGAGATCTTTACGCGCGATCCCGCGAACCAGTCGATGCGGGTCTCCCTGGTCTCCTTCGGCTACGCGAACGGCATCCCGCGCGATGTGGACCTGGTCTTTGACTGCCGGTTCCTGCCCAATCCCCACTGGATCGAGGAGTTGCGTCCCCTCACCGGCCTGGACGAGCCGGTGGCGCGCTACGTGCTCGAACAAGAGCCCGCCGAGCATTTCTTGCGCGACGTGGTGAACCTACTCACCTGGCAGATCCCGGCCTTCGTCCACGAGGGCAAGTCGTACCTGTCGGTGGCCATCGGCTGCACCGGCGGGCGCCATCGCTCGGTGGCCATCGCCGAGGAGATGCGCCGGCGCCTCGAGCTGCCCAACGCCGTCTTTCACCGCGACGTCGCTCGATGAGGGTCGTCGCCGTCGGCGGCGGCCACGGCACCGCGGTGACCCTACGGGCGTTGAAGAGCCTGGGCGACGACGTGACCGGCGTGGTCTCGGTCGCCGACGACGGGGGATCGACCGGACGGCTGCGCGCCATGCTCAACGTCGCGGCCGTGGGCGACCTGCGCAAGTGCCTGGTGGCCCTGGCCGATCCCGAGAACCCGCTCACCGCCTCCTTCGAGCACCGCTTCAGCGTCGGCGAGCTGGCCGGGCACGCGGTGGGCAACCTCTTGCTGGTGGGTCTCCTCGACGCGACGGGCGACCTCGAGGAGTCCGTCGCGGCCCTGGCTCAGGTGATGGGCGTGCGCGGCGCCATCGTGCCGGCGAGTTGCGAGGGGGTCGTCCTGGTGGCCGCCACCGAGGAGGGCCCGGCGCGCGGTCAGACCACGGTGGCGCGGGCCTCGGGAATCCGTCGTATCGCGGTCGAGCCGGCCAACGCGGCCGCCCCCATCGCCGCGGTCGAGGCGATTGAGCGCGCCGAGCAGGTCGTGATCGGTCCGGGCTCGCTCTACACCAGCGTGCTGGCGGCCTGCGTGGTGCCCGGGATCACTCAGGCCATCGCCGGCACGCGCGCGACGCGTGTCTACGTCGCCAACCTGCGTCCCGAGGTGCCCGAGACCTCTGGGGCGAGCCTGGGCGATCACGTGAACGCGCTCCACGTCCACGGACTACGACCCGATCTCGTGATCGTTGACTCGTCGAGTCCCTTCGCGCACGACCCTTGTGACGCGCCGACGCTCGTGGCGGACGTGGCGGGCGCCAATGGCCTGGTACACGATGTGCAAAAATTGGCCCGGGTGCTAGATAGCACTCGGCGAACGAAGGGAAGCGCGTGACGATACGGGTGGGAATCAACGGGTTCGGTCGAATCGGCCGGGGCTACCTGCGGGCGTCGCTCGCCAACGAGAACGTCGAAGTGGTGGCTGTGAACGACCTCACCTCGCCGGCGACCAACGCGCATCTTCTGAAGTACGACTCAACTCAGGGACGTCTGGCCGAGAGCGTCTCGGTCGACGACAGCGTGATGCGTGTCGGGGATCGCTCCATCGCCGTGCTCGCCGAGCGCGACCCGGCCACGCTGCCCTGGGCCGATCTCAAGGTCGACGTTGTTATCGAGTCGACGGGCCGCTTCACGAGCCGCGAGGCCGCCGCGGTGCACCTGAGCGCGGGCGCGAAGCGCGTAATCATCTCCGCGCCGGCCAGTGACGTCGACGCGACCTTCGTGATGGGCGTCAACGACGACGATTTCGATCCCGCAAAGCACTTCGTGATTTCCAACGCCTCGTGCACCACGAACTGCTTCGTGCCGATGGTCAAGGTCCTCGACGACGCCTTCGGCGTCCAGACGGGCCTCATGACGACGATCCACGCCTATACGAACGACCAGAACCTGCTCGACCTGACCCACAGCGATCTGCGCCGCGCGCGCGCGGCCGCGGTGAACATCGTGCCGTCCTCGACCGGCGCGGCCCGGGCTACGAGCCTGGTGCTGGCCTCGATGAAGGGCCGCCTGGACGGCACCAGTCTGCGCGTGCCCGTGCCGGATGGCTCGATCACCGACTTCACGGCGATCGTGCGCTCGACCACCGTCGAGGAGATCAACGCCGCCTTCGCCGCGGCCGCGGCCGGGGCCCTATCGGGAGTGCTCGTCTACACCGACGAGCCGATCGTCTCCTCGGACATCGTGGGCAGCCCGGCCTCGTGCACCTTCGACTCGAAGATGACGATGGTCCAGCCCATCGACGACGAGAAGTCCCTCGTCAAGGTGTTCGGCTGGTACGACAACGAGTGGGGTTACTCGAACCGCCTGGTGGACCTCACCGCGCGCGTCGGCGCGTAGTGGTGGAGCTGCCGCGCCCTGAGCGCTGGGACCTCGCGGGTAAGCGGGTCCTCGTGCGCGTCGACTTCAACGTGCCGGTCGCCCCCATCGACGGCCGCCTCGAGGTGACCGACGACTTTCGTCTGCGCGCGGCCCTGCCGCTCTTTCGCGACCTGATCGCGCGCGGGGCGGAGGTGATCGCGGCCACGCACTTCGGACGGCCCAAGGGCCACGTCGTCGAGGAGTACTCGGTGGCCCCGATTCGCCGTCGCCTGGCCGAGCTGGCCCCCGAGGTCGAGCTGATGGAGAACCTGCGCTTTCATCCCGGCGAGGAGGCCAACGACCGCGCCTTCGGCGAAAGCCTGGTGGCGGGGGTCGACTACTACATCAACGAAGCCTTCGGCGCCTCGCACCGCGCGCACGCCTCGATCATGATTCCCCCCACGCTGGTGCCGAGCGCCGCCGGGCCGAATCTTGCGCACGAGGTCGAGACCATTCTCTCGCTGCTCTCCAACCCACAGCGGCCTTTCGTGGCCATCGTCGGCGGCGCCAAGGTGGCCGACAAGCTCGGCATCGTCAAGGTCCTCGTGGACAAAGCCGATACGGTCATCGTCGGCGGTGGCATGGCCTACACCTTCGAGGCCGCCCAGGGACGCTCGATCGGCTCCTCGCTCTTTAACGCGGACTATCTCGAAGAGTGCGGGCGTTTGCTCGCAACCGGCAAGGTCGTGATCCCCCTCGACAGCCGCGGACTCGCCGACGGCGACCCCGTCGGTCCGAGCGGGGGCGCGAGCGAGCCCATCGACTTCGGCGCGAACATCCCCGATCACCATGAGGGCTTTGACATCGGTGCGAGATCGGTCGCGCTCTTTGAAGAGACCATCGCCCGCGCGCGCACGATCCTCTGGAACGGACCGGTGGGCTTCTTCGAGGACCCGCGGTTCCTGGCGGGCACCGCGGCGCTCGCGCGCGCGGTGGCTACATCTTCAGCCCTATCGGTCGTCGGCGGTGGCGACTCGGTGGCGGCTCTGCGTCAGCTCGGCCTCGAGGGCGAGGTCAGCTTCGTCTCCACCGGCGGCGGGGCTTCGCTCGAACTCGTCGAATTCGGCGACCTGCCCGGTCTGCGGGCCCTCAGAGAAAGTCCCTTCGCGTGAACCGTCCCCTCGTCATCGGCAACTGGAAGATGAACCTCGACTTCGTCGAGGCCGTCCACCTGACCCAGCAAATCTCGGTGCTCTTGAAAAACCAGCCCAGCGCGCACACCGACGTCGTCGTCGCGCCTCCCTTCGTGGATCTGCGCAGCGTCGCCTCGGTGCTCGAGGCGGAGCGCTCGAACGTCGCTCTGGCCGCCCAGCACGTCAACCCCCACGAGGCCGGCGCCCACACCGGCGAGGTTAGCCAGGCCATGCTCGCACGCCTCGGCGTGACCTGGGTGCTGGTGGGGCACTCCGAGCGGCGCACCCACTACGCGATGGATGACGCGGTCGTCGCGGCCACACTGAGCACAGTGGTGCGAAGCGGCGCGAACGCGGTGCTCTGCGTCGGCGAGGACGAGTCCGCGCGCGATGACGGCGAGTACGCATCCGTGGTGTCGGCGCAGCTCGCGAGCGCGCTCGCCGGGCTCGAGGAGAAGTCCCGCGCCCTGGTCACCGTGGCCTACGAGCCGATCTGGGCGATCGGCACCGGCAGGAGCGCCGCGCCCGAGCAGATCCACGAGATGGCCACCGTGCTACGCCGCGAGCTCACCGCTCTCGGCTGTGGCGAGGCGCGCGTCCTCTACGGCGGATCGGTCACGGGGGAGAACGCCGCGGCCATCCTCGTCGAGGGGGGAGTGGACGGCTTTTTGGTGGGCGGGGCGAGTCTCAAGTCGGATTCCTTTGTCGCCATCATCCGGGCGTGTGATGACTGCTACGCTGGTTTGGCTAATCGGAGGTAAGCCGTGTTCACCTGGGCTTTTATTGTCATTGAGGCTATTTCGGCCGTGGGACTGGTCTTTCTCGTCCTGTTGCACTCCGGTCGGGGCGGTGGCATCTCCGAGATGATGGGCGGCACCATCGGCCAAGCGGCCGCGGGTTCCACCGTTGTCGAGCGCAACCTGGACCGCCTGACCGTCGCGGTGGCCCTCGTCTTCACGTTTGCGACGCTGACCCTCGACCTGCGCCTGCAGTAGGTGGCGGTGCAGCGTCGGGCCTTGGGGCGCGCGCTCGGTGGCGCGGCCGGGCTCCTCGCGGGGATCCTCGCCTTTACGAGCGTGGCGCCGGCCCAGTCGGTGACCGACAACCAACGAACGCTGATCGTCTCGCTGCCGGGACCCTTCAGCGGCTGCGGATTCCTTGATCCTGGGGCGAACGCGACCAGCAACGCGATCAATGATCTGCTTTTGCCCTCGGCCTTCGCCACGAATCCCAACGGCAACCTCATCGGTGTGGGTGGCCCGATCGCGTCGGCCGAGCTGGTCTCGCTCTCGCCCGAGACCGTGGTTTACACCATCGCGCCCCACCAGCGCTGGAGCGACGGCGAGCCCTTCACCGGCCGTGACCTCGCCGCGTGGTGGCGTCGGGCGCGCGTCCTCGCGAGTGTGCTCTCCGACGGCTATCGGGCAATTCGCACCCTGAAGGTGAGTGACAAGGGACTCAGCGTGACGGCCACGTTCTCGAGCCCCTACGCGAACTGGAACCACCTCTTTCGCGACGTCGAAGCACCGGGATCTCCGGCCGGCTGCGACATCTCGAACCTGGTGACGCGGCCCAGCCTGGGCCCGTACCGGGTGCGCTCGGCCACGTCGTCGCGCATCGTGCTCGCGATGAACTCGCACTGGGGCCTGGACCCGAGTCGCTACGGGCGTCTGGTTCTCGTCGCCGACGCCAATCTGCCCACGACGGCCTCGACGCTCTTCGCCGGCTATTCCTATTCGGTGACGAGCGGCGCGTTGCAGTCGCTCAGCACCAAGCCCTGGATGTCGAGTCACTTGGGCAACGTCTCGGCGATCGAGGAGATGACCTTCGCGCCCGAGAGCGCGTCGACGCGGCGCATCCTGGTGCGCGAGGCGCTGAGCTGGTTCATTGACCGGCAGAGCCTGATCAATCATCTCTGGGGATCCGTGACGTTCTCACCGTCGGTCGCGGCGTCGGCCCTCTATTCCCAGGGCCAGTCCGACTATCCCGGCAGCGCGGGAACCGGACCGAGCAATCAGACCCCGACCACCCGCGTCACGACGACCCTGCCTTCGGGAAGCGTCGGCGCGGCGGATTGTCCCTCCTGTGCCCCAGGAGCGTTGACGAGCGCGGGATTCGTCAAGGTCCAAGGTCACTGGCAGAGCGCGACGGGTGCACCTTTCTCGATCACCGTCGCGACTGGACCGAGTGACATTGATCGCCAGACGACGAACCTCCTCGCAGCTACGTGGCGCGCGGCCGGCGTCACCGTCACCGTCCAGACCGTGGGTAGTGATCTGTCGGCCGCCCAGAGCGTGGCCCAGAGTCACGTCGATGTCGCCGTGTTCTCTCGTCCGACATCGACGTCGCCGCTCTATACGGCACGCTCCTATACCGGCCCGGCGTTTCCCGACACGTATCCGAGCGGGCTCAGCCTGCCCTTTGCCACGACGCTCTACGCTCGAGCCCAGGCCAACTTCAACCCCGCCGCGGCGGTGGCTACCTGGCACCGTCTCGACGAATTGTTGCTCTCCTCGTACTGGGTTCGCCCTCTCTTTACGCCACCGTCACTGGTGGCCTGGACGAGCACCGTCGGAGGCGTGAACGGCGCGCTCTCGGTGCCGGGTTTCACAGACGAGATCACGGGATGGAACACGGTTCCGGCTACGAGCGGGAGTTAGCCACCCGGGCGAGTTGGCTAAGATGAGTGTCCGCGTCGGAGTGGCGGAATAGGCAGACGCGCCAGCTTGAGGGGCTGGTGCCCTTAGGGGCGTGCGGGTTCAAGTCCCGCCTCCGACACCACAGGTTTGCAACCCGGGGCCAGGCCAACTTCGTCCAGCGTCACCAGAATCGGCGGAGAACCCGCTATTTGAACCGACAGCCTGTCCGGGTAGATGCGCACCGCGTCGACCAGATCCTCAACCAGAGTGCGCTGCTCTGTCGCCGTGGCAGCCTCCCACATCCGCTCGAGGTCGAGGTCGGCGAGCAGAGCGGCCAGCTGATCAAAGCGCGAGGCGGCGATGTCGCGCTGGCTGCGCTCGCGCTCGATGGTGGAGAGTTCGTCGTGCAGCGCCGTCATCCGCAGCGTGAGTCGCTGGTGCTCGGCCGCGAAAGCGTCAGCGTCGATCTTGTCGGCGTAGAAGAGATCGAGGAGCTTTCGCTCCTTCGCCTTGAGAGAGGCTGTCGCCGACGTCACTGAGGCCCCCTGGGACGTCTCCTGGTGCCCACGTGCACCCAACTGGTGGCGAATCGCACTCTGGAGGTCTTTGTCGTCAGCGAGGACGCGCAGGCCGAGCACGGCGGCGCGGTGCAGGCCGTTGGCGGAGCGTCCCGACTGGGGACAGCCCTCTCCGCGGTGACGACACCGGTAGATGGCCTGGCCGCGGTTGTTGTAGTGAACGCCGGCGACGCGACCGCACAGTCCGCAGCGCACGAGGCCCGACAACAGGTCCTTGCTGCGACGTCGTCCCGGCGTGTGGGCCCGCTGGGCAGCGTGGAAGAGCTCGGGTGAGACGAGAGGAGAGTGGATGCCGGCAAACCAGTCGTCACTGAGCTTCACCTCGCCGAGGTAGACGCGATTGAGGCTGATGTGGCGAACGGTGGAGTAGTCCATACCCACGTCGCGCGAGATCTGCGGGTAGCTCGCGCCACCCGCGCGCAGGCTGAAGATGCGCTGGACGACCGGGGCCATGTCGTTGGCCACCAGATGGCCGTTCACCATGTCATAGCCGGTGGGTGCGCGGTTGAGCCAGCGGCCCTGCTCGGCGGCCTGGCGCTGGCCCATGCGGGTGTTCTCGACGATCTGGTCGCGGTAGTACTGGGCGAAGACGCCGTGCACGCCGATCTGCATGCGACCCGAGGCGCTGGCCAGATCGAGGTCGCCCTCGTTGACCGAGTGGACCCTCACGTGATGGCGGTCAAAGAGCTTCACCAATGTCGCGAAGTCGCCCTGGTCGCGACTGAGCCGGTCCCAGCGCCAGATCACGAGGTCTCGAACCTGGTCCGAAGCCACCAGTCGCAAGAGCTCACGCATCGCCGGGCGTTCGAGGTTCTTGCCCGACCAGCCCTCGTCGGTGAGTAGCGTCACTGGGCCCAGCTCGCGCAGTCTCGCGAGGTCACGACAGCGCTTCGCCTGGGCGTCGGGGGAGAACTCGACCTGGTCCTCCGTCGACACTCTCACGTAGGCCACGGTCATCGTCATGGTCGCTTCGTCCTTCCTGCTCGAGGAGCCGTACTCCGATTGCTATCAGCGTTGCAGCGACCCGTGACAGATCTCGTCCGTCGCTCACGATGCCGAGGCAGCCCACTCACAACGGCCGCACATAGGAAGTACCGCACGCAAGACCGCTGTTGAGTTCCCCATAGCTCTCCTCGCCGGAGAAACCTGGCTGGTCCCCCATATGAAAAGGACGTTCTTCGAGGGATTTCGAACACAACTCTCGACGAAGCGTCACGATCCCATCGCGGGATCCCACGTTCCGGAGATTCTGATGATCACTGGCTCGATCCGTCGGGCCGACCGGGCGTCACGCGCCCGTCGGCCTCGGAACGGCAATTGGGACTTCAGCGGCCCGAAGTGATGGCGGCGGTGATGAACTGTTCTCTACGTCTTCAAGGCAACTGCTCTACCGGTGGCGCGCCAGAAGAGAGACGGGGACCAGGAGACCCGCGGAGTCGTCAGTCGAGGTCAGGGTTTAGATGATGGAAACGCGCCGGCTCTCTGATCACCTTCAGGCCGGATTCTTCCAACGCGTCGAGAACCTCGGAGCGGTGAAATGTCCAGAACACCGCGAAGTCTGCCGGCCGATTAGTTCGGAATCGTATGCCAGTGGCGAAGAAGTCCGTGTTCCCGACCGCGCGAACTTCGGTGATCTCATCGAAACGCGCCTCCCATGTCGGTATCAGTGCATGAAGGAAGCGTGCGCTGGGACGGAATCGAATTCCGTCGCCGTAGAGATCCATTCGGACGAGGGGCCACGTCGCGTTCAAAAGACCAGTTCGCCGACCCCCCACGAAGCTGTGCGTTGGAGTCTTTTCGCCTCCATCCTTGGGCAGGGCATCCACGACGGCCATCCTTCCTCGCTAAAACCTTCCACAAGGTGCTACGGGACCGCGCCGCCCATGGGCAGATTGAGGATCAATAAAAGTGCGGCCAATGGTAGCGCGTAGAGCCCAATTACCAATAGTCCAAACATGGCTACCAAAAAGGTAAGTGACACGGCGACAACTTGGTATATGCCCCCCTTTTTGGAGCGTATTCCGAATCTATGACCTTGGATCCATGTTGTCAGAATTACTGCGACAATCATCGATACAACCAAGATCAGACTCTGTACCGGATATGCCTGGTAGCTGGTTTCGCGTGTGACGACAAGTTGTTGAATTGTCCACGATGTATAGGAGTCTATCCCAACGATTACGTATATTGCAAGACTGAGAGATAGGTACAAGAGAATCAGTAACAATAATCGAATTCTTGACATCGTCACTCCGCCCTAGGATAGCGCTGTGATTCACTAAGTTGATACGAGTGGCACGGTCGTCACTATCACAATAAGCTTCATCTACGTCGCCTTTCTCACTCAACCATTAGCACAACTTTGTGCAGTGATGGAAGACACCATCTAGAACGCGTCCGATCTAAGCCGCCAGTGAGTGGTGGCCCGTCGCGTCGGGTCTCCGACACCCTCTAGAACGCATTCGACCTAAGCCGCCAGTGAGTGGTGGCAGAACCGTCGCGTCGGGCCACCGACTTGCACAATCTAATGGGACCCGAAAGCTTAGCCCGCGAATCTTTCTTGGCTGATCCTCGCGTGCAAGTGCATGTCGTGCCATCCATCTGCGTGCAGTAACGCGCTCCTCATCGTGCCCTCCAGCTCGTACCCGGCCTTTGAAGCAACGCGACACGACGCAGGGTTATGAACTGAGTGTTCGAGCCCCAGACGGTGAAGCCCCAAATCCTCAAGCAGCCATTCGCTGAGAGTGCCTAGCGCCAATGAGGCTGCTCCAACTCCTCGGGATTGGGGCGCAACCCAGTACGAGACCTCCGCAAACCCCCCTTCGATCCACGCGCGCAGGCCAATTCGTCCGATGGCGAAGTCCTCTGATGTGTTCGTGATTGCCCAGTGAGCGCCCGTCTCGTTCTTCCAAACGTCGTTCCACTTCGCTATCAGGTCCCCAGCCTCAGCCTCACTCATTGAGTTGAAGTGCCAGTACTGGATGTCGGGATCTGCGTATGCGGCGACGAGTGCCGGGACATCATCTTTGGTCCAGGGTCGAAGCGCAAACCGATTATCGACGGCAAGAACAGGCTGTTGACGACTGCTCAGCGAGCCGGGCGGTAGGACTGGAGCAATCAACTTTGCCATCTCATCATTATCGTTCACCGCGCACCAACGACGCGGGAAGCGAAGCATCAATCAGTCGCTAGTGTGAGGTGGCATTCCTGCCACGACCCCCCTCCGACACCAATATCTGATAATCTGATTTCGTGACAGAAATTAGTGCCACCAACGCAGCACGAAACTTCGCCGAACTGCTAGACGCCGTCGAGCACAAGGGGGAGAGGATCACGATCGTTCGCCGT
>JAJYGN010000074.1 GCA_021790675.1 Actinomycetes bacterium
GGTCGAGACAGTGGGTTCTTCGATTCGTTCCTCCACCCTCGAGGTGCAGTTCGGCGGCAACGCCTTCGGCCAGCTCGACCAGCCCGCCCAGAGCCGCGGCGAGTTCGTGGGTCTCATCATCGCTGCCCTCGTGCTGCTCTTCGCCTTCGGGTCGTTCCTCGCCATGCTCCTGCCACTCGGAGTGGCCATCTTCGCCCTTGGCGTGGCCACCGCGGCCACGACGCTGCTGAGCCACGTCCTCACCATCGCCCAGTTCGCCCCGATCCTCGGCTCGCTAATTGGTCTCGGCGTGGGAATCGACTACGCCCTGTTCATCGTCACCCGCGCGAGACAGAACTTAAAGCGCGGCCTCGACGTCGAGGAGTCGATCGTCACCGCGATCAACACCTCGGGGCGCGCGGTGCTCTTCGCCGGCACCACCGTGTGCATCGCGCTACTGGGCATGCTGGTGCTGCGCCTGTCCTTCCTCAACGGCGTTGCCGTCTCGGCGACGGTGACCGTCGCGATCACCATCGCCGCCTCCGTGACGCTGCTGCCGTCGCTGTTGGCCTTCCAAAAGCACCGCGTGCTGAGCCGACGCGAGCGGCGCGCCCTCGCCGAGCACGGTCCCGAGCCGACGGTGGTCGCCGGCGGCTGGCAGCGCTGGGCCCACTTCGTCTCGCGCCACCCCCGCGTGCTCTCCCTCGCGGCACTGGCGCTGATCGTCACGATCGCCGTTCCCTTCTTCTCCTTGCACCTGGGCAGCTCGGACCAGGGGTCGAACCCGCCCGGATCAACCACCCGCCAGGCCTACGACCTCTTGGCCACCGGGTTCGGCCCCGGCTTCAACGGGCCGCTGACAATCGTCGCCGCGGTGAAGAGCCCCGCGGACTCGACGGCGCTCGCGACGCTCGCCACCTCACTCGTCCACGCGCCCGACGTCGCCAGTGTGGGCCCGCCGATCGTCATTCCGGGAAGCGGCGTCGGGATCATCTCCGTGGTGCCCGCCTCGAGTCCGCAGGACCAGGCGACCTCGAATCTCATCGCCGCGATACGCACCCACTACATCCCGGCCGCTACCGCCACGAGCCACACCCAGATCCACGTCGGGGGCATCACGGCAATCTTCGATGACTTCGCCACGGTGCTGGGCTCGAAGCTGCCGCTCTTCATCGGGGTCATCGTCCTGCTCGGGAGCCTTCTCTTGATGCTGGCCTTTCGCAGCGTTCTCGTGCCCCTCGTAGCCGCGGCCATGAACCTGCTTGCCGCGGGGGCGTCCTTCGGCCTGCTCGTGCTGGTTTTTCAGTGGGGCTGGGGCAGCTCGCTGCTCGGAGCGGGCACGGGTCCGATCGAGTCGTTCCTGCCCGTGATCATGATCGCGATCCTCTTCGGGCTCTCGATGGACTACCAGGTCTTCCTGGTCTCGCGCATGCACGAAGAGTGGGTGAACACCGGCGACAACGAGGAGGCCATCCAGCGCGGCCAGGCCAACACGGGCCGCGTCATCACGGCCGCCGCCCTCATCATGATCTCGGTGTTCTTCTCCTTCGCTTTCGGGGGACAGCGCATCATCGCCGAGTTCGGCGTGGGACTAGGTGGTGCGGTTCTGATGGACGCGTTCATCTTGCGCACTGTGTTGGTGCCCGCGCTGATGCACTTCATCGGCAAGGCCAACTGGTGGATGCCCCGCTGGCTCGATTCCATCGTGCCCCACGTGGCTGTCGAAGCGGAGGACGGCCCCGAAGGCGTCTGATCGATCGACCCGGTCCACGCCCATCGCCAGCTCGAAGAAGGCGCGCACGTCGGCCGGACTCGGGTTGAAGTGCGGCGAGTTCGACGTGATCACTTGGCCGATCGACGCGGCCCAGAACGTGGCCACCAGCGTGCGGGAATCGACTCGCGGGTCGATCCAGCCCAGGTCCTTGGCGTGCTCCATCGCGTCGTTCCAGCGCTCGAACTGCACGTCGAGCATCTCGCAGAACTGGTCGCGGACCTTGGGCTGGCTCCACACGTCGAGCAGGAGTTTCACGATTCCCCACTTCTCGTCGAGCTGGCCCATCTGCCAGGCCATCTCGGTGTTCTCGCCCAGCGCGTTAAGAAAGGCCTCGCGGTCGTCGCCGGCGAGTGCGGCCAGGATGCGGGGCTGGTGGACGTGCAACGACTGGGTCATGCGCAGATAGATGGCCATCTGGGCCTCGGCGATGAGCTGGGTGCGTGACTCGAAGTGATAGTAGATGGTCGGCACGCCCACCCTCGAGCGGTTCGCCACCTCGGCGATGCGAACGTTGCGCGAGCCGTCCTTTTCAATGGCCGCGATCGTGACATCGAGTATTCGCTGACGGGTCTCTGAATCCTTGCGCATTCACGATCTCCTTCGAAGGGCCTCAACAGTTATATCGCACGCGTCTCGAGACACGGCAACGCTAGGTCTGGCGTGTGACATGCACAAAAAAGGCCGGGCCTCGCGGCCCGGCCTTTTTGTGTCACGAACGACGGTTACATCATCCCGCCCATGCCACCCATGTCGCCGCCGGCGGGTGCGCCGACCGGCTCGGGCTTGTCAGCCACGATGGCCTCGGTGGTCAGCAGCAGCGCCGCAATTGACGCCGCGTTCTGCAGCGCCGAACGGGTCACCTTGGCGGGGTCGATCACGCCGGCCTTCACCAGGTCGACGAGCTCGCCGGTGGCCGCGTTAAAGCCGATAGAGCCCTTCGCGTCGAGCACCTCGCGCACCTTGACCGCGCCCTCGTAGCCGGCGTTGGCCGAGATGTGGCGAAGCGGCGACTCGAGCGAGTTCGCCACGATGCGCGCTCCGGTCGCCTCGTCGCCTGAGAGCGTCGCGATCAGGGCGTCGACCGCCGGACGGGCCCGCACCAGCGCGGTGCCGCCACCGGCCACGATGCCCTCGTCGATAGCCGCACGCGTCGCCGACAGGGCGTCTTCGATGCGGTGCTTCTTCTCCTTGAGTTCGACCTCGGTCGCCGCGCCGACCTTGACGACGGCCACGCCGCCGGCGAGCTTCGCCAGGCGCTCCTGGAGCTTCTCACGGTCCCAGTCCGAATCGGTGTCCTCGATCTCACGCTTGAGCTGAGCGACACGGCCCGCGACGTCGGCCTCTGATCCGGCGCCGTCGACGATGGTCGTGGCGTCCTTGGTTACGATGACGCGGCGCGCGCGACCCAGCAGGTCCACGGTCGCGGTGTCGAGTTTGAGGCCGATCTCCTCAGAGATCACGGTCGCACCGGTCAGAATCGCCATGTCCTGGAGCATCGCCTTGCGGCGCTCGCCAAAGCCCGGGGCCTTCACGGCCACGCTGGTGAAGGTGCCGCGGATCTTGTTCACCACGAGCGTCGCCAGGGCCTCGCCCTCGACGTCCTCGGCGATGATGAGAAGCGCGCGGCCCGACTGCATGACCTTCTCGAGCACCGGCACGAGGTCGTGCACGGCCGAGATCTTGCCACTGGTGAAGAGGATGAAGGGCTCGTCGAGGACGGCCTCCTGGCGCTCGGGGTCGGTCACGAAGTACGGCGAGAGATAGCCCTTGTCGAACTGCATGCCCTCGGTCAATTCGAGCTCGATGCCGAAGGTGTTGGACTCTTCGACCGTCACGGTGCCGTCCTTGCCGACCTTGTCGATGGCGTCGGCGATCGTCTCACCGATCGAGGCGTCGGCGGCCGAGATGGTCGCGACCTGGGCGATCTGGCTGCGGTCGGCGACCGGCTGGGCCTGCTCGGCCAGTGAGGCCACCGCGGCGGCCACGGCCTTCTCGATGCCGCGCTTGAGGCCCGAGGGGCTCGCGCCGGCGGCCACGTTGCGCAGGCCCTCCTTGATGAGAGCCTGGGCGAGCACGGTCGCCGTCGTGGTGCCGTCTCCGGCGACGTCGTTGGTCTTGGTCGCCACTTCCTTCACGAGCTGGGCGCCCATGTTCTCGAAGGGGTCCTCGAGCTCGATCTCGCGCGCGATGGACACGCCGTCGTTGGTGATCGTGGGAGCGCCGAACTTCTTGCCGATGACCACGTTGCGGCCCTTGGGCCCCAGCGTCACCTTGACGGCGTCGGCGAGCTTGTCGACTCCGGCCTCAAGGCCGCGGCGGGCCTCTTCGTCAAACTTCAAGAGCTTGGACATCGCGACCTACTTCGTGATCGTCGCGAGCACGTCGCGACTCGACAAGATGAGCAGGTCCTCGCCGTCGACGGTGATCTCGGTGCCGCCGTACTTCGAGTAGACGACCGTGTCGCCGACCGCGACGCCGGTGGGGATGACCTCGCCGGAGGTCTCGGCGCGACGTCCCGGGCCCACCGCGAGGACTTCGCCCTGCTGGGGCTTCTCCTTAGCGGTGTCCGGAATGACCAGGCCCGACGCCGTCGTGGCCTCAGCGACGTTCGGTCGGACCACGATGCGGTCTTCTAGCGGGTGCAGGTTCATGGTGTATTGCCTCCTGTGCGATTAGCACTCGAAACTTGTGACTGCCAATTTAGCAGCCCGCTGCCACGAGTGCCAACGCCCGCCAATCCGGCCCTCGACGCGGTCCGTGCGGCGCTCAGAGTCGCCACTCGACACGCTGTCAGGGTTCTCCCTGATCGAAACGGTCGCCGGCACTTCGTAGCATGGCCTCCATGGAACACTCGCGCGCGGGCGCACCGACGACGATGTCGAGCGGACAACGCCGCGACCTGCGCCTGCTCGCGGCCCTGCGCGGCGGGTCGTTCCTCGGCGACAACATCGCCCTGGTGGCGCTCTACTTGCGCATCGCCCCCCAGGACCATCCCTGGGAGATCGCCGCGCTCTCGATCGCGAGCGCTCTGCCCCTCGTCGTTCTGGCCCCGGTGGCGGGCCACGTGGTCGACCGCGTGCGCGCCAAGCCTCTCCTGGTCGCCTTGAGCGTGTTCGAAGCCCTGGTGTGCGTGGGTATCGGCTACTGGCACTCCCTCGGCGCCACGCTGGGCCTGGCCGCGCTACTGAGCGTCGCCGTCTCCTTCTCCATGCCCGGATACGGCGCTCTCATGGTCGCGATCTCCGGCGACGAGAACGTCGGCCACGCCCAGGGACTGATGCAAGGCGTCCAGGGGGCGGCCACGGTGGCCGGGCCGATCCTCGGCGGACTCCTCGTGGGCTGGACCGGCCAGTCCTGGCCGCTCTACATCGACGCGGCGAGCTTCGCCCTGGGAGCGATCGGTACCGCGGCGATTCGACGCGAGCGGCGCCCCAACGAGTCTGGCGTACGCGAGCACCCCCAGATGACGGCGGGACTTCGCCACATCTTCGCCGACCGCCTGCTGCGGCCGATCGTGATCATGGTGTTCATCTTCATGGCCACGGTCGTGATGGTGAACGTCGCCGAGGTCTTCTTCGCCACTCGAACCCTGCACGCCTCGGCCACCCTCTACGGGGCCATCGGCGCGAGCTTCGGGATGGGTACGATCCTGGGCTCGCTCGGCGCGCAGCGACTCGACCAGTCGCCGGTTCGCCTGGCGCGCGCCCTGCTGATCGCCATCGGCATCACCGCCCTCGCGATCGGCGCGGTGGGCCTGGTCGAGAGCATCGGGTGGGTCTATCCACTCATGATCGTGGCCGGATCGGCCGTGGGTGTGGCCAACGTGGCGGCCTTCACGCTCTTCACGGTGCGCACGCCCGAGGAGATCCGCGGGCGCATGTTCGCCGCCGTGAACGCGGTCTTTACCAGTGGCGAGCTGAGCTCGACGGTGCTCGGCGGACTGCTGTTGACCCTGGTCGCGCCGCGTACCGTCTTTCAGATCGCCGGCGTGGTAGCGACGATCGCCATCGCCCTGCTTGGCCCCTTCGCGCTCGCCAACGCGCGCAGCGCCCACCGGCGAGAAGCGCTCTAGGGCGCGTAGCGCTCGTAGCGCCAGACACCGTTGACGAGCGAGTAGATCACCCGGTCGTGGAGTCGGTTCTCGCGGTGCTGCCAGAACTCGACGGCGTCCGGGTTCAGCACGTAGCCGCCCCAGTTCGCGGGCCGGGGAACCTCACGACCCTCGTACTGCGCCTCGAGCAGCTCGACGCGGGCTTCTAAGGCCGCGCGCGAGACCAGGGGGTGGGACTGGTGGCTCGCGTGCGCGCCGATCTGGCTGCGTCGCGCGCGAGAGGCGAAGTAGGCGTCTGAGTCCTCGGGTGAGGAGCGTGTGACGGCACCCTCGATGCGGATCTGGCGACCCAGGGGCTCGCAGTACCACAAGAGAGCGGCGCGGGGATTGGCCGCGAGCTCAGTACCCTTGCGTGACTCGTAGTTCGTGTACCAGCCAAAGGAGTCCTCGCCCAGTCGGCGCAGCAGCACCATGCGCGCGCTGGGACGACCGTCGGGGGTGGCGGTGACGAGGGCGACTGCCTCGCGCTCGGCCATGACCGGTTCCGCCTCGTCGTACCAGCGACGAAACTGCACGAAGGGGCTCGGATCGCAGTCCGCGACGTCAAAGGGCTGCCAGGTCACGCGAGCGCCCAGTTCGGATCGGCCGAGATCGACAGGTCGCTGCCCCCCTCGCGGGCGAGGTGGTGCCAGCCGGCCGCCGCGATCATCGCGGCGTTGTCGGTGCACATCGCGAGCGAGGGCAGGTAGGCGGGAATTGCGAACTCCTCGGCGAGACCCGCCACGCGGGCACGCAGGGCCGAATTGGCCGCGACCCCGCCGGCGAGGGCCACCCCGGCGACTGGGTGGGCCTCTACGGCTGCGCGCAGCTTTCGCACCAGCTGCTCGACGAGGGCGCCTTGGAAGGACGCCGCGACGTCTGCGAGGCCGACCTCGCGGTGCGCGTCGGCCGCGCGCACCACCGCGCTCTTGAGACCGGAGAACGAGAAGTCGTATCCCTCGCCGGTCATCGAGACGGGCAAAGTGAGGGCGTGCGCGTCACCACTGGCGGCCAGGCGGTCGATCTCCGGACCGCCGGGATAACCCAGGCCCAAATAGCGGGCCACCTTGTCGTAGGCCTCGCCCGCCGCGTCGTCGATCGTCTCACCGAGGACCCGAAAGTCCCCCGGCCCGCTCTGAAGAACGATGATCGAGTGCCCACCCGAGACCAGCAAGGTGAGAAGCGGCCAGGCCAGGTCGGGCCGCTCAAGAAGAGGCGCGAAGAGATGTCCCTCGAGATGGTTCACGGCCACCAGGGGTACGCCCCAGACCAGCGAGTAGGCCTTGGCGGCCGAGAGTCCCACCAGCAGCGAGCCCACCAGGCCAGGCCCGCTGGTCACGGCGACGGCCGCGACTTGCGGGTTCCTCACCTCGAGGCCCGCTCCCGTCAGCGCCCGTTCGACGACGGGCCCCAGCGTGGCGACGTGGGCCCGTCCGGCGAGCTCGGGCACCACCCCGCCGAAGGAGCGGTGCAGGTCGATCGAGGACTCCACCACCGAGGACACGATGCGCAGGTCCTCGTCGACGAGGGCCGCGGCCGTCTCGTCGCAGCTGGTCTCGATGCCGAGGATGAGTCGCACGCCTAGAGCGTAGGCCCGCCCACCCCGGCAGCGGTCAGGTCGTCGTTCCACAGAACCAGGGCGTCCTCGTGGGTCTTCTCGTAGTAGTTCTTGCGCACGCCGACCGGCTTGAAGCCGTAGCGAAAGTACAGGCGCTGGGCGCGCGTGTTCGACGCTGCCACTTCGAGGGTGGCGCGTCGAATCCCCCGGGCGCGCGCGTCGGCGAAGGCCTCATCGAGCAGCGAACGCGCCACCCCGCGCCCCTCGTCCGCGTGGCGCACGCCGATCGTGTTCACGTGCAGCTCGTCGATGACGAACATCACCCCGAGGTAGCCGATCACGTGGGCATCTTCAATCGCCACCGTGTAACGGCGCGTCGCGGGGTTGCCCATCTCGTCGAGCAGCATGCCGAGGCTCCAGGGCTCGGGAAAGCGCGTCTCTTCGATCACCATGATCTCGCGCGCGTCGCGGCGCTCGGCGAGTCGGATGCTCCAGGTCACCGGTGAGCCTCGCGCGTCGTGAAGTTCGCGACCGCGTCGGCGTCGCGAAGATAGAGCGGGGTCACCTCGTGCGAGGGGGTGCGCTCGCTCGCGAGCGCGAGCGCCGCGGCCAGCGGAGGCACGGTCTCGTCCTCGATCTCCCCGACCGGCCCGAGCAGCTCGGCGTAGCGCGCCGCGCCGTCGCCGCTGAATCGCACCCGGCACCCGCGCCAGCGCTCGACCAGCTCGGCGGGCGTCATCACCTGCGCCTCGTCCAGCGCGGCGACGCCGCTCTCGAGAGTGAAGGCCTGGGCGAAGACCTCGTGGCGGCGCGCGTCGACGACCGCGACGAGATCTCCGCGCACTCCTCTCGCGTGGGCGGAGTGGGCGAGCATCTCGAGCGATGTCACCGCGACGAGCTCGGCGCCCGAGGCCTGGGCGAAGGCCAGCGCGCTGGCGACCCCCACGCGCAGCCCGGTGAAGAGACCCGGCCCGCGATCCACCACGACGCGCGCGACGTCGCGCGCGCTAATCCCGTGACTATCGAGCAGAGCCGCCACGCCGGCCATCAAATGCTCGCCGTGGCGGCGCTCGGTGTTCACGACGCGCACGTCGACGCCGAAGTCGCCGGACAACCCGACCGCGCACGCGCTCGTCGCCGTCTCCATGGCCAGGATGATCACGCGGCCCACCCCGCCAACTCGCCCCGGTCGGCCTCGGCCTCGAGGCGGCGCCCCTCGCCCTCGTCGACGAAGGTGACGCACAGCACGTCCTCGCCGAAGGCCGGGGCCGCGAGCTCGCCCCACTCCACGATCGCCACCGCCGACTCCTCGACGAGCTCGCCCAGTCCGAGGTCGTAGACCTCGTCCAGGCTGGCCACGCGATAGACGTCGGCGTGGTGCAGCACGTCGATGCCCCGCGAGTTATGACAGGCGTGGGGGCGCACGATGGTGAACGTCGGGCTGGTCACGCGCTCTCTCACCCCGAGTCCGCGCGCCACCCCCTTGACGAACGTCGTCTTGCCCGCGCCCAGGGGGCCCGACAGCAAGACCACGTCGCCGGGGCGCAGGAGGCCCGCGAAGTCCTCGCCCGCGGATTCGGTCGCCGCGGCGTCGGCGCAGTGACGAACGGCTCTCACGCGACCAACCCCCGCAGGATCGCGAGGTCCTCTCGCATCACGGACAGCACCCGGTCCCCGCCGCGCAGCGCGGCCGCCGGGTGATAGGTGGCCAGACCCACTCGCCCGTCGCGCTCGACGACGCGCCCGTGGATGACGCCGATGCCGCGCGTGGCACCCAGGGTGCTGCGCGCGGCGGTCGCGCCCAGGGCGAGCAGGGGGGCCGCGCCCATCTCGGCCATCTGGAGGGCGAACCACGGCGCGCAGGCCGCGATCTCGCGGGGCCGCGGCGCGCGGTTGGCCGGCGGACGGCACTTGACGACGTTGGTGACGAAGCAGTCCTCGCGCGCGAGACCGACCTCGCCCAGGAGACGGAACAGCAGCTGGCCGCTGCGTCCCACGAAGGGCTCGCCGCCCTCGTCCTCCTGTCGCCCCGGGGCCTCGCCGACGACCACGATCTTCGGTGGCCGCGGTCCGCTGCCGACGACGACGCGCTGGCGCGTCGCGGCGAGATCGCAGCGCGTGCAGGCGAGCAGTTCGGCGAGTTCGAGATCCGTCATCAGTCCGCGAAGACACGCGGCACGCGCGCGCCGATGCCGCACAGGATCTCCCAGGTGATCGTCGAGGCCCGCTGCGCCCACTCCTCGGCGCTGATGAACTCATCGCCCTGTCGACCGAGCAAGACGACCTCGTCGCCGACGGCGACCTCATCGTCGCCGCAGTCGATGAGGATCTGATCCATCGTGACCGTGCCGGCCAATGGGTAGCGTTTGCCCTTCAACAGCACCTGCGCGCCGGCCTCGAAGAGCCGGCGCGGGTAGCCGTCGGCGTATCCGAAGGGCACCGTGGCGATCGTGGCCGGCCCCGCCAACGCGCGCCGGCGCCCGTAGCTGGGCCGCTCGCCGGCCGCCAGGCGCCGCACCGCGACGACGTGGGCACGCAGGGTGAGGGCCGGCTCGAGAACGGCGCCGGTGCGCTCGAGGGCGCCTGCGAGCCAGGGGTCGGGCAGATATCCGTAGAGGGCGAGTCCGACGCGCGCCATCGAGAGTCGCGCCTCGGGATAGCCCAGCGCCCCAGCGGAGTTCGCCGCGTGCACGACGCGCGGCACCACCCCGCGCGCGGCCAGGCGCGCCCGGGTGTCGAAGAAGACCTGGATCTGGTGCTCGGTGAATGCGCGCTGATCCACGTCGGGCGAATCGGCCACGCTGAAGTGGGTGTAGAGGCCCTCGAAGTCGATTGTGGGCTCGGCGAGGAGCACGTCAACGACGTCATCGACCTCGGCGGGGTCGACACCCATGCGGTGCATGCCGGTGTCGACCTTGACGTGGACGCGATGCAGACCGCCCAGTCGCGCGGCCACCTCGACGGCGTGATGCGCCCCGGCGAGCGAGCCCACGGTGAGAGTTAGAGAGTGGCTCAGCGCATCGGGCACCGTCTCGGGCGGGATCTCGGCCAGCAACAGGATCGGCGCCGAGACGCCGGCGCCGCGCAGCTCGATGCCCTCGTCGACGATGGCCACCGCGAGCGAGTCCGCGCCGGCCGCCAGCGCGGCCTTGGCCGCGAGGGGGGCGCCGTGGCCGTATCCGTTGGCCTTGACGACTGCGCAGAGCTTCGTCTCTCCCAGCATCGAGGCGAGGGTCGCGACGTTGTGGGCGATCGCCGAACGCGAGATCTCGGCCCACGCCGGACGGCGAACGCCCTCAACCGGCACGGGGCCCCTCGTCGGTGGCGATCACCATGGCGATCGCGGTCTGATCGGTGTGAGTGAGCGACAGGTGCAGGGCCGTCACCCCGCGTGAGGCGGCGAGCTCGGCGGCCTCGGCGTGCAGGGCCACGTAGGGCGCGCCGCTGGCGTGCTTGCGCACCTCGATCGCGTGAAAGGGCAGGCCGAGTCCCACGCCCAGCGACTTCATCACGGCCTCCTTGGCGGCGAAGCGCGCGGCCAGGCGCTCGGGGGCATCCTTCGCGTCGAGGCGCTCGGCCTCGGTGAAGAGGCGCGGGGCCATGCGCGCGCGCCGCGACAGGGCCAGGGCGAAGCGCGGCACCTCGACCACGTCCACCCCCACGCCGAGCGTCGCCACTACTCGACCGTGACCGTCTTGGCCAGGTTGCGCGGACGGTCCACGTTGCGCCCGAGGGCCCGGGCCGTCGCGTAGGCGAAGAGCTGCTGGGGGATGATGTCGACCATCGGGGCGAAGAGGGGCTCGGTCGCCGGCACGCGCAGAACGAAGTCGGCCACCGCGGAGATGACGTCGTCGTCGTCGGTGGCTATCGCCACCACGCTCGCGCCGCGGGCCTTCACCTCGGCCAGGTTCGAGAGGATCTTCGCGTGCATCGATGGGTCAGTCGCCACGGCGAGCACCACGACGCCCGGCTCGATCAGGGCGAGGGGGCCGTGCTTGAGTTCCCCCGCCGGGTAGCCCTCGGCGTGCAGGTAGGTCAACTCCTTCAGCTTCAGGGCGCCCTCGAGCGCGGTGGGATAACCCACGTGGCGCCCGAGGTAGAAGAAGTCGCGCGCGCCGGCGAGCGCGTCCGCCACCGCCTCGACGTCGCCACGGCGCGACAGGGCGAGCTGGACCTGGGCGCCGACCGCGTGCAGGCCTCGGTAGTGGGCCTCGATGTCACGCTCGACCAATGTGCCGCGCAACTGGGCCAGGCGCAGGGCGAAGAGCTCCAGGGCCGCCACCTGGGCGACGAAGGCCTTGGTCGAGGCGACCGAGACCTCGAGACCGGCCCGCGTGT
>JAJYGN010000105.1 GCA_021790675.1 Actinomycetes bacterium
GTCCTTTAAGAGCATGTTGTAACGCGGCTGGTTGGCCTTGATCAGCTCGTTCTCGAGCACCAAGGCGTCGACCTCGCTGGGGGTGACGATCCACTCGACGCTGTCGGCTTCGTCCATCAGCGCTCGGGTCTTCACACTGAGGCCGTCCGCGCGCTGGAAGTAGCTCGAGAGCCGCTGGGCCAGTACGCGGGCCTTGCCCACGTAGATCACGTCGCCGCGGGCGTTGCGAAAGAGGTAGCAGCCGCTCGCGCGTGGGATGCCCGAGGGCTTCTTCACGACCGCGCAAGCACCTCGGCGAGGACCCGCCCGGTGGCGGTGTCGAGCGTCGCGACGTGCTCGGGCGTGCCCTCGCCGACGACGCGCCCTCCGCGACGTCCGCCCTCGGGGCCCAGGTCGATCACCCAGTCCGCGGTCTTGATCACGTCGAGGTTGTGCTCGATGACGAGCACGGTGTTGCCCTGGTCCACCAGGCGGTGCAGCACGCTCAAGAGTCGATTCACGTCCTCGAAGTGCAGACCGGTGGTCGGCTCGTCCATGACGTAAAGCGTGTGGCCAGTGGGTCGCCTCGCGAGCTCGGTCGCGAGCTTCACGCGCTGGGCCTCTCCGCCCGAGAGGGTCGGCGCCGGCTGGCCCAAGCGCACGTAGCCGAGCCCGACGTCAGCCAGACTCTGGACGTGGCGCAGGATTGCCGGCTGGCGGTCGAAGAACGTGAGGGCCTCGTCGATGGGCATGTTGAGCACGTCGGCGATGGACTTGTCGCGGTAGCGGATCTCGAGGGTCTCACGGTTGTAGCGTGCTCCCCCGCAATCCTCGCAGTTGACGTAGACGTCGGGCAAGAAGTGCATCTCGATCTTGATCGTGCCATCGCCCGCGCAGGTTTCGCAGCGCCCGCCCTTCACGTTGAACGAGAAGCGGCCCTGCTGATATCCGCGGACCTTGGCCTCGGGAGTCTCGGCGAAGAGCTTGCGGATTTTGTCGAATACTCCGGTGTAGGTCGCCGGGTTCGATCGCGGAGTGCGCCCGATGGGCTGTTGATTGACCGCCACGACTTTGTCGAGGTGCTCGACCCCCTGGATGGTGTCGTGTTCGGCGACAATCGTCTTGGCCCCGTTGATCTGGCGCTCGAGCGAGGCGAGCAGGATCGAGTTGATCAGAGTCGACTTGCCCGATCCCGAGACACCGGTCACCGCGACGAAGCGCCCCAGGGGCACGTCGACGGTCACGTCGAGCAGATTGTTGGCGCGCGCCCCCTTGACGGTGATCGTGGTCCCTTCGCCCGCGCGGCGCGAGTCGGGCACGGAAATCGAGCGTCGTCCCGAGAGGTACTGTCCCGTGAGGGAGCGCTCGTTGGCGATGAG
Source organism: Actinomycetes bacterium (assembly GCA_021790675.1). Lineage (GTDB taxonomy): Bacteria > Actinomycetota > Acidimicrobiia > Acidimicrobiales > RAAP-2 > RAAP-2. Next base: position 1,359 of record JAJYGN010000105.1, read on the forward strand.
TTCCTCGTAGGTGCCGGCGTGCACGACCTCGCCGCCGTATTCACCGGCGCCCGGGCCGATGTCGACGATGAAGTCGGCCAAGCGGATCGTCTCCTCATCGTGCTCGACCACGATGACCGAGTTGCCCAGATCGCGCAAGCGCTCCAGGGTGGCGATCAGGCGACGGTTGTCACGCTGGTGCAGGCCGATCGAGGGTTCGTCGAGCACGTAGAGCACGCCCACGAGGTAGCTGCCGATCTGGCTAGCCAGACGGATGCGCTGGGCCTCGCCGCCCGAGAGCGACGCCGACGCCCGCGCGAGTGTCAGGTAGTCGAGTCCCACGTCCATCAGGAAGTTGAGCCTCTCGACGATCTCCTTGACCACCTGGTGGGCAATGGCCTCGTCGCGTGCGTTCAGGCTGAGCCCACGAAAGAACGCCAGGGCCTCGTCGATCGTGAGCGAGTTCACGTCGGCGATGTTGTGGCTCTCGATGGTCACCGCCAGCACCTCGGGGCGCAGGCGCCGACCCTGGCACGCGGTGCACTCGACTTCGCGCATGTACTGCTCGGCCTGCTCGCGCGACCAGTCACCGTCGGCCTCGCTTCGCTTGCGCTCGAGCCAGTCGACGATGCCGTTGAACGTGCTCTCGTAGGTCCGCACGCGCCCGTAGCGGTTGCGGTACTTTACCGGCACCGACTTGTTCTCGACGCCGTAGAGCACTAACTTGCGGTCCTTCGCCCGGAGCTTCTTCCACGGAGTGTCCAGGCTGAAGCCACCGAGGTTGGCGATGCCTTCGACCAGGCGCTCGAAGTACTTGAAGCGGGCCCCGGCCCACGGGGCGAGCGCGCCCTCGGCCAGCGAGAGCGACTCGTCGGGAACGACGAGCTCGGGATCGACTTCGAAACGCGTGCCGAGTCCGGTGCAGACCGGGCACGCGCCGTAGGGCGAGTTAAAGGAGAAGTCGCGCGGGGCGAGCTCGCTGAAACTGATCCCGCAGTGCACGCACGCGAGCTTTTCGGAGAACGGGACGAGCTCGTCGGTGTCGGTGAAGTAGAACGACACCGTCCCCTTGGTCAGGCGCAACGCGGCCTCCACCGACTCGGTAAGACGTTGGCGGTTGGTCGCTCGAACCGTCAAGCGGTCAAGCACCACGTCAATCGTGTGCTGCTCGTAGCGCGCGAGGACGACCTCGTCGCGATCCTCGAGCTCGACGATCGCGCCGTCGACGCGCACGCGCGAATACCCCTGACCCGCGAGCTCGTTAAGTAGCGTCGAGTACTCCCCTTTGCGCCCGTCGACGACGGTGGCGAGCACAAGGAACTTGCTACCGGGCTCACCGGCCAGGACCTGGTCGACAATCTGCTGGGGGGTCTGGCGCGCGACGACCCGTCCGCACGAGGGACAGTGGGGCACGCCGATACGCGCGTAGAGCAGGCGCAGGTAGTCGTGGATCTCGGTGATCGTGCCGACCGTCGAACGCGGATTACGCGAGGCCGTCTTCTGATCGATCGAGATCGCCGGCGAGAGCCCCTCGATGAAGTCGACGTCGGGCTTGTCCATCTGGCCGAGAAACTGGCGGGCGTAGGCCGAGAGGCTCTCGACGTAACGGCGCTGGCCCTCGGCGTAGATCGTGTCGAAGGCCAGGGAGGACTTGCCAGAGCCGGAAAGCCCCGTGAAGACCACCAGCTTGTCGCGCGGCAGCTCGACCGAGAGGTTCTTGAGATTGTGAACACGTGCGCCCTGCACGCGGATCGTGGCGGCCATGGCGTGAATCTACCGGTCACACATCGCTCATCAGCTCCTCGAGCAGGGGCGAGAGCCCCTGGCGTTGGAGTGTGTGCAGCACGTCGCGCAGCGCGGCGGCCTCTTCAAAGCGCAGTTCACGTGCGGCCTCGAGCATGGCCTCCTCGACCCGGGCGATCTCGAGGGAGAGGTCGTCCGGGGGCGCCGCCTCCAGCGAGGTCAGCGCACCGTGACGCGGCGCCTCGGGGGCACTCTCGCTGCGCAGGCGCCCGAGGATGTCGGCGACGGACTTGGAGATCGTGATCGGCTCGATGCCGTGTTCGCTGTTGTAGGCGATCTGGACCAGCCGGCGCCGCTCGGTCACCGAGATGGCCGCGCGCATTGAATCGGTCACCGAGTCGGCGTAGAGAACGGCCTCGCCGTTGGCGTTGCGCGCGGCGCGCCCGATCGTCTGGATGAGGGCCGATCGCGAGCGTAGGAAGCCCTCCTTGTCGGCGTCGAGAATCGCCACCAGGGATACCTCGGGCAGGTCGAGGCCCTCTCGCAGGAGGTTGATCCCGACCAAGACGTCGAACTCGCCCAGGCGCAGGCTGCGCAGGATCTCGATGCGCTGGATCGTGTCGATGTCACTGTGCAGGTACTGCACCCGATAGCCCGCGCGCACCAGGAAGTTGGTCAAGTCCTCGGACATGCGCTTCGTTAGGGTCGTGACCAGAGCACGCTCGCCGCGCGCGATCACGGCGTCGAGGCGGACGCGCAGGTCGTCGATCTGGTGCTCAGTGGGCACGACACTGACCACGGGATCGAGGAGGCCCGTCGGGCGGATCACCTGCTCGACCACCTGGTCGGAGTGCTCGATCTCGTAGGGACCCGGGGTGGCCGAGACGAAAATCATCTGAGGCACGAGGTCCATGAACTCCTCGAAGTTGAGCGGGCGATTGTCCATCGCGCTCGGCAGGCGGAATCCGTGCTCGACCAGGGTCTCCTTGCGCGAGCGATCCCCCGCGTACTGGCCCCGTACCTGGGGCACCGCGACGTGGGACTCGTCGATGACGACCAGCATGTCGCCCGGAAAGTAGTCGAGCAGGGTGTAGGGGCGCTCGCCGCGCTTTCGACCATCGAGGTGGGCCGAGTAGTTCTCGATGCCGGCGCACACCCCCGTCTGCTCGAGCATCTCGAGGTCGTGCTCGGTGCGGCTGCGCAACCGCTGGGCTTCGAGGAGCTTGCCCTCGGACTCGAAGACGCGCAACCGCTCACCTAACTCTTCTTCGATGCTGCGACAGGCCCGCTGGAGAGTCGCCGCTCCCGTCGCGTAGTGCGAGGCCGCGAAGATGGTGATCTCTTCGACCTTGCCACGGCGCTCCTGGGTCACCGGGTTGAAGAACGTGATCGCCTCGACCTCGTCGCCGAAGAACGAGACGCGCAGCGCCTCTTGAGAGTAGGCGGGCTGGATCTCGAGGGTGTCGCCACGCATGCGAAAGGTCCCGCGTTCGAGCACGAGGTCGTTACGGCTGTACTGCATCTCGACCAGGCGGCGCAGCAGGGCCCGCTGGTCGTGCGCTTCGCCCACGCGCAGCACCAGCATGCGATCGCGGTACTCGAGCGGCGAACCGAGCCCGTAGATGCACGACACCGATGCCACTACGACGGTGTCGCGACGCGTCAGGAGCGACGACGTCGCGGCGTGGCGCAGTCGGTCGATCTCCTCGTTCACCGAGGAGTCCTTCTCGATGAAAGTGTCGGTGCGCGGGATGTAGGCCTCGGGTTGGTAGTAGTCGTAGTAGGAAACGAAGAACTCGACCCGGTTGTGGGGCAGCATCTCTTTCAACTCAGAGGCCAGCTGGGCCGCCAGAGACTTGTTGGGCTCGAGGATCAGCGTCGGACGCTGGGCGCGCTCGATCAGCCAGGCGATCGTGGCGGTCTTGCCGCTACCCGTGATGCCCTCGAGCGTCTGGTAGCGCAGTCCGTCGGCTACTCCCACCGCCAGGGCCTCGATGGCCTGAGGCTGGTCGCCCGCGGGCTGGAAGGGCGATTCGACCTTGAAGCTATCCACGCACGAGCCCCTCGGTGACCAGCAGCTCGTCGAGACGCGCCGCGAACTCCTCGATCGTGCCGTCGTTGACGACGACGTGATCGGCGAGGACCCGGCGCTCCTCGTTGGACATCTGGGCGGCCAAACGAGAGCGAGCGTCCTCGCGTGAGAGGTGGCGCGACTGCACGAGTCGGGCGAGGGCGATCTCGGGCGTCACCTCGATCGCCCAGACACTGTCGAACGAGAAAAAGGTGCGGTGTTCGGGGCGAAAGAGCGGTAGGGCGACGAAGACGACCGGCGCAGACTCTCTCTCGGCGCCGGCGAGTCGCGCCAGGATCTCCTCTCCCACCCGCGGATGAGTAATCGCGTTGAGACGTGCCAGGGCCGCCGCGTCATGAAAGACCACCTCGGCCAGGAAGGCCCGATCGAGCGTCTCGTCACCAGCCAAGATCGCATCGCCGAAAGCGTCGCGTAGCGCGATATATGCCGGTCTCCCCGGTGCGACCACCTCCCGCGAGACCTCGTCGGCGTCGATCACGGGGAATCCGCGCTGTTCGAGGTGGCTTTGGGCCGTGCTCTTGCCCGCCCCGATTCCTCCGGCCAGAGCGATTCGTCTCACCCAACCACGCTAGCGATCCCCTGTGACACGGCGTCCCGGCGTCCCTGGTCCACGAGTGGCGTTGGCTATTCTCCTTTAGAAGTCTCCGGGGGGAACAGTGCTCAGATACGTGGTGCGGCGCCTAGTGATGCTTCTGGGCATCGTGGTCGTCATCTCGATCGGCAGCTTCTACCTGATACACCTGCTGCCGGGTGATCCCGCGGCGGTCATCCTGGGCACCGGCGACACGCCGGCCAACCGGGCCATCCTCTACAAGCAGTTGGGTCTGGATCGGCCGATGGTCGTCCAGTACTTCATCTGGCTGCGCAACATCCTCCACGGCAACTTCGGCATCTCCTTCATCTCTCAGACCTCGGTTGCCTCGACGATTCGCGCGGCACTGCCCATCGACCTCGAGCTCATCGCGCTCAGCCAGATCCTCGCCTTCGCCGCCGCGATCCCCCTCGCGATGCGCTCGGCGCGCAAACCCGACGGAATCGTCGACCGCATCCTCGGCGCGGGTAGCTTCACCCTGCTCTCGATCCCGCCGTTCATCATCATCGTCCTGCTCGTGCTCGTCATCTCGATCAAGTTGGGCATCTCCAATACCGGCCCCTCGTCATACGTCTCGTTCGGCACCGACTGGATCGTCAACCTTGAGAGCCTGACCCTGCCCGCCTTCACGCTGGCGATCGGCAGTTTCGTCCTCTACTACCGGGTGCTGCGCAGCGACCTCATCGCCACCCTGCAGGAAGAGTTCATCACCGTGGCGCGCTCCAAGGGGATCAGCCGACGTCGCATCATGTGGCGCCACGCCTTTCGTCCCTCGTCGGTCGCCCTGCTCGGCAGCGCCGGAGTCAACATCGGCGGACTACTGGCCAGCGGCTTCGTGGTTGAGTACCTGCTCGCCATCCCCGGACTCGGCTACACACTGATCGCCGCGATCAACGCAAGCGACTACCTGCTCGTCCAAGGAATCGTGTTGGTCGTCTCGGTGGGGGTCGTCGTGATCAACTTCCTTTTCGACTTCGTGATCAACATCGTCGATCCGAGGATCAGCCGTGAGTGAGTCCCTCAACGAACTGGGCGTCCTCGAACGCCCCGAGGCCAGCACCCCGCTGGGTTGGCTCTTCTGGGTCTGCGTGGGCTGGTTAACTCTCAATGTTCTCGCGGCGATCTTCGCGAACGTCCTGCCCCTGGTCGACCCCCTGTACCAGAACTACAACGTGGTCAACGCCGGTCCGTCGCTGCACCACCTGCTCGGCACCGACGACCTGGGTCGAGACATCTTCTCGCGCATCGTCTTCGGCTCGCGCGTGTCCATCGCGGTGGGCGTAGGCGCCATGCTGATCGGTTTCGGCATCGGCGCGCCGCTGGGCATGCTGGCCGCCTACCGGCGCGGACGCTTCGACACGATCGTGACAACGGTGATGTACGTCTTCCTCGCCTTCCCGGCGATCGTGGCGGTCATCGCGGTCTTGTCCTTCTGGACTCCGCGGTCCCTTCTCAAGATCATCCTGGTCATCGGGCTCGCTTCGGTGCCGCTCGTCTATCGCGTGATCCGCACGGCCACCATGGCGATCGCCACCAAGGACTTCGTCATCGCGGCCAAGGTCCAGGGAGCGACCGACCGGCGCATCCTCATCAAGGAGCTGCTGCCCAACATCGCGCCGATCGGCGTCTCGTTCCTCCTCATCGGCATCGCCACCGTGGTCACCCTCGAGGGCGCGCTGGCCTTCCTCGGCCTGTCGGTCAATCCGCCCACTCCCTCGTGGGGCAACATGATCAACGAGAGCCGCACGGTGATGAGCCAGAACCCCTGGCTCGTGCTCTTCCCCTCACTGGCGCTGTGTCTCTTCCTGCTGTGCCTGAACTTCATCGGCGATCGACTGCGCAGCCACTTCGACGTGACGGAGGTCAAGTTGTGAGTGAGGTCCCCCTCCTCGAGGTTCGCGAACTCTCAGTCACCTTCGAGACCGCTGGCGGCCCCCTGCCCGCGGTGAGTGGCGTGTCCTTCACCGTGGGCCCCAACGAGACTCTGGGAATCGTCGGCGAGTCGGGCTCGGGAAAGACGGTGCTGGCGCGCTCGATCATGGGCCTGCAGCCGCGCGCACGAGTGACGACGACCGGCTCAGTGCGCCTCAACGGGAGTGAGACGGTGGGCGCCAGCGAGACTGAACTGCGACGCCTCTGGAGCACCGAAGTAGCCATGATCTTCCAGGACCCGATGACCGCGCTCAACCCCGTGATGCGCGTAGGCAAGCAGATCGACGAGACGCTGCGGGTACGACTGGGAATGTCACGTCCGGCGGCCAAGGCCCGGGCGATCGAGCTGCTCGAGATGGTGGGCATCCCCTCGCCGGCGCAGCGCTACAACGCCTACCCCGGCCAGCTCTCGGGCGGAATGCGCCAACGCGTCGTGATCGCCGCGGCCCTCGCCTGCACACCCAAGTTGCTGCTTGCCGACGAGCCCACGACGGGTCTTGACGTCACCATCCAGGCCCAGATACTTAACCTGCTCGACGATCTCAAGGACCGACTCCACATGTCGGTCGTCCTGATCACCCACGACTTGGGGGTGGTGGCCACACGGACCTCGCACCTGGCCGTGATGTACGCCGGTCGCATCGTCGAGTTCGGCGCGACGCGCGACGTCTTCGCGCACCATCGCATGCCCTACACCCGCGCCCTGCTCGAGAGTTCTCCGCGGGTCGCCAATCCCTCGCACACGCGCCTGGCCGCGATTCCCGGGCGACCACCGAACCTGCTCACCCTGGGTGAAGGCTGCGCCTTCGCGCCGCGCTGCGCGTACGCGAACGATCGCTGCCACGTCGAGCGACCCCCATTGAGCGCCCCCGACGCCGCAGGACACTCCTTCGCCTGCTGGAACCCCCTGAGCGAGGAGTCTCGATGACCGACGTCGTTCTTTCGGTGCGCGATCTCACCGTCACCTTCGGCAAGGGCTCGAACCGCGTCAGCGCGGTCGCCGGAGTCAGCTTCGACGTGTATGAGGGAGAGACCCTAGGATTGGTCGGCGAGTCGGGCTGCGGCAAGTCCACCACCGGCAAGGCCATCATGAAGATCGTCGAACCGACGTCCGGATCGATCTCCCTCGACGGCGCGGACATCACGAGCGCGCGCGGGCGCACCCTGCGTCGGCTGCGTACGCGCATGCAGATGATCTTCCAGGACCCCATCAGCTCGCTGAACCCGCGTCGGCGCATCAAGGACATCGTGGCCGAGCCCCTGGATTGTTGGGGCAGCGCCACGGGTGCCGAGCGCGACACGTTGGTAAGCGACCTGCTCACCAAGGTCGGGATCGACCCGGTCGTCTACGGGAATCGCTACGCGCGCCAGTTCTCCGGCGGCCAGTGCCAGCGCATCTCCATCGCCCGCTCACTGGCCATGCGGCCCAAGATGCTGATCTGCGACGAGATGGTCTCGGCCCTTGACGTCTCGGTCCAGGCCCAGATCCTCAACCTCCTCGAGGATCTCAAGGCCGAGTACGGGCTCACCTTGTTGTTCATCGCCCACGACCTGGCCGTGGTGAAGAACGTGAGCGACCGCGTCGCCGTGATGTATCTCGGCATCATCTGCGAGATCGGTCCGGCCGACGTGCTCTACGAGGCCCCGGCGCACCCCTACACCCGGTTCCTCCTCGGCGCCGCCCTCGAGGCCGACCCCGACGCGCCCCGTCGCAGCGACGTGCTCGAGGGCGAGCCACCATCGCCGCTCAACCCGCCGAGCGGGTGCCGATTCCGCACCCGCTGCCCGTTCGCCCAGGACAAGTGCGCCTCCGAAGTGCCGGTCATGCGCGACGTCTCGCCGGGTCACCAGGTGGCCTGTCACTTCCCGCTCGTCGCCGTGCAGTAAGCGCAACGTCCGTCGTCGATACTGGAGCATGCTCTCTCGTTCGTCGCGCGTCGTCGCGGCCGCCCTGGCCGGATTCGCCACCCTCTTCCTCGCCCTACCCGCGCAGGCCGGTTCGATCTCGGCCTCCGCGCAGGGCACGCGGGCCACGCTCAACTACGCGGGACCCTTTGACCAGGCAAAAAGGCTCACCCTCACCATCGCGCGCAGCGGGGTCGTCGTCGAAAAGTCCCGCGTGTCGGCGCCGATGTGCGGACACCTCTGCTGGCCGTCGCCCGTGGGTTCGGTCCTGCGCGTCGCCGACCTCGGGGGGGCGCATCTCGACGTCGTCCTCAGTCTCTACAGCGGCGGGGCGCACTGCTGCTTCATCGACCAGGTCTTCTCGACGAGTGCCGCGGGCCGGGTCACCAAGAGCGAACTGGTCCTGGGCGATCCGACGGCCACGCTCGAACGCCTCGCGCCACACGGTCCCCTCGTCTTCGTCACGGCCGACGATGCGTTCGCCTACGCCTTCACCGACTACGCCGCCTCGGGGTTGCCGGTGAAGATCCTGGAATTTCGCGACCACCGTTTCCTCAATGTGACCCGCCACTACCCCGCGGTCGTGGCGCGCGACGCGCAACGCTGGTGGCGGGCCTTTGCGGCCAGCGCGACCTCGCACTACGCCGACAGCGTGGGACTAGCCGCCGCCTGGGCGGCCGACGAAGTCCTTCTCGGCCACGGCGCAATGGTCGCCCGGGTTCTCGCCGGAGAGGCACGCGCCGGGCACCTGCACAGTGCCCTGTCTCCCGTAACAGACGGGGGACAGCACTTCATCACCCAACTGGACCAGTTCCTCGAGGGTCACGGCTATCGCACATAGGGTCGGGCCGCGACCTCCGTCGGAGCCGGTCGCCGGGGTATCGTCGCCGATGATGGACAACGACGCGGAGTTGATCACGTGGCTACTCGACAGCGACCCCGCGCTGCGCTGGCAGGTCGAGCGCGACCTCGTCGGGGCGGCGCCGGAGGTGTGGGAGGCGACGCGCGCACGTGTGGCGACCGAGGGTTTCGGCGCGCGGCTGCTCGCGCATCAAGACGCCGACGGACAGTGGGCCGGCGGTGCCTACTTCCCCGGCGACTTCGACTTCGACGGCTCCGAGGCAGAAGGCGACGGCCAACCCTGGACCGCGACCACCTGGTCGCTCAACACGTTGCGTGACTGGGGCCTCGATGCCGACGTCCTCGCCGGCACGGCCGAGTTGCTCGCGCGCCACAGCCGCTGGGAGTACAACGATGGGCCCTACTGGGAAGGCGAGGTGGACTGCTGCATCAACGCCTACACCCTGGCCAACGGGGCCTGGCTGGGCGCTGACGTAAGTGAGCTCGTCGCCTGGTTCGCCGAGCACCAGTTAGAAGACGGCGGCTGGAACTGTGAATGGGTCAACGGCTCGGTGCGCTCGTCGTTCCACTCGACCCTCAACGTCCTCTTTGGCCTGCTCTACTACGAAACCGCGAGCCCCGAGAGCGCGCGGCGCTCGCTGCGCCACGCGGGCGAGCGCTACCTGCTCGAACGACGCCTCCTGCACTGTCGTAGCAGTGGCGACGTGGTCGGTCCGTGGGTCAGCGAGTTCGCGTACCCGTTTCGCTGGTTCTACAGCGCCCTACGGGCACTCGACTACTTCCGTGCGGCGAGCCTGCACGACGAGACGGCCCCCGACGAGCGCCTGGGAGACGCCATCGAGCTGGTGCGCGCGGCGCGCCACCCGGAGGGCTACTGGATCCAGGGCGCCCACCACGCCGGACGCGAGTGGTTCAGCGTCGACGTGGCACCGGGCGAGCCATCAAAGTGGCTCACCTTCTACGGCGCGCGCGTGCTCGCCTGGTGGGACGCACGCCACGCGTCACGCGCGTAACTCGTCGTTCTGCTAGGGCTGGTGACTGCCCCCGGTGATCGCGGCGAAGGCTGCGGCTACGCGTCGGCGGGCTC
>JAJYGN010000116.1 GCA_021790675.1 Actinomycetes bacterium
ATAATGACGAGGTCGTAAGTTCGATTCTTACTAGCCCCACCAAGGGGAAGTCACGAAAGTGGCCCCCAGCAGTTCACAAAAGTCCCGGTTCGAGCCGTTCGAACCGGGATTTCTGCTCTCTTGTCCTCTCGCCCACTGACTACCGTGCCGAGTCGCTCCGGTGCACGCGCAGTGAACACGACGAGACCCCCGCACGCACGTGCGGGGGCCAGCCGTCAACCAGTGGCGAGCTCAGTGAGCCGTCAGGTTCGGATCACGACCTTGGACGCCGTCGCGTCTTCGACCACCTGGCGGTAGGTCAGACGTCGGTGCCGTGTCGGACGTCCCGGTCGGCGCTGCGCGCGGCGCTTCGCGATGCGCTCGGGGTCAAAGGAGAGGGCTAGGCGCCGGTTGGCGCTCGCGAGCGTCGCCGCCACGAAGAGTCCGATCTTGACGATGCCCATCACGCGGATACGTCCGCGCGCGAAGTTCTCACCGGCGGCGTCCTTGATGTTCGCGAAGTAGGTCTCGACGCTGGTCTGGCGTCGCGAGTAGCTCGAGGTCCAGGCTCGTGAGCCGTGGACATGACGCTGGAAGAGTGGCAGCTCCTCCAGGCTGAAGGTCGTGAAGGCCGTCGCGCAGACGCTGTCGTCCGCCGGATGCGCCGGCGCGTTGAGGACGGGCAGGGCACCCTCGCGCAGACCCCGTCGCGCGGGTCGCAGCGGGCAATCCAACTTGCCCGCTGCACCCGGACACTGGAAGACCTGGGTCAGGTTGGGCCGCACTGAGCCGTGGGGCACGAGCGCGTAGATCTCGCGCGCCGCGATCTTCTCCTGATACTCGCGCACCGCTCGGTGAGCGGGCATGTACGTTCCGTTCTGGGTGCCGGTCGGACGATCGATCCGGTGCAGCGACCTCGGCGTCGAGGGTGAGTAGGGACGTCCGTCGATGATGATCGCCCCGCGCAGCGTTCCCTGAGGCCCCACCTGGTAGGCCGTCAGGTCGAAGACCGGATCACCGCCCATCGCCCGGATCGGCAGCAGGAAGTCCCGCCCGTCCAACGAGTTGGTGTAGCCCCGGTCGACCAAGACGTCTCCGAGATGCCCACGGCGCTCGGCGACCTCGCCGGCGCAGGCCAGACCCATCATCTTGTCCTGCACCGTCACCGGACGCAGTCGTGCCGCCAACGCCGCCCGCGGAACGTCGGGACCGTTCTCTTCGCGCGCGGAGATCGCGACGGTCAGGCTGTAGCCGAAGTGCGCGGGCTTGCCATCGACCTCGCGACTGCCCCGCCAGGCGGCGTCGGTGTCGGTCACGACGCGCGTCTTCTCCCAGTGCGCGCCGCCGTCCTCGTCTCGCACGATCTGGTGTCGTCCGTTCTCGTCCTCTTGCCACGCGAGTTCTTCGCGTGTCGAGGAGGTGCCCCACGTGGGAATGTCCGAACCGTCGATGGCGATCGAGGACGCCACCGCGGCCCCGGGGCGGGCCCCGGACGTTGCCAGCGCGTTGAAGACCTCGTCGAACGTGGCCAATCCGTCGACCAGTCGACCGTCCTCGTAGTGGAAGCTCGCGCGCAGCACGTCGTCAATGCGCGTCACCAGGTAGCAGATCTGTCGGTACGTCACGGGCTCGCCGCGGCGCCTCAGCCCGAGTCGAACGCGCGTGGCCGGACCCAGGGGATCCAGCAGATCGGGGAGTTCCGAGAGGAAGAAGCGACCGGCGAAGGCTCCGAGTTGGATCGCGACGAGCAGGGTGCGCACCGAGAGTCCCCGCGGGCGACCGCGGCGTGGACAGCTCTCGGCGAGCAACCCTTCGAGGTACTCGTGCACCGCGACGCCGTCAACGAGTGCCGAGTCCACCAGGCGCTCGGCCTCGCGCAGGCTCTCCGTGAGACTAAGCGCGCTCACGGGTGGCCTCTCGGACAGGTCGACGGCACGGGCAGATGCGAAGCCAGGCGCCACAGCGTGTCGGTCGTCTTCAAGCCCGACCAGGCCATCACCTCAACCAGCGTGTGACCCCGACGCATGAGGTCGATGAGGTAGCTCGCGCGCAGCCGGTCCACCGAGAGCCGCGGGACCCCACGGCGGTCGTCAAGCCACTGGTGGGCCTGGGCGGTGATGAAGCGGGACTGAGCGGTGCCGAGCAGCCGACCCTTCGGACGTCGCCGCACCAACTCCTCGAGTTCGGCCTCGAATGCGGGGAGGACCTTGGCGCACCGACCACGGGCTCGCACGAACACACCATCCTCGTGCCGGTGGACGTCGCTCGCGCACACGTCGCGCGAGCTCTCGCGCACCAGCCCGGCACCTGCGCCGAGGACCACGATGGCCAGCACGTTGAGCTGGCGCAGTTCGGTGGGCTGACTGTGAGCGGCCAGCAGGAGAGCCTCGATCTCCTCGGTCGTATAGGGCGCCTTGAGGTCGTGCCGGCCCACCTGGTGGTGCACCGACTCGTCCATCGGCACCGTGCCGTGGGCTCGGGCCAGGCGCCACAGGTACGGCTCCTCATCGCGCACACCCGCTGGCTGGTTGCGCAAGAACGCTCGGATGCTCGTCGGAGCGAGCACCGCCGCAATGCTCATCTCACCCTCGAGTCGACCGACGAACGCCGCCAGCTTCGTCATCGAGCGCAGGTAGTCGCGAATCTGCTCGCCGCGCAGGCGGCTGAAGGGCGCCACCGCCTCTCGCACCACGTTCGCGACTGCTCGCCACTCCGCCGGGCTCACCAAATGGTGGCGCCCGATAGCAGGGTTGTAGGTCTCGATGATCGCTGCGGCCGACCGGGAATCTCTCTGGGGCACGCCTCTACAGTGCTCGTGACACCTCTCGGCCGCAGTCGACGCACTTTAGGCCGGCGTAGTGAATATCTCCTGGTGAGAACGGCCCGGCACCAACGAAACTCCCCGCAGACGTCACAGCCATCGGGCAGACTCGATAGCAATGTCCTGGATCGACGTGCTCATCGGCGCCGGCTCCGCCCTGGCTGGCGGAGGCCTCACCTACGCGGGTGCGGCGCGTGATCGCCACCAACGTGCAACTGACGCCCGTGAGGACCGTGATTACGCCAGCCGGCGTGAGGCCTGTCTTCTTCTCGAGCGCCAGAGGAACCGCCAGATGGAGACAGCGGAAGCTCTGGTCGCTCGCTACCGGCGCGGCACTGAATTCATCGAGCGAGAGGATCACTCCGACATCCAGAATCCCGACGTCGACGCCATGGTCTCACTCTTCCTCCCCGAGCGCGTTGAGACAGCAATGGAGGAGACGAACGGCCGGTGGGACGCACTCCTGTCAAGTTGTGGGGCGATCGACAGAGCTGAGATCGGACAGGCGAGGATCGACGCATACAACGGAATGAACGTTGCTTTCGACCGACTTCGAGAGAGTTCACTTCGGCTGCGCCAACTACTCCGCGATGAGGCGCGCTCGAGGTAGATCAGTGACGAGTCAGCCCCGTCCCCGATCCCCAAGGTCTGTGCTCGATTTCTCCCCCGAGCTCTCATCAGAGGCTGATGGCTGGGATACGTCAACCGTCTCTTACGGCTCGGCCCGCAGGCTGCCATGGGTCTGTGTTCGTGGGCACCGATGGCTTGCATCACCCAACCAGCGCACGCACGGCGGCGGTGCGGGCTGCCCCTACTGCGCGAACCGACTCGCCTGGTCCGGGTACAACGACATCGCCACCCTCCGACCAGACCTGGCCGCCGATGCGGATGGCTGGGACCCGGCGACTGTTCTTCCCGGATCGCATTCGAAGCAGCAATGGCGCTGCCCAAAGGGCCATCAGTGGATCGCGCAAGTGAAGAGCCGTGCCAGTGGTGTCGGATGTCCCTATTGCATCAACCAGAAGGTTCTCGCCGGTTTCAATGACCTAGCGACCACGCATCCCAATCTGGCAGCGCAAGCCGACGGCTGGGATCCGACAACCGTCATCGCTGGGTCGGGCAAGAAACTCGCTTGGATCTGCGAGTTGGGACACAACTGGCGAGCTGACCTGCACAGTCGTGTCGCTGGCAACGGCTGTCCCGTGTGTGCCAACCGTCAAGTGCTAACAGGCTTCAACGACCTTGCCACGCTCTTTCCTCGAGTTGCCCTCGAATCTGATGGCTGGGAGCCGAGCACCGTCCTTGCCGGTTCTCACCAGAAGATGCCGTGGGTGTGCTCGCTCGGACACCGGTGGTTGACGACTGTCCTTCATCGAACTTCTCGTGGTCAGGGTTGCCCCTACTGCACCAATCGACGAGTTCTGGCAGGCTTCAACGATTTGGCTACACACTTTCCCCAACTGGCCGCTGAGGCCGATGGCTGGGAACCCTCGACGGAGGTCGTCGACTCACATCGCATTCGCCCCTGGCGCTGCGCCGAGGGTCACCGCTGGCGCGCCGAGATCAAATCCAGGTGTGACGGACGGGGGTGCGCTACCTGCGCGAAGTACGGCTACGACCCGAAGAAGGCCGCCTGGCTCTATCTGTTGCGTCACAATCGATGGGGCATGCTGCAGATTGGGATCACCAACTCACCCGAGTCGCGCATGGCCGCGCACCGCACACGCGGGTGGAGGCTCCTTGAGATGCGCGGCCCAATGGATGGTCAACGGGCGCGCGACCTCGAGCAAGCGACCCTGAGGGATTTGCGAAAGCGTGGCGTGAATCTAGGTGACCACCGCATCGCCGGGCGCTTCAGCGGTTACACCGAGGCCTGGATCGAAAGGGAGCATCCGGTAGCGGGACTTGACGACCTTCTAAGGGATGTTCGAGTCCTGATCGAAGAAAGTTCTGCGCCCGATGCTGGATGACCCCGTCGTTCTCACTCACATCTCGTGTCGGCTCGCACGGGTGCACGCCCGTCGTTCCGTCCAGGAACCGAGGCATACGGGATCTCTGCACCGGGCACGTCAACGTGGCCCCGAACATGGCAGCTCGAGCCACACGAAGGAGGTCTAGGTCGTGTCTCTTACGAGTCACCTGAAGGACACCTCAAGCCCCGTCTACCGATTCTTCGCCGAACGATTCGCCGATGTCGGTGCGGCCCGCGTTGTGCTCATCCCGACTGAGGAGCCGGCGACCGTCCGAGGGCTCTATTCTCCTCCCGGCGATCTCCCGAAGAAACCTGTCTGGCGACTTGGCAACCCCGTGGTGGTGCCCGAGTTGGTGGACCGCCGGGCCTATCGCTGGTCCACCGTGGGTGTCGCCTTCGACTACCGCGTTCGCTTCTTCTACCCGCCGCGCGACGGCGATCACCGCGTGGCCCGCCTCGGAGCCACGAAACTCAGCGAGCTCTCGGGCGACGTCGGACTTCCGCGCGCCTTCGAGGAGCTCGAATCCCAACTAGCCGCTCAGAGAAGCAGCGAGCCCGCCCGCCGAAGCGACGCCGAGTTCGAGCAGCAGCTAGGAGCACTCTGTCTCGCGCTCGCCCTCTACGAGGAAGTCTTCCGGATGGGTGGAGCAGATCGATCTCCCCTTGGCGACCTGGGGCCGATGATCGAACTCGACGACGTGCTCGCACTTGCCACACCGGCAACGAGAGCTGACCTCGCCGCGCTCGCGGGCCAGCTTGTGGCCACACAAGGAGCACTGCTTGGCTCCCAGATCGAACCGAACCCGACATTTGCGGGGAGTCCGTTCGTCGGCGGCGCGGACGCCGACGTGATCGCGGGGAGCCGGTTGATTGACGTGAAAACCGTCACCGCCTCCCAGATCGAGCGCGTCGACCTCTGGCAGATCCTCGGTTACGCACTTCTCGACTTCGACCGCTCGTACGACATCGACGAGGTTGGGATCTACTACTCGCGCCACGGCGTACAGGTGGTCTGGACCGTCGAGGACCTGCTCTCGCTCATGGCCGGTCAATCAGTGGACTTGGAACAATCCCGTGAGGAGTTCGGTGCCCTCGTGCGCCGACTCTGACGAAGCCACCACACGCACTGCCCGTCCCAAGGGTGACTGTAGATTCTGTGAATGTCTTGGTCAGCCCGGCTGCTTGTCCATGCTCCAACGTTCGACTCGTTCTCCGACTGGTGCCTTCTGCAGGCTTTCACATGCCAGTGGGGTAACTGTCTGGACTACGCGGTAGACGAGCCCCCTGACCCGGATGCCAATCCCTGCGCCATCCGCTTCAGTCCAGCCAACTCACGATCGGACATACGGCGCGGCTTGAAAGGGGCGGGCTTGCGAGAAGTCCCCGCCTGGGTCTTTCGCGTCGGGCTCTGGCGTTGGTGGTGTCGTGGAGAAGGACACCTCATGGCCGTGGCTTTTGGGCCCGACACCATTCCTATGCGTGTTCCGCCCACAGACTTCCACTGCTATCGACTCGACTCGGGAGGATACTGGTCCCACAAGCCCGGTGATCAGCCGGCGAGGGAAGTTGATGAGTCGGGTGCGAGGATCACGGATCCGCGAACCGCAGACCGCGGCGAGTATCCCGTATTCCTCGGTTTCTGGTGGGTCCGTCGCTGCCGAGTTAGGTCGGCCCTCGCAGTTATCCGAAGCACCGCTGCCCCAGGGCACTGAGTACGTCACCTTGTACTCAACCCAGAACTGGATTGCGGGTCGCGTTGAGTTGACACCAGAACAGGCAGAGGACCTCGACTTCGCAGTACGCAGTGCTGAACCCGTCGGATTGTCACTGCGACAACCATGGGTCGGAGTTGTGGTGAGGACCTCCAAGGGACGCTACGTCGTGCGTCGCGGTTTGGTTTGGGTGGGCGACGACAGCCCCCGTGATGCTCGAAGTGTGCTCCCAGTACTGCGGCGCGTTATCCCCATCGCGCTCCATGCCGAGGTGGGACGGCACCTCTACGCTCCACTCGTCGGCGACTCCTTCGAGCCGCTCAAGTACTACTGGTAACCTCGCTGCATCGAACCACGGACCACGTATTGACTCTGATGAGTCCTGCGTGACCAGGCAACGGTCAGTTCACGACGGCGATCGGGCCGTAGCTGATCGAGGCCAACAAAGTGCCGCCGCTGAGGGCCGAAGCCTCCAGCAACGCGCCAGTCGTCGGATCGATGACTAGCTCCAAGGTCTCGGTCGAGGAGAGGGGCACGCTGAGCGCCGTACCAGTAGCCCCGAGCGGTGTGGTCACGGTGCCGATCAAACTCGTCCCCGGCAGACCGGCCGCTGCCTGGTAGAGCGCCGAGCCGAGCTTGGCCGAGGCGTCGGGCAGCTGCAGGAGTTGGGCGATGACTTGCACTTGCTGAACCGGGCTGCAACCACTGCCCGAGGCACTCGCGCCGAAGGGACAGCTCTGTGGAGTGGAGGACACGGTCCCGTCCGGGGCAATCTCTCCGGCGGCGAGCATCGCCGCGAGCGTGCTCGGGTCTGACGGCAGTGCGTTCACTCGCGCGACGTCCTGAGTGATCGAGGTCACACTCGAGCCCAGGTCGAATCCGAAGCCTGACCAGCCCGCCACGGTGGTCGAAAAGCCCCCGTACGCGCCCGGGTTCGCGTTCGCCGGATTGGCGTTGAGCGTGTTGTCGCTACCGCCCAGCGCACAGGGAATGAAGGGCCGACCCAGTGACTCCCAGTGAGCCAGGTCGGTCACCGAGGCGAACCCACCGTTCAGGGCGACGGGCGACGGGGTGATGATGACGTGCGTCGCGCCACTCGCACTCGTCCAACTTTCGACCGTGCCCGTTGAGTGGTAGGTGATCGGCGCCGACCCCGCGGGCATCGTGGGCGACGCGAACTGGCACGTCGCCGCGACGGATTCGAGCTGGTGGAAGGACTGGCCCGGCGAGAGCGCGGGCAGGGCTGCGGCCGCCATGTCCAGGTGAGCGGCCCGCGACAGTGTCGCCGCCGCCGCCGACAGCGGACTCGTCGTGAGAGTGCTCACCAACAGGACTCCCGCGGTCACCAGTGTGCCTATGGAGCCGACGGCGATGAGCGGACGAGTACGGCGGCGGTGTGTGGGTGCCGCAACGGCGACACGACTCGTCAGGTCGCGCCAAGCGGCGTCGACGTCACCAGTGTCGAGTGACCGCGCGGGGTCGAGCTCGCGGATCATGCGGTCCAGGTCGTACGTCATCAGGGAACCTCCTGTGTTGTGGTTGTCTCGTGAGCGTGAAGTCGAGCCTCCAGCCGGCTCAGGGCTCGGTGGTAGCGGACGTTGACCGCACCCACACTGATGCCGAGGACCTCGGCGATCTCGCCGCGGGCCAGTTCGTCCCAGTGGACCAGACGCACGATCTCGCGGTCGGAATCAGAGAGGTCGTCGAGCGCGGCGGCGAGCATCTCGTGGTCAGTCGCCGCGACCGGCGCGGCGGGGCGCTCTAACCACGAACGCTCGCGGCCCTGTCGCCGCAGCTCCTTACGACGAACGTTCGCCAACTCGAGGCTCGCAATTCGGATGACCCAGGCGATCGAGGGCTCGTCAACGGTGTCGAACTTGCGCCAGGCCACGGTGAAGGCTGCACTCGTCACGTCATCGACCAGACCCGCGGACGTGCGCCGCGCCACGTAGCGCCGAACGCGCTCGTAGTGCGTTCGGAAGAACTCCTCGAATCGCTCGTCGTTGCCCACTGGCCTGATTGTCACCATCACTCTCTATACGTCACGCGCGCACCTCGTCATTACAAAAGGGGGGTCTCCAGTTCAAGGCCCACCGGCCATCTCAAGTCCCGCCGACGAAACCACTCAAGGATGATGAAAGTGGATCAGTCCACTGGCGGGTGGAGTCCCCTCCCCCAGGTGAGACGACACTCGGAGCATCGGGGCGTTCTCTTCGCGCACCGCCCAGGTCACGAAGTCGGGCGAGTCATCCTGCGTCCGAAGCCACTCGAGCAGCTCCTCGAACGACCTCTGCGCGAAGCCACGACCGCGTAGCCCCGGAGCAACGACGAAGCACTGCAGGTGCGTAGCGTAGAGCCGCTGATGTGGGCGATACACCGCAGCGGCGATCAACTCGCCCTCGGCATCGCTGACTTGCACGATGGTGGAGCCACGAGCGTCGCCCATCTGGGTCGGTGCAACTGTCGTCAGGAAGTCCTCGGACTCGCGCACCCACGGATCCCTCGGTTCCGGCGAGACGAAGCCGGCGAGCAACCAGAAGGAACCGGCGCCCAGTCGACGAACGCTCACCTACGAGGTACCTTCGCGGACAACCTCTCTTCGACCTCCGGGCTCATCTCGCCGCTGAAGACTTCGCTGCTCACCGTGAATCCCTTCGCGACAGTCCGATAGGCATCGATTAAGAACGCTACCGGTCGAGGATCTCCGAGCCGGATGGACTCAGCAACTGCCTCGCCGAACGCCTCCATGAAGCGCACTCGATCCCCCTGGTCGAAGTCAGCGAAGAACGCGTAGTCCCCCAGCAGCGCGCGGGGGGTGTCGGGGTGCTCCGCGGCGACGCTCAGCTGGACGAAGCCGGCGGCATAGTCGAGAACTCGTCTGAGGTTGACATAGGCCCGCCAGGGAAGCATCGCCACCCCGTCGTCTTCTCCGGTGATGATCTCGACGACTCCGCGAGAGGCCAATGCCAGAACCTTCGGGTCACGCAGTTGCGACTTCCGGAAGCGGTGTTGAGGGGGCGTGCTTGACATGCGTCGTACAGTGTCGGTTGCCCACGAAGAGGCACTCAGTTGCCAAGACATAGCCAATAGATTACCAGAATCCAGACACTAAGAGCTCCAAGCAGGGCTCTGAGAGTGGCTGCGACAGACGAATTCCTGATCAAAGGCCCCTCCGGTTAACACGACCTCGATTTACTGTTAGCAGGTGCTACAGCTCGCTAACAGAGTCCAGTCGCCCCTTGGCCCCTGACTTTCGTGAATCCCCCACCACGGGGGAGTCACGAAAGTCGGCTTCCAAAGTCACAAGAGTCCCGGTTCGCGCACTGCGAGCCGGGACTTTCGGCTTTCTTGGGCCGGCGATGGCGTCAATCGGCCCCGTCGTGGTGAAGCTCCCGCCGCAGACGTGACGAGACCCCCGCGCGGGCGTGCGGGGGTCATCTACTGCGTCAGCTCAGGCTCAGCTGCGCCTCAGGTGCGCAGAACGACCTTCGAGGCCTTCGCGTCGATGACGAACTGACGGTAGGTGTGACGTCGGCCGCCCTGGCCAAGTGTGAGGTCTAGCTTCCCGTGGGTTTGGTTTCGTATCGGGTCTCAAGCAGAGCGTAAGCTCTATGGTTCATCGTCTCGGTGGGGTAGTACTGGTCGAAGATCGCGACGGCCTCAGTGACGCTAGTGACTGAACAGGCGTCTAACAAGCGCTCGATGTCTTCTCGGTCGCGAGTTCCTCGACCGGCCAGCAGCTTCATCGCAAGGAGGAGTTGGGGGCGAGCGACAAGTACGGTCACGACACCGTCGTCGTCGAGCGCCTCCCAGTCGCCATCGGTGTCATGGTGGCTAACGAAGCCTCTGACCGCATCGTTGAGCCAACTGTCTGGCCACCCCCTCCTGTCGGCGATGCGCTGAACGATGTCCGCAAACTCCCGGGTAGGGGGATGCAGGGCGTCCACATCCCGAGTCAAGGCTTCTCGTCCGACCTGGAGGGCTACAGCTGCCCCGCCCACGACCTGGATCCGGGCGGGGATACCCGCGTCCCGGAGATCCTGGGCCAACTCGCGTAGTGCCCCGCGAACGTCATCGACCGAGAAGAGACTGCTCACACGCTCGCCAGTTCAGACTCGGCGAGGAGGACACCGTGGCGGCGAAATGCTGCGGGCACCTCACCCGGCTTGACGCCGATCGTCACCTCCCAGGGACTGGTCAACACTCGCGGGCTCTCGTGAATCCACCCAGGGACCGGAAGAGAGTCCCGTTCTAGGTGATGCTCCGCCACCGCTGCGATGGCGGCGTCGTACCGAGGGTCGCCGCAAGGGGCAGGTGGTGCCACACACAGGGCGACGCGTACGGCCGGTTCAGCAGCGGTGAGATCGTCGCTCAACCCGATGATGGCTCTGAACACGACTGCCGGGCTTCGCCGGTTCGACCTCAACTCCTGGTAGATCTCATCCGCCCAATCGGCAGCGGATCCAGCCTTCGTTGGCAGGGCGAAGAGGCGGTACCCGGACGCGCCTACCAGCCGCTCGAGCGTCGCCCCGCGTGTGTCGTGCTCGGAGCTCTCGATAGCGGCGAGCGCCGGTTGTGCGACGCCCGCGTGGGCCGCTAGGTCGCGTTGAGTCCACCCTCGGGCACGTCTCGTCTCTCGGAGTAGCCGGGCGATCGTCACTTCTCTCTCCTCTGCTTGATACGACATTTACTATCATAGTGCCGAGCGCCGGACCCGCGGCACACATCCATCGGGATTCTGCGCAATGACGGATCTGGGCGGCCCTCGGCAGGTTCAGCGCACCCAGCCAAAGCAACGTTCCTGATCACGGGCCTCGCTAGTTAACGCAGCGCCGACTTCCAGTTAGCGGGCCCACCGGCGCGGCCCCAGAGCCCAGGTGCCACTTGGCCGCTGACTTTCGTGACTGCCCCACCAAGGGGGATTTGCACAAATCCCCTCGAACCGTTTGCACAAAGGCTTGGACAAACAGCACACACAACCGCCCCGATCCTCACGACGGCGGGGAGGGATTGTGTGACCGCTGCACCTCCAA
>JAJYGN010000029.1 GCA_021790675.1 Actinomycetes bacterium
GCGGTGGCCACGCCAAGGGCGAAGATGGCCACTCCGAGTGGTAGGAGCATGGCGAGGAACGACCCGAATGCGAAGAGCAGTACGAGGGCTGCGATGATGAGACCCACGAACTCGCCGCGGCTCTGGGCGGGCTGGTCGAGCTGGCCGAAGGCGTTGCCGCCGAACTGCACCTCGAGGGTGGAGGAACGAATCGAAGAACCCACGGTCTCGACCGCGCGGATCTGGGCGTTCGACAGTTTGAAGCCCGGCACCGCGAAGTGCACGACGGCGTAGGCGATTCTGCCGTCCTTGGAGACCTGGGTCGCCCCCAGGCAGGCCGCGCTGGTCGCACAGAACGGCGAGGTGACGCTCGCCACCTCGGGAAGTTTTGCCACCTTGGCGAGCATGGGCTCGATTGCCGCGCGCTGATCGGCGATGGTGCCGGACCGCGCGCGAAACACGATCTGGTCGGCGTCGCCGCCGAGGGACTTCACGTGTCCCAACAGCGCGAAGGCCTTCGACGAGTCGGTGCCGGGCAGGCTGAAGGAGTTGGAAAACGCGGTGCCGACACTCTGGGAGGCGATTGTGAGCCCGATGAAGAGCACGATCCAGGCGGTCAGCACGTACCAGCGGCGACGCACCGCGAGGCGGGCGAGGGACTTCATGTGTGCTCCTGCAGGGGGACAGGGAGGCCCCGGTAGGGTCTCTTCGAGGGAAATACCCCACCACTGTAGGGGGGAATAGCGCCGATGCCTCTGGATGAGCCCCGCTTCGCCGGGCATCGCTACCCCCAGGTCATCCCGGCGCCCGACGAGATCCGCCCCGGAGGTCCCGCGCCCTGGAGCCATCTTGCGGCCCACGAGCGCAGCGGTCTCAGCTCGAGAGTCGTGCTGGAGCGCCTGCGCGCGGCGGGGCGCACCTTCGACGTGGCGGCGCTGCCCGGCGAGCCCAGTGAGCTAGCTGCGGTCGCCGACGCGCGCGAGCTCGCGATCACGCGCCGCTCGGCGGTGCTGGTCGCCCTTTTCGACGAGGACGGCGAGGCGCACGTGATCCTCACGCGTCGCTCCTTCGCCCTGCGCTCCCATCGCGGAGAGATCGCCCTGCCTGGCGGTGCCAACGACCCCGGTGAGGACCTCATCGACACGGCTCTGCGCGAAGCCTACGAGGAGGTGGGCCTCGAGAGGTCCCTGGTCAGGCCGGTGGGCTGGCTGAGCCCGCTCGTCACCTTCGCCTCCGCCTCGGCTATCTGGCCCGTTGTGGCGCACCTCGAAGCTCGTCCGGAGTTGGTGGCCGACCCGGCCGAGGTCGATCGCGTCTTCACGGTGGCCCTGGCGGATCTGGCCCAAGAGGGTGCCTTCATCGAGGAGCGCTGGCGTCGTGTTGAGAGGCGGCCCGGCTCCGACGACGACGGGTTCTTCCCTCTGTACTTCTACCGGGTGCCCGAGGACGTGATCTGGGGCGCGACGGCGCGCGTGTTGACCGAGCTGTTGTGCGTGGCCCTTGACGTGGAGTGGCCCGAGGAGGGTCGACGCTGGACGTGACCCGTAGAACGTCGTGGCGTGTCCGGTAGATTGGTGGCTACGCAGTCGTCAGACGCGTGTCGCGGAGGTCACCATGGCGGAAGTAGAAATCGGCATTTTCAAATCGGCGCGTCAGGCGTACGGTTTCGACGACATCGCCATTGTGCCCTCACGTCGCACGCGCGACCCCGAGGACGTGGACATCTCCTGGCAGATCGACGCCTATAAGTTCGAGATCCCGGTGCTGGGTTCGG
Source organism: Actinomycetes bacterium (assembly GCA_021790675.1). Lineage (GTDB taxonomy): Bacteria > Actinomycetota > Acidimicrobiia > Acidimicrobiales > RAAP-2 > RAAP-2. The sequence goes on from JAJYGN010000029.1 coordinate 1,754, forward strand.
CCATGGACGGGGCCATCTCGCCCACCACGGCGATCCTGATGGGACGCCTGGGCGGACTCGGGGTGCTGAACCTCGAGGGCCTCTGGACCCGCTACGAGGACCCGACACCTCTCTTTGAAGAGATCGGCGAGCTCGACAACGACAAGGCCACCGCGCGCATGCAGCAGATGTATCTCGAGCCGATCAAGCTCGAGCTGGTCGCTGAGCGCATCAAGCAGATGAAGGACGCGGGCATCGTGACGTCCGCCTCGGTGACCCCTCAGCGCACCGACTGGATGGCGAAGACCATCGCCGACTCGGGCCTCGACATCCTGGTGATCCAGGGCACCGTCGTCTCGGCCGAGCACGTTTCGAAGACCTCCGAGCCGCTGAATCTGAAGAAGTTCATCCGCGAGTTTGAGATCCCGACCATCGTCGGCGGCTGCGCGAGCTATCAGGCGGCCCTGCACCTCATGCGCACGGGCGCGGCCGGCGTGCTGGTCGGCGTGGGCCCGGGCAACGCGTGCACCTCGCGCGCGGTGCTCGGCATCGGCGTGCCCCAGGCGACAGCCATTGCCGACGTGGCGGGCGCTCGCATGCGCCACCTGGACGAAACCGGCGTCTACGTCCACGTGATCGCTGACGGCGGCATGTCCAAGGGGGGCGACATCGCTAAGGCCATCGCCTGTGGGGCGGACGCCGTGATGATCGGCTCGCCTCTCACGAGCGCGCTTGAGGCTCCGGCCAAGGGCTATCACTGGGGGATGGCGACGTTTCATCCCACCCTGCCGCGCGGCACGAGGGTCAAGACCCAGGTGCGCGGCACGCTCGAGGAGATCCTCTTGGGACCGGCGCACGAGAACGACGGACGTCTCAACCTGATGGGGGCCCTTCGCACCTCGATGGCCACCTGTGGTTATGAGACCTTAAAGGAGTTCCAGAAGGCCGAGATCATGCTCGCGCCGTCGCTGCAGACCGAGGGCAAGGCGCTCCAGCGCTCCCAGGGCGTGGGCATGGGCCATTGACGAGTGTCCTCGTCGTTGACTTCGGCGCTCAGTACGCCCAACTGATTGCCCGTCGCGTGCGCGAAGCGCACGTGTATTCAGAGATCGTCCCCGCCAGCATCACCGCCGAAGAGGTGGCGAGGCGTGCCCCCGGCGCGATCATCCTCTCGGGCGGGCCCAAGTCCGTCTACGAGGTGCCCGCGCCTTCGCTGGACCCGGCCATCTACGAGCTCGGCATCCCGATCCTGGGCATCTGCTACGGCGCCCAGCTGATGGCCCGTGACCTAGGTGGCGCCGTCGCGCGCACCGGCGCGGGCGAGTACGGGCGCACGACGCTCACCCGTTCGGGGCCCTCAACTCTGCTCGGCGAGTGGCCCGAGACGTCGACCTGCTGGATGAGTCACGGCGACGCGATCAGCGAAGCGCCGGCGGGCTTTGCGGTTACGGCGACGACGCCCGGCGCGCCGGTTGCGGTAATGGAGAACACCGAGCGGCGCCTGCACGCCGTCCAGTTCCACCCCGAGGTCGTCCACAGTGAGCGCGGCCAAGAGCTGCTCGCGCACTTTCTCCACCACGTCGCGGGACTCGCTCCCACGTGGACCAACACCTCGATCATCGACGACGCCGTCACCGCGATCCGCGCCCAGGTCGGCGAGGAGAAGGTCCTCTGCGCGCTCTCGGGCGGCGTGGACTCGGCCGTCGCGGCCGCGTTGGTGATTCGCGCGGTGGGCCGCCAGCTCACCTGCGTCTTCGTTGACACCGGACTGATGCGCATGAACGAGGGCCCCCAGATTGAGGAGACCTTCACCCGCCAGTTCGGCGTGGACTTCATCCACGTGAAGGCCGCGGACCGCTTCTTCGACGCCCTCGAAGGCGTCACCGACCCCGAGGCCAAGCGCAAGATCATCGGCGAGCTCTTCATCCGCGAGTTCGAGACGGTCGCGCGCGACCTGGGCGCGGGCGGCGACGGCCCGCGCTTCCTCGTCCAGGGCACCCTCTATCCCGACGTCATCGAGTCGGGCTCGGGACACGCGGCCAATATCAAGAGCCACCACAACGTGGGCGGGCTGCCCGAGGACCTCTCCTTTGACCTGGTGGAACCGCTGCGCGCACTCTTCAAGGACGAGGTGCGCCACGTCGGCGAAGAGTTGGGTCTGCCCGAGGAGATCGTCTGGCGCCAGCCCTTCCCGGGCCCGGGGCTTGGCGTGCGCATCGTCGGCGAGGTGACCCGCGAGCGCGCCGAGATCCTACGCCAGGCCGACGCCGTGGTGGTCGACGAGATCCGTAAGGCCGGCCTGTATCGCGAGCTCTGGCAGAGCTTCGCCGTGTTACCCGCCGTGCGTACGGTGGGGGTCATGGGCGACGGCCGCACCTACGCGTACCCGATCGTGATCCGCGCGGTCACCAGTGACGACGCGATGACCGCCGACTGGGCGCGCCTGCCCCACGATCTCATCGAGACAATCGCCAACCGACTCATTCGTGAGGTCGAGGGCGTGAACCGCGTGGCCCTCGACGTGACGAGCAAGCCGCCGGGCACCATCGAGTGGGAGTGACCTCACCCTTTTCCGACGAGGCCCTCTTCGGCGACCTCGACAGCGCGCGACCCAACCCCGCGGACCTGCTCGAGGGCCTGACCGAGCCCCAGCGCGCGGCCGTGCTGCAGCGCGGCGGCCCCCTGCTCGTCGTGGCCGGCGCGGGCTCGGGCAAGACGCGCGTTCTCACGCGACGCATCGCGCACCTGCTGGCCACGGGCGACGCCCGGGCCTGGGAGGTGATGGCGATCACCTTCACCAACAAGGCGGCCGACGAGATGCGCCGGCGCGTGGCCGACCTCGTGGGACCCGAGGCGCGCGACATGTGGGTCTCGACGTTCCACTCGGCGTGTCTGCGCATGCTGCGCGCCCACGCCGACGTGCTGGGTTACGAGCGGGGATTCACGATCTACGACGCCGGCGACGCCCAGAACTTGGTCGAGCGCATCATGAACGAGCTCAACCTCGACACCAAGCGCCTCAGCCCGCGCAGCGTGACCGCGGCCATCTCCGCGGCGAAGAACGAGATGATGGACGCGGCTAAATACGAGGCCTTCCACGGCGCTGACCCCTCGCGCAAGCGCATCGCCGAGATCTTCGCTCTCTACGAGAAGCGCCTACGCGGCGCGAACGCGATGGACTTCGACGACCTGCTGGTGAATGCGGTGGCCATGTTGCGCGCCGACGCCGACGTGCTCGAGAGCTACCAGCGGCGCTTTCGCTACTTGCTCGTCGACGAGTTCCAAGACACCAACGGCGTGCAGAACGAGCTCGTGATGATGCTCGCCGCCCAGCACCGCAACCTGTGCGTGGTCGGCGACTCGGACCAGTCGATCTACCGCTTCCGTGCGGCCGACGTGCGCAACATCCTTCAGTTTGAAGAGCGCTTCCCCGACGCGTCGGTGATCGTGCTCGAGCAGAACTTCCGCTCGACCCAGACGATCCTCGACGCCGCCAACGCGGTGATCGCTCGCAACAACCGCCGTCGCGCCAAGAACCTCTTTACCGAGGGCGACCAGGGCGAGAAGATCCGCCTGTATCGCGCGGGCGATGAGTACGACGAGGGGCGCTGGGTGGCGAGCGAGCTGCGCCGATTTGCCAGCGAGTACGGGCTCAACTGGAACCAGATGGCGGTCTTCTACCGCACCAACGCCCAGAGCCGCATCCTGGAAGAGGAGATGCTGCGCGCGGGCATCGCCTACCGGGTGATCTCGGGCATGCGCTTCTACGACCGCAAAGAGGTGAAGAACGTCCTGGCCTACGCGCGGCTCATCGTGAACCCGCGCGACGAGGCCAGCGCGCGACGTGTGATCAACGAGCCCAAGCGCGGCGTGGGCGACTCGGCCCAGGCCAAGCTCGGCGCCTACGCCGCCGAGAACGCCCTCTCCTTCGCCGAGGCCGCCGACCACGCGGCGGCGGCCGGTCTCACGGGACGCGCACTGAATGGCGCCACGAAGTTCTCCATGATGCTCGACGAGCTGCGCGCTCTCGCCAATGACCTGTCTCCGCGCGAGATGATCGAGGCCATCGTGCGCGAGTCGGGCATGGGTGACGCGCTGCGCGAGGAGAGCACCGACGAGGCCTACTCGCGCTTAGAGAACCTCGGCGAACTGGCCTCCGCCGCAGCGCAGTACGAGACGCTGCTCGACTTCGTCGAGCGCATGGCGCTCGTCGCCGACTCCGACCAGCTCGACGCCGGGGCCGGCGCGGTCTCGCTGATGACCTTGCACGTCGCCAAGGGACTCGAGTTCCCGGCCGTCATCATCACCGGTCTCGAGGAGACGATCTTTCCCCACCGGCGCGCGCTCTCCGACGACGCCGAGCTCGAAGAGGAGAGGCGCCTGTGCTACGTGGGACTCACCCGCGCGATGCGTCACCTGTCGCTCACCCACGCCTGGACGCGCACCACCTGGGGCCAGCGCACCGACGCCCTGGCCAGCCGTTTCCTCGCCGAGGTCCCCTCCGAGCTCGTCGTCGACCTCTCCTCCACGCCGCCGCTTCGCCGGGCGAGCTTTTCTGACGAGGAGGGCTTCGTCGGGCGTTCCTCAAGCTTCGCCGAGGGCCGGGCCTTCGGCGCGGGCGCCGCGCCACCGGTGCGCTCGACGGGAGCCGAACTGCTGGGCCTGGCGCGCGGCGACGTGGTGATACATGACCGCTACGGGCGTGGCGTGGTGGCGAGTGTTGAGGGCGAGGGCTATCGCGCCAAGGCGGTCGTGATCTTTGACGAGCACGGTTCCAAGCATCTGATGCTCGCCATGACACCGCTTCGACGGGCCTGATCCCCACGGCTTTATTAAAGGAGCCTTAAGAATCGGCCTCTCGGCGGATGGGTGGCGCTGAGCGGGTGTCAGAATGGAATCTCATGGTCTCCACCCGACCCGTTTATCGGCCGCCGAGCGCGCCGGGCAACCATCGCCTGCCCCAGAGTGTCTACTGGCGCCGTCGCGCGCTCGTAGGCCTGGTCAGCGTCTCGGCGGCCTTCGTGCTCTACCTGGGCGGTACCCTCGCCTTCGCTCTGAACAACCCGACGTATGGGGTCTCCTACATGGCGCGGGCCGCCGAGTGGGGCCGCAGCCACGGCATGGGCAGCGTCATCACCTGGATCGAGACCGAGTACTACAAGCTCAACCCGCCCACGGTCGGCGGCAAGCCCCCGGCGTCGGCCTTCGGACACGGACCGACGAGTGTGGCGGTGCCCGCGGCTGGACATCTGCCCGAGCCGGCACGCATCCCGACCCCGGCGGCGAACCCCCTGCCCGGCGAGGGCGTCTGGCACGTCGCCGGTCGCACCACCGCGAGTGGGATCCCCACCATCTACGAAGCCTTCGTGCGGCCCAACAACATCAACACGAGCTACGTCGTGGGCGTCGCGTGGATGGACCCGACCCTGCTGCGCGCCCAGCTCTACAGCGGCTCCTACATCCCCGGTGGCTATCACTTCAGCCACAGCGCGCCGATCACTGCCGCGGCGTCCAAGACGTTGGTCGCGGCCTTTAACGCCGGCTTTCGCATGCAGGACGCCAACGGCGGCTACTACACCGACGGTCGCATGATCCTGCCGTTGCGTAAGGGTGCGGCCTCGGTCGTGATCTTCAAGGACGGCACGATGACTCTGGGGGCGTGGGGCACCAAGGGATTCACCATGAACAACCAGATCGCCTCGGTGCGACAGAACCTGCGCCTACTCGTCAATAACGGCAAGCCCGTGCCCGGTCTTGCGAACCCCAACTCGATCGCCTGGGGAAAGACCCTCGGCGGCACCTTCTCCGTGTGGCGCTCGGGGCTGGGAGTCACCAAGGACGGGGCCATCATCTACGTCGGCGGCCCGGCGCTCTCGATTCAGGACCTGGCCAACGTGCTGGTGCGCGCGGGCGCGGTGCGCGCGATGGAGCTCGACATCAACACCGACTGGGTGCAGTACTCGGTGTTCAACGGTCCCCTGAATGCGCCGATCAACGGCGGCAACGGCACGAGCCTGCTCAGCTCGATGAACGGTCCGCCGTCGCGCTACTTCACGACCTGGTGGAACCGGGACTTCTTCACGATGAGTCTGCGCCCGAGTGAGACGCTGTCCAAGTCGACGACGTCTACGACGTCCAAGCTGACTCCGGCGGGATAGGCCCTTCAGAGGTTAAAGACGTGCTCGGCCAGCGCGGGCACGAGGTCCGCGCGCTTCGCGGGCGAAAAGTAGAAGCCCTGTCCGTGCCCACAGCCCATCGTGCGCAGCGTGGCGAGCTGGGAGGACGTCTCGATGCCTTCGGCGACCACCTCGATGCCGAGCTTCGCGCCCAGGGCCACCACGGCCTCGAGCAAAGCCTCGAGATCGGCGCTCGAGTGATGAGGGCTGACGAAGGACTTGTCGATCTTGAGAATCGCCGGGTGCAGCTGGGCGAGCTGGGAGAGTGACGAGTGCCCCGTCCCGAAGTCATCGAGGGCGACGCGCACTCCCATCTCCTGAAGACGGCGTGTGGTCGCCAACGTCTCGGTGACGTCAAAGAGCGCCACGCGCTCGGTGATCTCGACTACGAGCCGCTCGGGCGCGACGCCGCTTTCGGCGAGCTCGTCGTCGATGAGCTGCACGATTCCCCGATCGTGGAACTCGAGCGCTGAGAAGTTCACGCTGACCGAGGGGCTCGCGCGCCCGTCCGAGGGGGCCGGCCAGGTCGCGGCCGCGCTGAGTGCTTCGCGCAGCGCCTTTCGCCCGAGCTCGACGATGAGGGCGCTCTGCTCGGCCAAGGGAATGAAGATCTCGGGCGAGATCCACCCTTGGCTCGCGTGGTGCCAGCGCATCAGGGCCTCGAAGCCCTCGACCGTGCCCGTGGCGAGATCGACGATCGGCTGGTAGTGCATCGTGAGATCGTTCGAGGCGAGGGCCACGTGCAGGTCCTGGGTGAGAGAGAAGCGACTCACCGCGCTCTGGCGCATCGAGGGATGAAAGACCACGCTGGCGCCGCGACGCTCGCGCTTGGCTTCGTAGAGGGCCACGTCGGCCTCTTGGATGCAGTCGCCGTCCGGGGACTGGGCGTCGTAGAGGGCGATGCCCACGCTCGCTCGCTGGTCGATGCGAATGCCGTCGAACTCGAAGGGAGTGGCGAGGACGGCCAGGAGCCGTAGGGCGATCTCGGTGGCCTCGTGGGGGGAGGCGATGTCGTCGGCCAGGTACAAGAACTCGTCGCCGCCGAGTCGACACAGAGTGTCCGAATCACGCGTGACCATCTCGAATCGCCGAGCGATGCCCACCAGCAGCTGATCGCCGATGAGGTGCCCGTAGGTGTCGTTGACGCCCTTGAAGTCGTCGAGGTCGACCAGCAGCACCGCGCCCATGGTGGCGTGGCGTCGTCCGCGCGCCCGGGCCTGGGCGAGGCGGTCCTCGAAGAGTGAGCGATTGGCCAGGCCCGTGAGGTGGTCGTGGAGCGCCTGGTCCGATAGCTGGGCGATCAGCGCCTGTTCTTCGGTGACGTCGCGCTGGGAGATAACGAAGTAGAGGATGCGCCCCGCGGCGTCGCGCGCCGCGGACTTGGCGACTTCGACCACTACCACGTGGCCGTCACGGTGCAGGTAGCGCTTGGTGTACGTGGCCTCGCCGATGTCGCCACTGAGTACTCGTTGGTGGACGGTCGCAGATATCGTCTGGTCGTCGGGGTGGGTGTAGGCCGAGGAGTCGGCGCCGATGACCTCCTCGCGGCTGCGCCCGATCAGCTGGCAGAAGGACTCGTTGACCGCGATCGCGCGGTTGTTGATGTCGGCGAGCACCATGGGGGCGGTGTTCGCCTCGAAGGCTAGTCGGAAGCGCTCCTCGCTCTCGGCGAGCATCGTGACGAAGGAGAGCGTGGCGGCGAGCTCGCGCTGGCGCTCGTGGGCGTCCTCGGAGGCGCTGGTGGGTGGATGCATCGCCGCGATGACCCACAGTTCGCCGTCGACCGTGATGGGCGCGAGCGTGATGGCGACGGTCATCTCGCCGCGGTCCTTGGTCTGGAGTCGAAAGCTCGCGTCGAGGCTCATCGGGCGCGCCTTGGGATCTCTCAGGAAATCGGCGCGCCGTTCGAGGTGGGCGCGTCGCGCGTCGGGCGGCACGAGGACCTCGACGGAGCGACCGAGCAGTTCTTCGACCCGATATCCGCTGACGCGTGCGATGGGGGCTCCGACGTGGTGGATGACTCCCTCAACGTCGACGACGAGAACGTCGCCCGGCAGAATCGAGACAAGCCGATTCCACGCGTCAGATCGTTCTCCCAGCGAGTCCACGCCGTTCCCCCAGTCGGTCTCCGTCATTTGAGCACGCCGACGTCGCCTACTGGGGACAGTGTGAAATTTGGGTGTCGTCAGCGATCGGCGAGAAGGCGCCACAACGTGGCGGGCAGGTGGCGCAGCACGAAGAACACGTAGCGCAGGATCGGCGGGGACCAGATGATCCGCTCGCCCGTAGCCAGGCCCCGCAGGGTGTTCTCGGCGACCTCGTTGACGCCGGTCGTGAAGGGGATCTCGCGCTGTCCGGTCGTCATCTTCGAACGCACGAAGCCCGGGCGCAGGATCTGCAGCGACGCGCCGGTGCCTTCGAGGGAGTCGGCGATCCCCTGACAGAGTCGGTCCAGCCCCGCCTTGGCGCCGCCGTAGAGGTACTGCGTGCGCCGCACGCGTACTGCGGCGACCGAGGAGATCACGAGGATCCGTCCGCGGCCCTGGGCGACGAGGCGAGCGCGCAGCTCGGTCAGTGCGGCCACCGGCCACGTGACGTTCACCGTGATCATGCGCGCGGCCGCCTCGGGGTCGTCTTCCATCTCGCTCTGGGTGCCGAGTAGTCCCACCGCCACGATCACGAGGTCGACCGGCCCGCCGACCTTGGCCAGGGCCTCGGCGACGACGCGCGTGGCGTTGCCCGGATCCTCGGCGTCAAAGAGCACGGTCTCGGTCGTCGCCGCGCCGTAGTCGCGGGCCTCGGCGGCCGCCGCGTCGAGCAGGTCCTGGTTGCGCCCGCAGAGCACGACGGTGTTGGTGCGCGCGGCGCAGAGCTTTCGCACGATGGCCCGCGCGATGTCCGAGCTGCCGCCGAGCACGACGACGTTTTGGGGCTGACCGAAGGCGTTATCCATGGGGGAATCCTAGGTGGAGGCGTCGGGCGAGGTCGCTGGTGAGATGGCCCTCGGGGTCCACGCGGGCCTTGACCGAGAGGAAGTCGTCGAGCCCCGGGTACATCGCGGCGAAGGTCGCTGGCGCCAGGCGCGCGTCCTTGGCCAGGTAGACGCGCCCGCCGGCGGCGAGAACGAGTTGGTCGAGCTCATCAAGCGTGCCCGGCAGCTTGTCTGGCCCGACCGGCAGGTCGAGGGCCAGCGTCCAGCCGGGCTGGGGGAAGGAGAGGGGGGCCGGCGTCGCCGGGCCGAAGCGCTTTAAGACCGCGAGGAAGCTCGGCACGCGCGAGGCCGACAGGCGCGAAATCGCCTCGACGATGGCCTCGGAGCGCTCGTCGGGCACGCAGAACTGGTACTGGACGAAGCCGCGTCGGCCGTAGAGGCGGTTCCAGTCGCGCACGCCATCGAGGGGGTGAAAGAACGTTGAGAGTGCCTGCGCCTCGCCGCGTTCGTGGCGCGGTGCCGAGCGGAACCACAGCTCGTTGAACGCCCTGATCGAGAGGGGATTGAGCAGCCCGCTCGGCGCGTCGAGGGGGACCGTGAGCCGCGCGGGGCGCGGGCTACGCAGATGGGGCTCGTCGATCTGACTGAGCGACGCGTGCTCGCCGCGGGTGAGAATCGCGCGGCCCATGTGCCGGCCTCGTGTCATGCAGTCGACCCAGGCCACCGAGTAGTGATAGCGGTCGTCGCCGCTCTTCATCTCGCTCATCACGGCGTCGAGGTCGTCAAAGCGGTCGGTGTCGACGATGACCTGGTCGGTCTCGATGCGCATCATCTGGATCGTGACGCTGGTCACCACGCCGGTCAGTCCCATCGCGCCCATCGTCGCCCAGAACAGCTCGGCCTCGTGAGTGGGACTCGTCTCGAACGTGCCCACCGGGGTCACGATGCGCAGCGCTCTCACGTGCGCGGCGATCGAGCCGTCGCGGTGGTGGTTCTTGCCGTGGACGTCGGCGCCGATCATGCCGCCCACGCTGACCTGGCGGGTGCCGGGGGTGACCGGGATGAACCAGCCCTGGGGGATCGACAGGGCCAGCAGGTCGTCGAGCGACACGCCCGCACCCACCGTGACGAGGCCCTCGGAGGTGATCGACGAAACGCCATCGAGCCCGGAGTTGTCCAGCACGACGCCGCCGGCGAGTTGGGCGGCGTCGCCGTAGCTGCGTCCGAGCCCGCGGGCGATCACCTCGCCGGAGAGGGCGGCGGCCACCTCGTCCTCGTTGGTGGGCGTGATCAGAGTGGCGAGGCTCGCGGCCGTGCGCCCCCAGCCCGTGAGACGGACCCGGTTCATCCGTAGATCCCTAGGGCGAGCAACCCCGCCCAGATCACGCCGAGCAGTTGGACCACACGGTTGTGCAAGAGGAGATCCTCGGGGGACTGGCCCTCGCCGGCCTCGGCGGAGCGCATGATGAACAAGACGGCGAAGACCACGGGCACGATCGTCAGGCGGATCGGCACGATGTGGTGGCGAATCGAGGACAATCCCGTCGCCGAGGTGTCAAAGGCCCAGAGGTTGTAGCTGGTTACGACGACCGTGGCCGACATGGTCAGGGCCGAGTGCAAGAACTCGGGTGTGTACTGAGAGAGGACCGGGCGCGCGGCGCCCGCGCCCACCTTCTTCAGCTCGCTCGAACGCTTGCCGATCACGAGGAAGAGCGCGCCGAAGGAGATCACGACGAGGAACCAGGTCGAGACGAAGATGTGAGAGGCCACGGCCCCGGCGTAGGCGCGCAGGAAGAAGCCGTTGGCGACGATGCCGAGTTCGATGATGACCGAGTTCTTCAGCCAGAGGCTGTAGCTGAGCGAGTTGACCAGGTAGAGGCCGAGGATGAAGTAGAGCCCGCCGGGGTGCCACAGGAACGCCGGCAGGATGAAGGCGATGGCCGCGAGCACGGCCGCGGCAGCGAGCGCGAGGCCCACCGGGAGCTGTCCGGCGGGAATCGCGCGGTGGCGCTTGGTCGGGTGGCGCCGGTCGGCCTCGATGTCGCGCACGTCGTTGATCAAATAGACCGCCGACGCCAGGGCGCAAAAGCACAGGAAGGCCGCGATGGTGTGGCGCTCGACGTCTGGATCGCCGACCATGCCGGCCGCGGCCGGGGCCACGCCGATGAGCAGGTTCTTCACCCACTGGGCGGGACGCATGGCCGAGACGAGGGCGTGCACCGTCCCCCGCGTCGGGGTCATCGTGTCCGTCACAACGGCAACGCTAGTCCTGGCGGCACGCGCGACTCCGGCGAGGGGGCCCCAAAGAGGCCCCCTATCACGCCCTCTATGCTGAATGACCAATGGAGCGCACCTATCGAGTGGTCGTGGCCAAGCCCGGCCTGGATGGTCACGATCGCGGGGCGAAGGTCATCGCGCGAGCCCTTCGCGACGCCGGCTTCGAGGTCGTCTACACCGGGCTGCACCAGACCCCCGAGCAGATTGTGGCGGCCGTGGTGCACGAGGACGCCGACGCGGTGGGCCTGTCGCTGCTCTCCGGCGCGCATCTCGTGCTGGTGCCCCGGGTGATCGAATTGCTCACCGCTGCGGGCCGCGAGGACGTCGTGGTCGTGGTCGGGGGCATCATCCCCGAGGCCGACGTCGCGACGCTGAGTGGTCTCGGCGTGTCGCACGTCTTCACGCCCGGCGCCTCTCTCGCCGAGATCGGCCAGTGGATGGAGACGACCCTCGACGCGCGCGAGCGCGCCGCGGCCGAATCGAGTTAGAGAAAGCAGACCTAGATGGATCTCTTTGAGTATCAGGGCAAGCAGTACTTCGCGCGTTACGGCATCCCCGTCTCGCCCGGCGGCGTCGCCGACACGGTCGAGCAGGCCGTGGCCGTGGCCGACGAGGTGGGATATCCCGTCGTGGTGAAGGCCCAGGTCAAGGTCGGCGGGCGCGGCAAGGCCGGCGGCGTGAAGCTCGCCGCCGACGAGGACGAGCTGCGACTGCACGCGGGAAACATCCTGGGACTCGACATCAAGGGTCACGTGGTGCACCGCCTGTGGATCGAGAGGTCGAGTGACATCGCGCGCGAGTACTACGCCTCCTTCACCCTGGACCGGCCGAACAAGAAGCACCTGGGCATGCTGAGCGCCCAGGGCGGGGTCGAGATCGAAGTCGTCGCCGAGGAGAACCCCGACGCGATCGCCATGCTCTCCATCGACCCGTTGCGCGGGCTCGACCTGGCGGCGGCGCGCGCGTGGGTGGACGAGGCGACCCTCGACGAGGCGGCCCGCGAGCAGGCGGCCGCACTCCTCGTTCGCCTCTACGAGTGCTACACCAAGGGCGACTGCGACCTAGCCGAGGTCAACCCGCTCATTCTCACCCCCGACGGGCGCGTGCACGCTCTTGACGCGAAGGTGACTCTCGACGAGAACGCGTCGTTCCGCCACCCTGAATGGGAGGAGTTCCGCGCGACCGAGACCGAGGACCCGCGCGAGAAGATGGCCAAGGAGAAAGGGCTCAACTACATTGGCCTCGACGGCGACGTCGGGATCATCGCCAATGGCGCGGGACTGGCCATGTCGACGCTCGACGTGGTCAACCAGGTCGGCGGCAGCGCGGCCAACTTCCTCGACATTGGCGGCGGCGCCAACGCCGACGTGATGGCCGCAGCCCTCGAAGTGATCCACTCCGACCCCAAGGTCAAGTCGATCTTCGTGAACATCTTCGGCGGCATCACGCGCGTCGACGAGGTCGCCAAGGGCGTGCTTGAAGCGCTCTCGCGGGTCACGATCACCGCGCCGATCGTGCTGCGCCTCGACGGCACCAACGCCACCCAGGGCCGCGCCATCCTCGCCGCGCACCTCTCTGACACCCTGATCACCGAACCGACCATGCTCGACGCCGCGCGCCGGGCCGTGGCCCTAGCCAAGGCGTAACCATCATGAGCATCTTCGTAGACGAGAACACCAAGGTCATCGTCCAGGGACTGACTGGCGGCCAGGGCCGCTTTCACGGGCTACGCAACCGCGACTACGGCACCAAGGTCGTCGGCGGCGTCACCCCGGGCAAGGGCGGCACCGACGTCGACGGCATCCCGGTCTTTAACAGCGTGGCCGAGGCGGTCGCGGCGACCGGGGCCACAGCGTCCTTCGTCGTCGTGCCCCCGCGATTTGCCGCCGACGCGATCATCGAGGCCGCCCAGGGGGGGATCACCTTCATCGTGTGCATCACCGAGGGCATCCCGGCCCACGACGAGGCGGTCACCTACAACCGCCTGGTCGAGGAGTTCCCCGGCGTGCGTCTGCTCGGTCCCAACTGCCCCGGGATCATCAGCCCCGGCAAGTGCAACATCGGCATCACGTCGGGCGACATCGCGCTGGCCGGCGGGCCGGTGGGCATCGTGTCGCGCTCGGGGACGCTGACCTACCAGGCGCTCTACGAGCTCTCGAGCCAGGGCGTCGGCCAGACGACCTGCGTGGGCATCGGCGGCGACCCGGTGCCGGGCACCAACTTCATCGACTGCCTCGCGGCCTTCGAGGCCGATCCCGAGACCAAAGCGGTCATGATGATCGGCGAGATTGGCGGAAGCGAGGAGGAGCGCGCGGCCGAGTGGATCACGACCCATATGACCAAGCCCGTCGTCTCCTACGTCGCCGGGGTGACCGCACCCCCGGGGCGCAAGATGGGACACGCGGGCGCCATCATCTCGGGATCGAAGGGTACCGCCCAGGCCAAGATGGACGCCCTGGCCGCGGCCGGGGTGCACGTCTGTCAGAATCCGACAGAAGCCGGCGAGAAGATGGTCGAGATCGTCAAGGCTCTCGCGCTTGGCTGAGGTTCGCCTGTGCGTGATGGTGTCGGGTTCGGGCACCATTCTGGAAGCGATCCTCGAGGCCGGGCTCGACGTCGCCCTGGTGGTGGCCGACCGGCCCTGTCGCGCGCTTCGCGTGGCCGAGGACGCTGGCGTGGCGACCACGCTCGTCGATCGGCGCGACTATGGGGGCTTTACGGCCGGCTTTGACCGCGAGGCCTATTCGGCGGCGCTGGTGGGAGCGCTGTCGGACCAGCACATCGACCTGGTGGCGATGGCCGGTTTCGGTACCGTGACCACGAGCACGTTCCCCGCGGCCTACGAGGGGCGCGTCCTCAACACGCACCCCAGCCTGCTGCCAGACTTCAAAGGCTGGCACGCGGTCGCCCAGGCGCTCGCCGCGCATGTCAGCGAGTCGGGCTGCACGGTCCACCTGGCGACGGCTGAGCTCGACGAGGGGCCGATCCTCGCTCAGCGCCGTGTGCCGGTGTTGCCCGAGGACTCAGAAGAGACGCTGCACGAGCGGATCAAGTCCGTCGAGCGAGCCCTCTACCCTGCGGTAATTACTAGGGTGATGGCGGCGCTGGCGCAGGGCCGTGAGCCGGCGTCGCTCGAGGGCGCATTGGAGGAGACATGAGGGCGTTGTTGTCCGTCTGGGACAAGACGGGACTGATCGAGTTCGCCCAGGGTCTCGCCGACCTCGGGGTCGAGCTGGTGGCCTCGGGCGGCACCGCGGAGGCTCTCGCCGAGGCCGGGCTCGCCCACCTGGACGTGGCCGACGTGACCGGCTTTCCCGAGATGCTCTCGGGACGCGTGAAGACCCTGCACCCGGCGATTCACGGGGGCATCCTCGCCGACCGCGACGTGGACGAGCACCTCGCCGCCCTCCTCGAGCACGACATCACGCCCATCGACATCGTCGTGAGCAACCTCTACCCCTTCTTCACGAACCCGTCGGTTGAGCTGATCGACGTCGGCGGGCCCACGATGGTGCGTGCCGCGGCGAAGAACCACCGCCACGTGGGCATCCTCACGAGCCCGGTGCAGTATCCCGCGGTCCTCGCCGAGCTGCGCGAGACCGGCGCTCTCTCGCCCGCGACGCGCCACGACCTGGCGCGCGCCGCCTTCGCGCACACCGCGGCCTACGACGCGGGAATCGTCGCGTGGTTCGACGCCGGCGGCGAGATCGGCGAGGCGCCCGACCCGCTGGCGGCTACCTTGCCGACGAGCCTGCACCTGACCCTCGAGCGCCGCGACGTGCTGCGCTACGGCGAGAACCCCCACCAGGTCGGCGCGCGCTACCGGATCGCGGGCACGAGTCCGTGGTGGGACGAGGTCGTCCAGCACGCCGGCACGGCGCTGTCCTATCTCAACCTCTTCGACGCCGACGCCGCGTGGCGACTGGTCCACGAGCTCGCCGCCGACGCGCCGGGCCGCGAGGCCGTGGCCATCATCAAGCACGCCAACGCCTCGGGCGCCGCCCTGGGAGCGAGCCTCGTCGGGGCCTTCTCCGCGGCCCTCGCCGCGGACCCCCAGAGCGCCTTCGGCGGCATCGTCGCCCTGCGCGGGGTGGTCGACGACGACGTGGCCGCGGCAATCGCCGCCGGTCCCCAGGCCGACGTGATCATCGCTTCCTCCTTCTCCGAGGCGGCGGTCGCCACCTTGCGCGCGCGACGCAAGGCGACTCGCCTGCTCGCCGCTCCCGCGCCCGAGGCGCTCGGGCTCTCGATACGCACTTACGGCCACAGCGCCCTCGTCCAAGACGCCGATGAGCTGCGCGTGCCCCTCGCGCAGTGGCGCTGCGTGACCGAGGCCCAGCCGACGCCGCGCCAGCTCGAAGACCTGATGGTCGCCTGGCGCGTGTGCGCGCGCACGACGTCGAATGCGATCGTGCTCGCCAAGGACGGCGTCGCCGTCGGCGTGGGCGCGGGCCAGCAGTCGCGTGTCGTGGCCGCCGGGATCGCCACCGCCAAGGCCGGCGACCACGCGGTGGGCTCGGCCGCGGCCTCGGACGCGTTCTTCCCCTTCGCCGACGGGCTCGAGTCGCTCACCAGCGCCGGGGTGACGTCGGTCGTCCAGCCCGGGGGATCGGTGCGCGACGCCGAGGTGATCGCGGCGGCCAACGCCGCGCGAATCGTCATGATGCTCACCGGCGAGCGTCACTTCCGACACTAGGAGAGACATGGCCGAACTACTCGACGGCGAGCGCGTCGCCGCCCGAATCAAGATGGAACTTGCCGACCGCGTCGGCGCGCTCGGCGCGCGCGGGGTGCGCGTGGGACTGGCCACGGTGCTCGTCGGCGACGACGGCCCGAGCGCGAAGTACGTGGCGATGAAGCACGCCGACTGCGAGGCAATCGGCGTGCACTCGGTGGGCGTGCACCTACCCGCGAGCGCTTCCCAGGCCGAGGTGGAGGCCGAGATCGACCGGCTCAACGCCGACGACGCGGTCCACTCGATACTCGTGCAACTGCCGCTGCCCGCGGGCATGAACGAGGAGGAGGTGCTGGTGCGCGTCGATCCGAGAAAGGACGTCGACGGCCTGCACCCGGTCAACCTCGGGCGCCTCGTGATGGGCGCGCCGGGCCCCTTGCCGTGCACCCCGGCGGGCATCGTCGAGCTGCTCGCGAGCTACCACGTACCCGTCGAAGGACGTCACGTCGTGATCATCGGGCGCGGACTTACGATCGGGCGCCCGCTGGCGCTGCTGATGGCCCTCAAGCGCCCTGGTTGTAACGCCGCGGTGACGGTGGTGCACACCGGTGTCGATGACGTGGCCGAACTCACGCGTAGCGCCGACGTGCTGGTGGCCGCGGCCGGCGTCGCCGGGCTCGTCACGCCCGACATGGTGCGCCCCGGAGCAGCGGTGGTCGCGGCCGGCACCAGCTGGTCGGGAACGAGGCTGATGAGCGACGTCGCGCCCGAGGTCGCCGACGTTGCCGGCTGGATCACGCCGCGTCTCGGTGGCGTCGGTCCGATGACCCGTGCCATGCTGTTGTACAACGCCGTGCGAGCCGCAGAGAAGGTCCGATGACAGTCACCGACGATCGAGGTCGCGAATACGACGAGCGCCCCTGGGGCAGTTTCACCGTGCTCGACGACGAGATGTTCGACCACAAGGTCAAGCGCATCGTGGTGTCCCCGGGTAAGCGCCTGAGCTACCAGCAGCACGCCGAGCGCGCCGAGCACTGGTTCTTCGTCAACGGCGACGCCACCGTCGTGCTCGACGACGTCGAGTACGAGATGCACCCCGGTGACTCGATCGACGTGGCCCTAGGTCAGAAGCACCGCTGCGAGAACCGTGGAACGAACCCCGTGGTCTTCATCGAAGTCCAGCACGGCACCTACTTCGGTGAGGACGACATCGTGCGCCTCGAAGACGATTTCGGCCGCGCCGAGTAGCTCCGTGCGCGTCGACGCGCTGCTGCGCGAGGGGATCACCCGCTCCTTCGAGTTCTTCCCGCCCAAGTCCGACGAGGAGGCCGCGGTCTTGTCCGCGACCCTCGCCGACCTCGAGCAGCTGCGGCCCTCGTTCGTCTCGGTGACCTATCGCGGCGGGCGCGAGTCGCGTCAGCGCACCTACGACCTCGTGACGCGCATCAAGCGCGAAGGCCATCTCACTGCGATGGCCCATCTCATCTGCGTCGGGCACTCGCGTGCCGAGATGACCGAGATTCTCGAGCACTACCGCGACGCCGGAGTCGAGAACCTCATGGCCCTGGGCGGCGACCCGCTCGAGGGCGAGGACCTCGCGCGCGAGCTCGACCACGCCAGCGATCTTGTCGAACTGGCGCGGCGCGTCGGGGACTTCTCGATCGGTGTCGCCGCCCACCCCGACGGACATCCGCGCTCGCGCGACCTGGCGAGTGATCGGCGATACCTCGCCGCCAAGCTCGCCGCGGCCGATTTCGCGCTGACCCAGTTCTTCTTCGAGCTCTCCCAGTGGACCCGTCTGGTCGAGGAAGTCGGCGCACTCGGGGTCGTGAAGCCGATCCTGCCCGGGATCATGCCGGTGACGACGATCTCGGGGATGTCGCGCATGGCCGACATGGGCGCGAAGGTGCCCGAGGCCCTCGCGCGTCGCCTCGAGCGCGCTCACGAGCGCGGCGGACCCGGCGCGGTGCGCGCCGAAGGCATTGCCGCGGCGCGCGAACTCTGCGAGGCCCTGCTCGAGGCTGGCGCGCCGGGACTTCACTTCTACACGCTCAATCGATCGACCGCGACGCGTGAAATTCACGAGGCGCTCTTCTCGGCGAGGACGTGACTTTGGCCCTCGAAGGCCCCCTGGCGAGCGACCTAGGATGAGGCCATGGCTGACGGAATCAGACTGAACGCCGCGGGCGTCCTCAACGTATCTGATAATCCGATCACCCCCTTCATCGAAGGCGCCACCGGGGTCACGTGCTCGGAGTTCGGCTCGGCCATCGTCGAGCGCCTCTAGACAATCAAAGGAGATTTATGAAGCCCCCCGTTAAAGTGACCGTGACCGGTGCCGCCGGTCAGATCGGCTACCAGCTGCTCTTTCGCATCGCCTCAGGCCAGATGCTCGGCGCGGACACGCCGGTCGAACTGCGCCTGCTCGAGATCGAGCCGGCGATGAAGGCCCTCGCGGGCGTCGTGATGGAGCTCGACGACTGTGCGTTTCCGCTGCTGACCAACGTCGTGGCCACGAGCGACCTCGCCACGGCCTTCGACGGTGTCAACTGGGCGCTGCTCGTGGGCTCGATCCCGCGCAAGGCCGGCATGGAGCGCAGCGACCTCTTGAACGTGAACGGCGGGATCTTCAAGCCCCAGGGCCGGGCGATCGCAGAGAACGCGGCCGATGACGTGCGCGTGCTCGTGGTGGGCAACCCCTGCAACACGAACTGTCTGATCGCTCGCTCCAACGCGCCCGAGGTGCCCGCGGACCGCTGGTTCGCGATGACCCGCCTCGACCAGAACCGTGCCGAGACCCAGATCGCCAAGCGCGTGGGCACGGGCGTGGGCGGCGTGAAGAACCTCGCGATCTGGGGCAATCACTCTTCGACGCAGTTCCCGGACTTCACCAATGCGACGGTCGACGGCGTCGACGTCGTCACGGCGGTGAATGACCGGGCCTGGCTCGAAGGAGATTTCCTCAGCACGGTCCAAAAGCGCGGCGCCGCCATCATTGAGGCTCGCGGGGCCTCCTCGGCGGCTTCGGCGGCCAACGCCGCCATTGACACGGTGGCCTCGCTGATCACGCCCACTTTGGCAGACGACTGCGTCTCGGTGGCGGTGACGAGCCGCGGCGAGTACGGGGTCCCCGAAGGGCTGACCTTCGGATTCCCGATCACGGTCGACGCGAACGGCGCCTGGAGCGTGAAGGAGGGCTTCGTCCACGACGAGTTCGCCCGCGCCAAGGTCGCCGCCACCACCGACGAGCTCGTGGGCGAGCGCGAGGACGTGACGAAGCTCGGCCTGATTTAGGCCCAGCGCGCCGTCAGCGTGAAGGAGAGCGGCAGTTGCGGCGCGCCCTCGGACGCGCGAAAGATACCGCTCGGCCCTTCGACGAGACCCTCGAATGCCTGGTAGCGCGTCCAGGGGTGTTCGGCGAGGTGGGTCACCATCAGCGATCGCTCCGCCAGCGCGGTGACGATCTCACCCAGCGAATGGTTCCACTCGTAGTTCACCGAGTGTGCCAGGGCGCCGCCGTCGGTGTAGCTCGACGCGCTTTCGACGACGACCGGCTCCGACTCTTCGAAGTAGGGATAGGTGAACGTCGCGCCGTCGTCGTCGAGGCTGAAGGCGAGGGGATGGACGTCGTGCACGAGAAGCGTGCCGTCGGGGCCGAGCAGGGCCGCGACCACGTCGGCCCAGTCGGCGATGCGCGCGAGCCAGCACAGCGAGCCCAGGCTCACGTAGACGACGTCGAAGCGCTCGGCGAGCGCGGCGGGTGCGTCGTCGAGGTTGCAAAGCACGAAGCGTGAGCGGCTCGTCAATCCGGCGCGCGCCGCGAGTCTGCCGGCCGCGGCGATCGCTGCGTCGGAGAAGTCGACGCCGGTCACGATCGCGCCCGCGCGCGCCCAGCGCAGCGTGTCCATCCCGAAGTGGCACTGCAGGTGTACGAGGCGCCGGTTGGTGACGTCGCCGAGCAGGGCGGCCTCGCCGGCGTCGGGGCCATCGTCACTGTTGAGCCAGCGCTCGACGCCGTAGAAGTCGGAATTCAGATGGACGGCCACGCGGTCGTTCCAGTTGGCGCGATTTGCCTCAAGCCAGGACGTCATCGGATCAGACTAGTGATGACCCTGAACGCATACGCGACACAAATCTCACACAACACATACGAAAATCGCCTCATGACACGGGCGAATGAGCTACTACGAAGCAAGTTTTCTTGACCTCTGGCGAGGAAGAAAATTACATTTGTGAACGTTGACGTTTCGCCACCTCTGGGTTCGGGCGACGTCTGATGGGGGCGATACCAACGTGAAGTCCGCAATGAACCGTGGTGCACTCCGGCAGCCGTCGGCGCTGGCCGCCCGTCGAAAGCGGCTGCTGAAGCATCGCGCGTGGTGGCGACTGAGTCTCTTTGAGTTGGGTGTCCTCGTGCTGCGCGTGGGCGCGCAGTTCACCGGTGTGCCGCATCACATCGACGCGCTCGTCGTGGTGGCTAACGTGGCACTCTTTGCGCCGGTCCTCTACGGCGCGCGCCACCTCGGTCTGCGTGGATCGCTGGCCGCGGTGCTCGGCGATGCCGCCGTACTGATCCCTGTCGAAGTGCTGCACCCGAGCCAGTCCTGGCAGGTCTGGGGTGGTGGTGGGGCAATCGCGTTGGCGGCGCTGGTGGGAGTTTTCGCGGGTCTGCGCCAGGAGCGTGAGAACCGCCACCGCGCGATGTTCGCCGAGATCGAGGCCGCGCGCCTCGTGGGCGAGTTCGAGGGTCAGCCTCTCTCGTGGCGGGGGCTCTTTGAGGCGCTGTCCTTCGGCGTGGCTCTCCTCGACGAGGACGGCGTGGTTCGCTTCGTCAACGAGCCACTCCTCGCCGCCGCGGCGCGACCGCGCCGCGAGGTGGTGGGGAGACCTTTTGTCTCGTTCGTCGAAGGCGTCGAGATCGTGACGGGTGCGGGCGTTGTCGACGGCGTGATTCGCCAAGGTTTTGAGGCGGTGGCGGTCGACGTCGAGTTCGCGCCGCTGCACGTGGCCGGACACGCCTGGACGATCGCGATCGTCCACGACGCCCGCGAGCGCCTCGCCGTCGAGCGGGCCAAGGTCGAGGCCGAGCTTCACGCCCTCAACGCCGAGGCCGAAGCGGATCTCGAACGGGTGCGCGGCGAACGGCGCTTTCGCCAGGCCTTCGAGTACAACACGTCGGGTATGGCGATCGCCGACGGCGACGGCACCCTCCTGGACGTGAACCGCACCTACTGCGAGATGCTCGGTGTCGACGCCAGTGAGCTCGTGGGCCACCACGTCAATGAGTTCACCCTTCCCGAGGATCGCAACCTCACGACCGAGATGATTCGCGACATGGTGAGTGGGGACCGCCGCGCCGCTCGCTACGTCAAGCGCTACGTGCACCGTGACGGCCACGTGATCGTCGGCGAGATTTCGGTGGGGGTGGTGCGCCACGACAACGGCGAGGTCGAGGGGATCGTGGCGTCGGTCAAGGACATCACCGATGAGCGCGCTCTCGTCGCCCAGCTCTCGCACCAAGCGCTGCATGATCCGCTCACCGGTCTGGCCAATCGGGCGCTCTTCCAGGATCGTCTGGAGCGCGCCGTCGAGGCTCGCGCGCGAACCGGGGCGGCCAACGCCCTCTTCCTGATTGACCTGGATGACTTCAAGGGAGTGAACGACTCACTGGGACACCAGGTCGGCGACGAGCTGCTCATCGAGATCTCGCACCGCCTGGAGATGGTCACGCGCGCGTCGGACACCCTGTGCCGTTTCGGCGGCGACGAGTTCCTCTACCTCGCCGAAGGGCTCTCCGGAGGCGTCGACGAGGTCGCCCAACGACTGCTGTCAGTCTTCGATGAGCCGTTCCTCGCCGCGACGATCTCCCTCGAGCAGCGCGCGAGTCTCGGGGTCGTGGTGGACGAAGGCGACGCGCTCGACGCCAACGAACTGATGCGCGACGTGGACACCGCGATGTACGAGGCCAAACGGCGCGGGACGCACGAGTACGTGATCTTCTCTAGCGCGATGAAGGACCAGGTTTCGGAACGCTACCAGCTCCAGCATGACTTGCGCCGGGCGCTGGCGCTCAACGAGATCTCGATGGTCTATCAGCCTTTGGTAAATCTCGTCACCGACGAAGTGGTGGGTTTCGAGGCGCTGATGCGCTGGCAACACCCCAAGTTCGGTGCCGTGTCGCCCGAGGTCTTCATCGCGCTGGCTGAGCAGAGCGATCTCATCATCGAGCTCGGCGAGTACGCGCTCCAGCGCGCGTGCGAAACGGCCGCGACATGGCCGCCCAACTCGCGCGGGTACTTCCCGCACGTCTCGGTTAACCTCTCGACGCGCCAGTTCCACGACCCTCACCTGGCCGAGACGATCGAACGTGCGCTCGTCACCAGCGGGCTCGTCTCGAAGCGGCTGGTGCTGGAGATCACCGAGAGCGCGACCCTGACCGACGTAGCCGGCGCGACGAGCCTCGTCGAGAACCTGGATCGCCTCGGCGTCGTCATCGCCCTCGACGACTTTGGCACTGGGTACTCCTCGCTGTCGTACCTCGCACTCTTGAAGCCCCTCATCATCAAGATCGACCGGTCCTTCGTCGAGCCGATCCGCTCGCCTCTCGACACCAGCTCGCTGCTCGAGTCGATAATCCTCTTCGGCCACCAGCTCGAGCTCTCCATGGTCGCCGAGGGGATTGAGACCCCGGAGCAGCTCGAGTATCTGCGTCACGTGGGCTGTGACTTCGGCCAGGGATTCCTCTATTCCGAGCCACTAAGTGACGAGGCGGTGATCGACTTGCTGGTAGCGGACGCGACCGCGAACCTCGTGTAGTTCCCCGGCCCTCGGAAGCTCCGCTCGGCGCCTGCGTTGGAGCATGGGGCATCGAACACTCGATTCGCGAACGGGTGACGTCCGTAATAGGTTCGAGGTTGCCCCCGAAAGGAGCCGACATGGTCGTCAGTGTCGTCGTTCTCCTCGTTCTCGTCGCACTGATCGTGACCGCAGTGTCGCGTCGTCGAAGCGTCGAGGTGTCGCCGCCCGCGACTTCGCCTCCCGGGCCGGACGAGCCTCTTCGAGCGCCGTCGCCGCGTCTCGCGCGCGATCTGGTCGAACGGCTGGCGCGCTGGAGTGAACGGGGGCTCCTCAGCGCCGAGCAGGTGCGCGCGATCACCGAGTTCGAGCTCGCGAGCGTGTCCGCGCCGGCGCGGCGCTCTCGACGCGTGCCAGCGGTCGCCGAGGCGGTCGGCTACATTGGCGCGACCCTCGCCGTGGTGGGGGTCGCACTGATCATCGTGCGCTACTGGCCGCAGCTGGCCACGCCCGCGCGCCTCGGGCTCAGCGGCGCCCTGAGCGTTCTCCTGGGCGCGGGCGGCGCGCTGGTGCACGAGGCGAAGGACGCCGCCTACGCACGACTGCGGGCGTTCCTGTGGCTGGCCTCGACCGCGTCGGCCGCGCTCTTCGCGGTGGTGGCCGCGCGCGCCAGCGCGGGTGGTGAACGCGTCGAAGTCGCCGTGCTGGTCGCCGGGCTCGTCGTGGCGGCTCTCAGCGCGCTGATGTGGCGCGGGCGCACACGGCCGATCCAGGAGATGACCACGCTGGGCGGTGGCGTCGTCGCGCTATCGGCGGCGGTGCGCCTCGTCGCGAACCCAGGGTGGATGGGTTTTGCGGCCTGGGCCTGCGGGGCCGGATTGATCGCGATCGCCCTGATGCGCAAGATCCGCACGCCCTACGTCGCTGACCTGGTGGGGGCGGCCGCGGTGGTGGTGGGCAGCGTTCTCCTGATCAACTTCGCCTCCGCCGGCGGTCCGTTGCTCGCCGCGGCCAGCGCGATCGGGCTGTTCGCCCTCGCCGCCGAGGCGAGCATCGCCCGTGACGAGATCGAGGTGCGCTTCTTCGCTCTCATGGGGGCTCTGACGTTGGTCATGACCT
Organism: Actinomycetes bacterium; assembly: GCA_021790675.1. Lineage (GTDB taxonomy): Bacteria > Actinomycetota > Acidimicrobiia > Acidimicrobiales > RAAP-2 > RAAP-2. The sequence continues at coordinate 25,707 of JAJYGN010000029.1, forward strand.
GGCCGACGGTGATCGTGCACTACGCCCACGGTGCCGGACTGCTGACCGGCGCCGTCGTGTGGCTGGTCGGCGCCGGTGCGATTCTCGCCGCCATGCGCCTGCCAGTGCGTGCCCCCCTGCTCGTCGAGTGGGGAGGGGGACTTGCCCTGCTCGGTGGCGCGGCGATCACCGCGGCCCAGTTCGCCTCGCTGGCGCCCTTCCTGGGGTTGGTGAGCGCGTTGGGACTGCTCTATCTCGGCACGCGCCCGGGAGAGGTGATGCTCTCCTTCGTGGGCTCGGTGGGCCTGCTCGTCAACGTTCCGTGGTTGATCGTGCGCATCTTCCCCGGCCAGGTGCGCGCCCCCCTCGTGATCCTGATCGCCGGCGCTCTCTTCGTCGGGCTCGCGGTCGTTCTGTCACGCGAGCGTGGGCGACTCCACGACGCGATGCGTCGTCCCCGCCGGGTGCATCGATTCAGGCACTAGCGAGCGCGTTCGCCGTGGCGACCGCCGCGCGAAAGAGCTGCTCGCGGGTGTCGCCGGCGTGCACCCAGTGTCGCGAGTCCCACGTCTCGCCGGCCAGTGAGTCGCCGGCGTAGAGGAGTTGGGCGAAGCGCACCGAGCGATACCGTGCGACCGCGAGGAACGCCGCGGACTCCATGTCGACCATGAGACAGTCCTCGGCCACGCGCCGCGCGACGCGGCTGCGGGTCTCGCGCAAGAAGCCGTCAGTCGTCCAGGTGCGCCCCACCAGATAGTCGATCCCGGCCGCGCGCAAGTGCTCCTCGGCCACGCGAACCCCGAGCGGGTCGGCGTCGATGGTGCGACTCGGCGCGGCGTAGTGAAAGCTCGTCCCCTCGTCGCGTAGGGCCGAGCCCACGATCATCACGTGTCCGAGCACGAGGCCCTCGACCAGCGCGCCGGCCCCCCCGCAGGCTACGAGCGTGCGCGCACCCAGGCCGATCATCTCCTCGGCGAAGCCCGCGGCCAAGGGAGCGCCCACGCCCGGGTGCACCACCGAGACCGGTCCGGCGTCCGTGGTCATCTCGTAGACCGGGTTGATTCCCATCTCGCTGCGCAGTCGGTAGCGTTCGACGAGCTCGCCCGAGGCGGCCAGACGCTCGAGCACGTCGGAGAAGAAGCACAGCACCGCTACCGGCGAGAGCCCGACGTTGCGCCGGTGCAGCATCGCGGCCTCGATGACGCCCGGCTCCTCGAGGTCGTTCTCAAAGAGCGGCAGGTCCATCAGCGTGCCCCCAGGCCGAGCAGCCACTCGAGCAGGGACTGGAACACGTCGACGTCGCCGCGAACCTTCACGCGGCCCTCGCGCAGGGCGTCGGCACTGGTGAGGCGCCCCTCGGCGATCGCGCGCGCGTCGGCGTAGTCGATGCGCAACAGCGCGTCGGCGCCGAGGTGGTCGCCCAGGGCGACACCGCAGCCCGCGGGACCGACACTGAAGGTCATCGCGTGCGCCACACCGCTCGGCGCGCTGAGAAACTCGACCACCACTCGGCGCAGTTCGCCGTCGGGCGGCTCCACCGCGGCCAGGGCGGCGTTGAGATCGGAGAACCAGCCGGGGCTGAGGAAGTCGGGCACCTAGGGCGCGGGCTGCACCGCGGCCTCGTCGGCGCTGCGCTTGGTGCGACGACGGATCTTGCGTCCGAGCCAGGCGACCGGGTCGTACTGGGCGTCGACGACGCGCTCTTTCAGAGGGATGATCGCGTTGTCGGTGATCTTGATGTGCTCGGGACAGACCTCGGTGCAGCACTTGGTGATGTTGCAGTATCCCAGGCCCATCTCCTCGCGCACGAGGTCACGACGGTCGTTGGTGTCCAGGGGGTGCATCTCGAGCTCCGCGTAGCGGATGAAGAAGCGCGGGCCCGCGTAGTGGGCCTTGTTGTCTTCGTGGTCGCGAATGACGTGGCAGACGTCCTGGCACAAGAAGCACTCGATGCACTTGCGGAACTCCTGGCCGCGCGCCACGTCCTCTTGGAACATCGTGTAGCCCCCTTCGGGCATCGGCGGCGGCAGCAGGGCTGGTACTTTGGCCGCCATCGCGTAGTTGAACGAGACGTCGGTCACCAGGTCGCGGATGATGGGAAATGTCCGCATCGGCGCGACCGTAATCGGACCTTCGGGCAGCTCATCGACGCGCGTCATGCACATCAGGCTGGGCTTGCCGTTGATCTCGGCCGAGCAGGACCCGCACTTGCCCGCCTTGCAGTTCCAGCGACAGGCGAGGTCGGGCGCGTCGGTGGCCTGGATGCGGTGGATGACGTCGAGGACGACCTCGCCCTCGTTCTGCTCGAGCGTGTAGGACTCGAAGTCCCCACCGCCAGCGTCTCCGCGCCAGACGCGCATCGTCACGTTCGCCATTACTTCGCCTCCTCGAGTAGTTGGGCCAGTTCGTCGGGCATCGCCAGCAGGGCTGAGCGCTCGGTGCGGATCTCGGAGTCGAAGGACCCGTTGGTCATCTGGTGCGCGAAGTTGAACTTGCCGTATTCGGGGTCGGCCTTGGGGAAGTCGTCGCGGGTGTGCCCGCCGCGCGACTCCTTGCGGTTCGCCGCGCCCAGCGCGGTGCAGCGCGACACGCTGATCATGCTCGGCAGGTCGGTCGCCAGGTTCCAGCCGGGGTTGTAGGCCCGTCCTCCCTTGACCGAGAGGTTGCGCACGCGCTCGGCGAACTCGCCCAGCGCGTTGATGGCGAAGTCGATCTCAGACCCCGTGCGGATGATGCCGACGTTCGCCTGCATCATCTCCTGGAGGTCGCGCTGGACGTCGTAGGGGTTCTCGCCGTTCTCGTTCTCGAAGGGCGCCAGGGCGTCCTTGACTGCGAGCTGGACCTCGGCGAGGTCGAATCCCGTGGGACCGGCGCCGGACTCGATGTAGTCGGCCGCACTCATGCCGGCGCGACGACCGAAGACCACGAGGTCGCTGAGCGAGTTGCCGCCGAGGCGGTTGGCGCCGTGCATGCCACCGGCCACCTCGCCCGCCGCGTAGAGACCGGGCACGCTGGTCGCCGCGGTGTCGGCGTCGACTTTCACGCCGCCCATGATGTAGTGGCAGGTCGGGCCGATCTCCATTGCCTCGCGGGTGATGTCCACGCCGGCGAGCTCCATGAACTGGTGGTACATCGAGGGCAGGCGCCGCCGGATGAACTCAGCCGAGCGCCGCGAGGCGATGTCGAGGTAGACGCCGCCGTGGGGGCTACCTCGGCCGGCCTTGACCTCGGTGTTGATCGCGCGCGCGACTTCGTCGCGCGGCAGCAGTTCGGGCGGACGCCGGCCGGCGGTGTGGTCGTCGTACCAGCGGTCGCCCTCTTCCTCGGACTCGGCGGTCTCGGCGCGGAACATGTCGGCGACGTAGTTGAACATGAAGCGTTGGCCTTCGCTGTTGCGCAGCACCCCGCCGTCGCCGCGCACGCCCTCGGTGACGAGCAGGCCGCGCACGCTGAGGGGCCAGACCATGCCGGTGGGGTGGAACTGGATGCACTCCATGTCGATGAGCTGCGCGCCGGCCCACAGGGCCATGGCGTGGCCGTCGCCCGTGGACTCCCACGAGTTCGACGTGAACTTCCAGGACTTGCCGACCCCGCCGGTGGCGAGGATGACGGTCTTGGCGGCGAAGGTGACGAACTCACCGGTGGGACGCCAGTAGGCGACGCAGCCGGCGATCGCGCCGTTCTCGTCGTGCACGAGGCGCAGCACCTTGCACTCCATGAACACGTCGGTGCCCATCGAGACGACCTTCTGTTGGAGGGTGCGGATGAGTTCGAGCCCCGTGCGGTCGCCCACGTGGGCCAGACGCGCGTAGCGGTGACCGCCGAAGTCGCGCTGGAGGATCTTGCCGTCCTTGGTGCGGTCAAAGAGCGCGCCCCACTGCTCGAGCTCTAGGACGCGCTCCGGGCTCTCCTTGGCGTGCAACTCGGCCATGCGGTAGTTGTTGAGCATCTTGCCGCCGCGCATCGTGTCGCGAAAGTGCACCTGCCAGTTGTCCTCGGCGTACACGTTGCCCATGGCCGCGGCCATGCCGCCCTCGGCCATGACGGTGTGGGCCTTGCCGAGGAGGCTCTTGGTGATGATCGCCACGCGCAGGCCGCGCTGCTTGGCCTCGATGGCCGCGCGCAGGCCGGCGCCACCGGCGCCGATGATCAGAACGTCGTAGTCGTGGTGTTCGTAGGGAGAGGTCACGGTCGTCCTTCTAGAAGAGCTTGTAGTCGGTCAGAGCGCCCGAGGCCACCAGGCGCACGTAGACGTCGGTGAGGGCGACGAAGATCAGCGAGGTCCACGCGAAGTTCATGTGCTTGGCGTTGAGCGGGGTCATGACCTTCCAGAACCAGTAGCGAATCGGGTGCTTCTTGAAGCTCTTGACGTGCCCGCCGAAGAGGTGGCGGCATGCGTGACAGCTGATCGAGTACATCCAGAGCAAGATGGCGTTCGCAAAGAGCACCAGCGTGCCGACGGTCACGCCCCAGCCCTGTCCAGGTTGGCGCAGTGCTCGCAGCGCGTCGTAGGTCAGAATCACGTTAAAGACCACGCCCGCGTAGAAGAAGTAGCGGTGCATGTTCTGCATGATGAGCGGAAAGCGCGTCTCGCCCGAGTAGGTCGCGTGCGCGTCGGCCACCGCGCAGGCCGGCGGCGACCACCAGAACGCGCGGTAGTAGCTGCGCCGGTAGTAGTAGCAGGTCAGGCGAAAGCCCAGCGGGAAGATCAAGATGATGAGAGCCGGCGACAGGTTCCAGTTGTGGAGGATGAAGCCGTGCGCCGAACCGGCCACGCAGCTGTTGGCCAGGCACGGCGAGTAAAATGGGCTGATCAGGTCACGGTGCACGCTGCCGGCGTAGTAGTTCTTGTTCTGAAAGGCGGCCCAGGTCGAGTAGATGACGAACGCGGTGAGGACCGACACCGTGACGACGGGTTGGATCCACCACCGGTCTTGGCGCAGGGTGGTGACGTCGGGCCCGCCGCGCCTACCCCCTAGGACAACTTTCGTCGAACTCTCCACGGCCGCCACGTCGTCTCCTCGCTATCTCTTCGCGAGGTCGCCCTCGCCCACGAATTTCCGCCCTCGGCACGCAAAATTCCGCGTCCCGCGGGATCGACGTCACTCAACCTAGCCCACCCGCGCGACTCGCTCGTACGGACCTCGGTCACGAAAACTCGTGAAAAATTGTTACGCGTCGATGGCGGCGACTTCTTCGTGCGGCGCTCCGGGCTCGACCAGCTCGGCGTGGGACCGGCCCGGCCAGCCGCGCTCGCCGAGGTACATCGTCAACTCGTTGGCGAACGTGCTCGCGGCTCGCGACAGGACGCGGTTGCGCGCCTGGACGAGGCCGATCGTGCGTTCGAGCACGGGTGACTGCAGGTGCAGCACGTGCAGGTTCGGGTGCGTCGAGGCCATCAGGCTCGGCACGATCGCGGCGCCCATCCCCGCGCCGACAAAGGCGTGGAAGGTCCCCATCTCGGCGCCCTCGAGAGCGATGGTGGGTATGACACCTGCACGACTGAAGGCCGCGAGGGTCGCCGCGCGGATGTCGTAGCCCTCGGCGAACATGATGAGCGGCACGTTGTCCAAGTCGGCGAGGTTCACCTTGGCGCGCGAGGCGAGCGGGTGAGAGTGCGAGACCACGACGACGAGACGTTCGACGGCGAGCATCGCGGATTCGAGACTCGCCGCGTGAAGGGGCATGATTGCGATCGCCAGATCCAACTCGCCGCTCTCGAGGCGCGTGGCGATCTCCTCGCTGTCGCGCTCGACCACGCGTAGCGAGATGCCGGGGTGGCGCCGGTGGAACTCGGTGAGGGCGTAGGGCAAGAGTGTCGAGCCGAGGCTCGGGGTGACGCCGATGGTGAGCTGTCCGCGCAAGATCTCGTCGACCTCGGTCACGGCGGTCAGCACGTCGTCGAGTCCCTCGAGCACGCGTCGCGCGAAGGGCAGGAGAGCGCGTCCGGCGTCGGTGAGGGCGACGGGGCGTTGGTCGCGGTGAAAGAGCGTGGCGCCGAGGATTCGCTCGAGACGGTGGATCTGCGAGCTGATCGAGGGCTGGGCCACGTGCAGGCTGTCCGCGGCGGCCGTGAACTGCTGCTCGTCGGCGACCGCCACGAAACAGCGCAACTGTTGGACCGTCAGATCACGATTCATCAACATAGCTAACTCCTATCACATGGAGAGGAAAGATTGATTTGAAATCTGTACTAGTTCACTATACGTTATGCATATGACTTCAGTTCGACAAATCTTAAGAATCACGCTGGCCCCCGTGGCCGCCCTCAGTCTCACCGGTGTCGCGTCGGGCGTACTTGCCCCGGCCGCCCACGCGGCATCGGTGTCACACGCCGTGAAAGTCACCAAGGTGAGCTTCAAGGGAACATACACGGGCACTATTGCCATGCTCTGGGACGCCAATACTGTCTCGGCCACGGCGGTGAAGGGCACCGGCGTCGGCACCCTGCTCGGCAAGAGCACCGTCATCGGAAAGGGCACCGCGTCCACGTCCAGCACCTGTGACCCGCTCTGGGGAGCGGGATCGATCACTGGCGGCGGCTCGAAGCTGCTGCTCAAGGTCGTCTCATCCTCGGCCACCAAGGCCTGCGCGGCCGGTGAGAGCGCGCCGACCACGGTGACGGTGACCGGTGTCGCCAAGGTCATCGGTGGCGCGGGCAAGTACAAGGGGGCGAGCGGCACGTTGAAGATCAGCGGTTCATTCCAAATCCAGTCCAACACGGCCGGCTCGCACGAGACCGATTCATTCAAGGCGACCCTCTCGGGCGTCATCACGATCCGTAAGTAGTTCTCGAACATCAGAGGAGGCAGTACATGAAGCGCATCATCTCTCTAGCCACCGCCGGGGCGATCGCCCTCAGTGGGGCGTCGTTCGTCGGCGTCGCGACGGCTAGCGCCGACACGACGACGACCACGACTGGCCCGACGACGACCACGACGCTGGGTCCCCCGATCCAGGGTGTCGGCCCGCTCTCGGTCTACCTGAACGTCGACACCGTGGTCGGCAGCCGCGCCGCCCCCGGTGTGACGCCTGCGGTCGGTTGCGCCATGACCAACGAGTTCCTCGTTGGCCAGATGGTTGTCTTTCGGATGTCGGGCGTGAATGTCGCGGCGGGCGGCACGCCGCTCACGCCGGCCAACGTGATCAGCGCCAACGTCGTGATCCCGGGCGTCGCCGCGCCGTTGCCGATGAACTACGGCAACCACGGCACGGTCGCGTTCTGGACCGTGGGTTGGTCGACCGTCGGCTACCCGACTTTGGGCGTTGTTAACTTCCAGATCGTCGTGAAGACGGCCGCGGTCAAGGCCGTGACCCAGCGCTACAAGGCGCGCATCGTCGTCAACAAGAAGGTCCGGTACGTCTGGCGCACCCGAGTCCTCAAGCCCGCCGTCGGCGTCCAGACCTTCACCTACAGCCAAGCCGGAACCGCGGTCCCCTCTCAGCTCACGCTGAACGCCGCGCCCAAGGCCTAACACCATTTGATGCCCGGGTCACCTGACCCGGGCATCAAAGTATCCGCGCCGTGATACGCGCGACCTCTGGAAAGGACCAGGAAATGAAGTTAGACCTTATGAAGAGCCGCCGAGTGGTGGTCCGCGCGGCCATCGGCGCACTACTGCCTCTCACCCTTCTCGCCACCGCGGGCAGCGCCAGCTCGGGCCCGGCGGTGACCACTCTCGTCGCTCCTGCGATTCCCGGGGTGGCCGCGCTGCCATTCACGGGCATCACGGCGCCACCGGCGACCGCGAGTCCCACGATGGGCAACCTGACCTTGACTCCGTACTCGGGCGTCGAGGGCACCCCCTTTAGCATCGCGGGCGCGAGCCTGCCCGCTAACACCCCCGTCACTCTGACCTGGTCGACCGCCAACGTCTCGTGGAACGTCGACGCTGAGCCGAACACGGTGAACTACCTCGGTCGCGCCCAGACCAACTTCAACGTCGTACTCGCCACCGTCACCACCGACGCGAGCGGCGCCTTCTCCTACAAGACCACGGTGCCCGTAGACTTCGGCGGCACGCACGACATCTACGCCGTTGTCAATGGCGTCAATGTTCTCCACGGCGGCTTCGAGGTCTTTCGCACGCTCAGCGTCACCCCCAAGAGCGGACCGATCGGTACGCCGATTCACATCACCTACACCGGCATCGGTGCCTCGCTCTACACCGGCGGCGGTTCGGTACTGTGGGATAACCACTTCACCGGTGAGGTCATGGCGAACTGGACCCGCGGAACGGCCAGCGTGACAATCCGCGCTGCCGGGCCGGTTGGACGCCACGTGATTCAGGTCGGTGACGGTATCGGTGTGCTCTACATGAACATCATCCAGTCCCCGGTGCCCTACGCCAACGGTGGCTCTGCCATATTCACCACGACCAAGGGGCACGTGAATCTCGCGCCCTCCATCGTCTGGCCGACCCAGGTCACGCCCACGCTCAATCAGGTGACGACACTCTCGAACGCGGGTCTCGACCCGGCCAGCAAGGCTGTGGCGACTCTCTCGACGACGAGCGGTCCGGTGCTCTCCAAGACCAACGTCTCGGTGACGGGTCTCACGGGCACGGGCACCGATCAGCTGGTGTGGTCGACGGTCGTCGGCAGCCGGGTGAACTGCCCGACGTCCTCGTGCTGGGCCTTCCAGTCGGTCCCCCTGGGCTCGGCCGCGGTCGTGAACGGGGCGCTCAGCGCCTCGGTCACCATTCCCGACGGCCTGGGCGGCTGGCACGTCATCCAGGTAGTGAACGGCTCGAGCATCGAGGCCCAGGTCCCCTTCTACGTGAAGGAGAGCATCGTGCCTTTCTATGACAAGGCCGGGAAACTCCTCAGTATGGGCATCGCCACCTCTACCAAGTCAACCAGCGCCGCGGCGCTCGCCGCGGGCCAGTCGGGCGTAGGGACATACAAATTCAAGGAGGGCCAGGAGCTCACCATCAGTCTGAGGGGCGTCGGTTGGACCCAACTCGACAACACCCTGGCGGTTGACTACGACAACAGCCACATCGGATACGGTTGCGGCTTCAACTCCCAGGGTTACACGGTGATCCACCTCTTTGCCACCGGTGGCGTGGGCACTCACATCATTGACCTGTACCCCCAGCTCTACACGAACCAGCCGTCCTTTCCGAACACTCCCTACGGGATGCTGCCCGTGCTGAGTTACGCGCGCGACTTCCCGGGACTTGCTCTCGGCTATCAGGTTCCGTCATTTCACTTTGCGATCACCATCGTGAAGTAACCCCGCGCCTCCCAGCGCTCGAACGCCCGCCCTCGACGAGGGCGGGCGTTTTCGTGGGCCAGGCCGCGTCGCCGAGCAGGGCGAGCACGCTCGGCAGCACGAGTGCGCGCACGACGACCGCGTCGATCACGACCCCCGCGGCCAGGCCGACACCCAGCTCCTGGAGCCCGGCGACGCGACCGATGACGAGACCCACCAGCGCCGCCACCATCACCGCGGCGGCTCCGGTCACGACCGGCCCGGTCGCGCTCAGCGCCTCGGCGACGGCCTCGCGCCCGCGCGCGCCGTGCAGGCGCGCTTCGCGCACCGCGCCCACCACGAAGACCTCGTAGTCCATGGACAGCCCGAAGAGCACGGCGAAGAGGAAGACCGGCACCCAGGACTCGATCGCGTCGACGCGATAGGTGCCCAGCCACGACGAGGCGACGCCGTCGCGAAAGACCGCGACCAGCACCCCGAGGGCGCCCGCGACCGAGGCGAGGTCGAGGAGGATCGCGAGCAGGGCGATGGGCAGACCGAAGGTCGCAAGCAGGATGAGTCCCGCGAGGACCAGAGCTCCGGCCACCACCCAGGGCATCGAGCGCGCAAGGCGCGTCACGAAGTCATGCGCCTGGGCCGGCGCGCCGCCCACCACGACGCTCGAGCCCGTCGGAAAGCGCGCCGCGGGAATCGCCGCGCGGATCTCGTCGACGAGGTGGCTGGTGGCTGCGCTCGCGAAGTCCTGGCGCGTGACGACGATGACGCGCGAGTAGCGCCCGGTCGCGTCCACGTAGGGCCGCCTCTCGCCCTCAGCGACGATCGTGACATCGCTCAGGCCGAGGATGGCTGAGGCCAGCCGGTTGCGCGCGGCGAGCAGCGCCGGCTCGTTGGCGCCCCCTTTGTGGCCGCTGTCGAGGACGATCTCGACGGGCGCGACCACGCCCACGCCAACGCGGGACTCGATCAGGGCGAGAGCCCGGGTTGACTCGAGGCCGCCCGGCACGGCGCGCAGAGACCCCGCGGTGAGTGAGAGGCCGGCTATGGGGGCGGCGAGCACGGCGAGCACCACGAGCGACACCACGAGCACAGCGAGGGGGCGCCTCGTTACGAGCTCCGACCACCGTACCCAGACGCTGCGGCGCCGCCGCGAGTGCCGCGGCGAAGGTGCGTCGAGCAGCGAGCCCAGCGCGGGGGCCAGGCTGAGGGCCGCCGCGAGCGCACACACCGGCACGACGAGTCCGGCGACGCCGAGCGAGCGCAGGAAGGGGATGGGCACCGCGAGCATCGTGGCCAGGCCCGTCGTCGCCACGATCGCCGCGATGACGATCGTCCTTCGCGTCGGAGCGGCCGCCGCGCTCGCATCGGCGGCGCCGGAAGACTCTTCGTCGCGCACGCGCCGCAGCCAGAGCAGCGTGTAGTCGACGGCAAGGCCGAGTCCGACCAGCACCACGACGTTGGGCGTGTAGAGCACCAGGGTCACGACGTGGCTCAGTGCGTCGAGCACGACCAGCGCGGCCCCCACGGCGCCGGCCGCGACGAGCAGGGGAATGAGCGCCCGCAGGCTGAGTCCCAGCACGACCAGGCTGACGAGCAGGGCGAGCAGGCCGCCGACGAACTCGCCGCGGCGCAGGTCGCTCGCGAGCACCGGAGAGAGGTCGTACTGAATCGCCGCTGGGCCGGTCACGAGCGCGCCGGCGAAGCCTTTTCGTACGAGGGCCGCGCGTAGTGGGGCCGTCAGCGCGGCGGCGTCGCGCAGGTTGAGCGTGCTCGAGATCCCGGCGAGCAGCAGGCCGCTCTGGACCCTCTCCTGGGAGATCGCGAGACCGGGGACCTGTTCGATCGCGGCGGCGAGGCGGGCCTCGTCGGCGGTGGCGGTGGCGTGACTCGCCCTCGCCACAACGACGAAGTCGCCCTCGATGCTGTCGGCGAAGTGCAGGCGCAAGAGGGTGGCCGCGCGCTGGGACTGGCTGGCGGGAACGGCGAGCGACGTGGTGAGCCGCCCGTTGAGATCGGTCGAGGCGAGAAGGCCCCCGACGGCCAGCGCGGCCCACCCGAGCAGGATCGCGACGCGCCAGCGGCGGATCGCGGAGGTGTTACCGGCGGCCACCAGTGAAGGCTAATCCGGAGCTAGACGCGCCCTCCGCGGCGACCCTCGGACGTGCCGCCGAGCACCGCCCAGAAGACGAGGCCCAGACCCGGCACGAGGAACCAGATGCCAAAGACGAGGGCGAGCACGCTGAAGAACGCGCCCATGCCCAGGGTGAAGGGCCAGATCGAGGTGCCGGGGAACGCGCCCACGACGCCCGCGCCCTGGGCCGGGGTGGCCTGGGGGTCGTCCTCGGGGCGGGCCTTCATGCGCCGGCTCCAGAAGTAGTAGTAGCCCCCGGGCAGGAAGCACAGCAGCATGCCAGCGAACATCATCACGCCGCCGGCGTTCTCGAGCGACCAGTTCCAGTAGACGGCGCACATCACGCCGAAGAAGACGCCCAGGCCGAGCAGGAGCTTGGCTTCGACTCTCACTTCGACTCTCCGGTGGTGAGGACGGGCTCGACGTGCTGGCCGTGGGGCACGGCGTGGTGCTCGGGGTGGTTGTAGTCCCAGGTCGGGCGCTCCGAGCGGATCGGGGGCAGGCGGTAGAAGTTGTGGTGCGGCGGCGGCGAGGTCGTGAACCACTCGAGGGTCTGGGCATCCCAGGGGTTGTCACCCGCCGGGTACTTCTTCCAGCTCACCACGAGGTTCACGACGAAGAGGATCGTCGAGATGCCGATCAGCACCGCGCCCAGGGAGCTGACGTCGTTGAGGAACTTCCACTGGGGGTCGTGGGGGTAGATCGCCATGCGTCGGGGCATCCCGCGCAGTCCCACCAGGTACAGCGGCATGGTGAAGACCTGGGTGCCCACGAAGAGGAACCAGAACTGGATCTTGCCGATGCGCTCGTTGAGCATGTAGCCAGTGACCTTGGGGCCCCAGTAGTAGAGGCCGCCCATGCCGGCGAGCACCAGGGCCATCACCACCGAGTGGAAGTGCGCGACGACGAAGTAAGTGTCGTGGGTGAAGAAGTCGAGCGGCGGGCTGGCCAGGTAGACGCCCGTGAGGCCACCGACGAGGAACGTCACGAGGAAGCCGATCGCCATCAGCATGGCCGTCGAGAACCAGACCTGGCCTCGCCACATGGTGCCGATCCAGTTGAAGATTTTGATCCCCGTGGGCACCGCGATCAGCAGGCTCATGATTGAGAAGAAGGGCAGCAGTACCACGCCCGTGGTGAACATGTGGTGCGCCCACACGCCGAGTGAGAGCGCGGCGATCGTGATCGTGGCGAAGATCATGCCCTTGTAGCCGAAGACCGGCTTGCGCGAGAAGACGGCGAAGATCTCGGTCGCCATGCCGAAGAAGGGCAGGGCGAGGATGTACACCTCCGGGTGTCCCCAGAACCAGAAGATGTGCTGCCAGAGCACGGGTACCCCGCCTCCGGCTACCGAAAAGATGTGAGTGCCGAAGTGCCGGTCCGCGTAGAGCATGATCAGCCCGGCGGTGAGAACCGGGAAGGCCAGCAGGATCAGGATCGCAGTGACCAGCATGTTCCAGGTGAAGATCGGCATGCGAAACATCGTCATGCCCGGCGCGCGCAGGTAGAAGATCGTCGCGACCAGGTTCACGCCGGTGAAGATCGCCGAGAAGCCCGTCAGCAGCAGCCCGCCGATCCACAGGTCGGCGCCCGCGCCAGGGGTGTTGATCGAGTTTGACAGCGGCGCGTAGGCGACCCAGCCGAAGTTGGCCGCCCCGCCCGCGGTGAAGAACCCGAGCAGCATCGTGATCGAGCCGGTCAGGTAGAGCCAGTAGGAGAGCGCGTTGAGGCGCGGGAAGGCCATGTCGGGTGCGCCAACCTGGATGGGCACGATGATGTTGGCGAGACCACCGAAGGCGAAGGGCCCGGCGAAGAGGTAGATCATCACCGAGCCGTGCATCGTGAAGAGCTCGTTGTACTGCGCGAGCGAGACCAGGGTGCCGTTGGGACTCGCCAGCTGGGCGCGGATGATCTCGGCGAACGCGCCGCCGATCACCAGCAGTATCACCGAGGTCACGGTGTAGGACAGGCCGATGACCTTGTGGTCGGTCGTCGTCAGCCACTTGAGCAGGCCCGAGGGTCCGTGGTGCTCGTGGTGGTCGGGCTCTTCCAGGTGGAGGGGCCGCTCGAGGACGTCAGTCATTACTTCACTCCCGAACTGTTGGTCACCTTGGTGGGTACGTAGGTGGCGCTCTGGCCCGCTTGAGCCGCCGCCGCCGCTTGTGCCGCCGCCGAGTTGGTGAAGCCCGCGAGCCACGTCTGGTAAGCCGAGGCGGAGACGACCTTCACTTTGAAGAACATCAGCGAGTGGTACAGCCCGCACAGCTGAGTGCACTGGCCGAAGAACGTGCCCGTGTTGACCGCGCGGAAGGTGAACTGGTTGTCGATCCCGGGCAGCGCGTAGCGACTGAAGTTGAAGGCCTTCACGTAGAATCCGTGAATCACGTCGGTTGACGTGAGATTGATGTGCACGTCGGTGTTGACCGGCATGACCATGACCGGGGTCTGGGTGGTCTGGCCCACCACGACGGCGTTGGTGCCCGGGTAGGAGAACTTCCAGCCCCACTGGAACGCGTTGACGTCGATGGTGACCTTGGTCGGGGGGTTGGCGACTTCCTTGTTCTCGACGACCATCGTCGCGGCGAAGAGGCCGAAGACGATCAGGATCGGCACGATCGTGTAGGTCAACTCGAGGGGGATGTGGTACTGGTACTGCGTGGGGATCGCGTCGCCCTTGCGCCGGTAGCGCAGGATGGCCCAGGCGAGCAGGACGAGCACCAGCGTGCCGATGATGGCGGCACCGATCGAGAAGCCCTGCCAGAGGTGATAGACCGAGCGCGAACTCGTCGTGTCACCCGCGCTCGCCCCGAAGGTCGGCACGGTGCAGCCGGAGAGGGCGAGGGCGGCGAGGGGGAGTGCAGCGGCTCGGCGCACGCGACGCCACTTGCCCGTTCGAGCCGATACACCCTGTGGGGACAGGGCGGGTGAATCCACGTATCGAGATTAGTCAGGGCCCCTCGAACCCCCCAGGGCGGAAGTTATGAAAACCCTTATTTACGGGGGCTGGTTCGCTAGTATCGCGCGCCGGTGGACTCGCGCGCGGCCCACGCGAAGACGCCCTTGGCCATCGTCGACGTCGCGGCCTCGCCGCGCTGGGTGCAGATCGCCTGACGGGCGCGCTGGATTGCCTCGTCGGCGGGCGCCGCCAGCCAGGCCAGCTCGATCAGGTGCCCGGCGAGGCGTAGCGCCTCGTCCGCACCGGTGGCGGCCAGCTCTTCGGCGCGCGCGGCCAGGCGCGCCGCACCGCCGGCGAGGTCGGCTACCTCGCTCGCCAGGCGCCGCTCGGGGGCGGGCTTCAAAGTGGCGGGATTGCCGTCCCACCAGCCGCCGTAGAGGCGCCAGACGTTGTGGACGATGAACTCCGGCTCGTCGTAGACCGGCTGGAGGAAGGGCCGTCCGGCGAGGTGCGCGGGGGGCGCCACGCTCTCGAGCACCTCGCTGAGGCGCGCGCCGGCGTTCATCAGTGCGAGTGTCTGGTCGACGATGCTCTCCAAGTATTCGGCCGTCTCGATGAGCGCCTGACGCACGCGTAGCTCGCCCACGATGGGCAGGCCGTGGCCCGAGAGCAGGTAGTGCGCGTCGAGCTCGGCCATGCGCCGCAGCGCACCCGCCCACTCGCGCGGGTAGCGCTGGACCTTCTGGGGGTTGCCCGCGTTGGGGCTCGACCAGACGAAGAGGTCTCCGGTGCAGAGCACCTTCTTGTCGGCCAGCCAGGTCACGGTGGCGTCGTCGGTCTCGCCCCTCTCGTGGCGCAGGTGCACCGATAGCTCGCCGACCGACGTCTCGTGGACGTCGCGGTAGGTCTCGTCGGGGTAGCGGTACTCGCGCGGCCAGATCAGGTTGTCGACGCCGAACTGGCGTCGATTGATGACCTCGTTGTAACCGGCGGTGAGGATGTAGCGATCAAAGCGCGCTCCCACGTGCTCGTGGGCGAGCACGCGAGGGGCTCGCCAGCCCTTCTCGGACGCCTCCTCCTCGAAGGCGCCCACGCCGAAGACGTGGTCGATGTGCCCGTGGGAGAAGACCGCGGTGTGAAGCGGGCTCGCGTTCCAGGAGCGAACCTGGTGAAAGACGGTTCCGGCCGTGATGGGAGAGCCGGTGTCCACGAGCAGCAGGCCGTCCTCGGTGGCCACGGCGACGCAGTTGGCGAAAGACGGGATGAAGGCGACCCCGTCGGTGATCTCACAGAGCTCGCCGCCGAAGACGACGGGGTGGTGCTGAGCGGTCGAGGCCTCGCCGCGCCAGAGGCGCTCGGCGAGGTCGAGAACGTCCACGCCCAAGGACTACTTGTCAGCCTCGGGCTTCGTGTCGGCGTCACTCGCCGCGGACGTCGTGTCCGCGGTCCGGCCCGCCTTGAGGCCCTTTTCGAACTCGGTCTTGGCCGAGCCCAGGTTGCGGGCCAGCTTGGGAATCGCCGCGCCGCCAAAGACCAGCACGGCAACTACTATCACCACGATCAGGAGATCGGGACCAAAGATTTCGCCAAACAACACTGCCTTCTCCTTTGACGTGTTACCGCCAGAGTAGTGCCTGGGGGTAGTGCTGGTTCGTTGCGGGCACACTGGTTGGATGTCGATTGATCGTCCTACCGCACGCGTCGCGGCCTCGGTCGCAGTCACCGTGGGCGCCTACGGTGTCGCCTTCGGCGCGGCCGGGGTGGCGGCCGGCTTTACCGTGCTCGAGACCTGCCTGTTCTCCCTGGTGGCCTTCACTGGCGCCAGCCAGTTCGCCGCGGTGGGTGTCGTGGGCGCGGGGGGCTCGCCGGCCAGCGCGATCGCGGCCGCCACGCTGCTCGGGGTGCGCAACACCCTCTACGGCGTCCAGATGGCGCCGCTGCTGCGCGTTACCGGCTGGCGCCGCGTGGTGGCCGCCCAACTGACCATCGACGAGTCCACCGGAGTCGCCCTGGGCCAGGCCCCCGACGGCACGACCGCCATGCGACAGGGGTTTTGGCTGACCGGCGCGGGCGTCTACGTCTTTTGGAACCTGGCGACACTCGCCGGGGCGCTCGGCGCGCGAGCCTTGGGAGATCCCTCGCACTGGGGACTCGACGCCGCGGTGCCGGCGGCCTTCCTCGCCCTGGTCTGGCGCCGGCTCGAGACCAACTTCCTGCGCGGCGTCGCGGCGAGCTCGGTGGCGTTCTGTCTCGTGGTGACGCCCTGGCTGCCGGTGGGCCTGCCCATCGTGGCGACGACGCTGGTGGCGGTCGTGGCGGGGTGGCGCGAGCGTGGCTAACTGGATCGTCGTTCTCGGCACCGGGCTCTTGGCCTTCGCCCTCAAGTACCTCGGGCACCTCGTGCCCGAGCGCTGGCTCACGAGCGCGCGCCTGCAGCGCGTGAACGCGCTGGTGCCGATCGCGCTACTGAGCGCTTTGGTGGTCGCCGAGGGTCTCGTCGTGAAGACCCACGTGGTGATCGATCACCGCGTGGCGGGACTTGCGGCCGCGCTGGTCGCGCTGATCTTACGAGCGCCTTTCCCGGTCGTCGTCATCGCGGCCGCTCTCACTTCGGCTCTGGTGGTGCACTTCGCCTACGGATGATCGTGCCACAGGTGTCGGAATATCCCGACGGTGGCTGTCTGTCGGGATATTCCGACTCTGTTACAATGTCGGATTATGCCGACAGAACACCAATCCAACTCAGCCAGGGGGCCATTTAGGATCTATACGCCCGCCTCTCTGGGTGACGCCGTGCGCCACTACCGGACTGAGGCGGGGCTCACCCAGGCTCAGCTCGCCGAGAGGGCGGGGATTCAGCGAAGTTACCTGTCCGAACTGGAGTCCGGCAAGGAGACCGAACAGGTCAGGCGCCTGTTCAGGGTGCTACGCCAACTCGGCGTGCGCATGATGTTGGACAAGGTGGAGTGGTAGTGGCGGACGAACTCGCCGTCTGGCTCGAAGGCCAGAAAGTGGCAGTCATCGAGCAGGATCGAAGCGGGCCTCGATTGACATACACGCCCGAGGCGCTGGCGAGTTACCCGCTGGGTAGCCCGCTCCTGTCACTGTCGCTTCCACTCAGCTCTCGTCGCTACACGCAAGGGGTCGTCCGCTCGTTCCTCGATGGCTTGTTGCCGGAAGGAGAGTCCCGCACGTCGCTCGCCCGAAACGCCCGCGTCTCCGTGCGCGACACGTACGGTTTGATCCGCGCCCTCGGTCGGGACTGCGCGGGCGCGCTGGTGATCCAGCCGGGCGAGGATCCCGCACCCTCGGTGCCGACGACATCCACCGCGGAGTCGATTCGCTCCCATGAACTTGAAGCTCTCGTGCGAGATCTGAAGAGCGCCCCGCTGGGCGTCGGTGGTCGTGTGCGGATCTCCCTGGCGGGCGTGCAGGAGAAGTTGGTCCTGACTCGCACGCCCGACGGTTCCTGGGGGCGTCCGGTCGATGGGACGCCGTCGACGCACATTCTCAAGCCGGAGATCTCCGCGTTCTCTAACACCGTGGAGAACGAGGCGTTCTGCATGCGCGTCGCCGCGCATCTCAAACTGGACGTCGCGTCCGTCGAGACGATGGAGATCGGTGGGCGCAAGCTCATTGTGATCGAGCGCTACGACCGAGTCGTTGGCCAAGACTATGCCGTACGGCGCATCCACCAAGAAGACTTCTGCCAGGCACTCGGCGTGGCGCCGGAGAGAAAGTACGAAGAAGATGGGGGGCCGTCGCTTCTGCGAATCGCGGGCATCCTCAGAGATGTTGCGGCGCCGGACTCTTTGGAGCGACTTCTTGGGGCGGTTACCGTCAACGCACTCGTCGGCAACGGGGACGCCCACGCTAAGAACTTCTCGCTGTTGCACACGGACGATGGGGCGCTGACTTTGGCGCCCCTCTACGACCTCATGTGCACGCAGTACTACGGCGACGATCGGTTGGCGATGTACATCGACAACATCCAGCGAACGAGTCGTCTGACGAGAGAGAGAATCGTGAATGAAGCCCTGCGCTGGGGGATGTCGCGCGCTCGAGCGAGTGAGGTGGTCGACGACCTTCTCGAAGGGGCTCCCAAGGCGATAGAACTCGCCCGAGACGAGACCGATGGCGTGCCGACGACGCTCGTTGCGACGATCAACGATCAGCTCGCACGGATTCGCTCGCTCTGATGAGTGTCGCTCGACGAGAACCTCGTCGTCGCGAGCCCTAACCGGCGAGGGCGACGCCGAGGACGAGGGCCAGGATCGAGCCCAGCGCCGAGACGCCGGCGTACATGCCGCGCGCGCTCGCGCTCGTGGCGCGGGTGTGGCGATAGGCACCGTAGCCGGCGACGAGTACGCAGATCATCTTCACCGAGAAGGCGATCATCCAGGACGCCGCGATCGTGCCGTGGGCCACCGCGAGGTAGTTCCAGATTCCCGTGGCGACCAGCGTCCAGAACGCCGGCCAGCTCATGCGGCCAAAGGCGCGAGCGACCTTCAACGTCGCACCGTCGCCGAGCTCGCGCACCGTGGGGATCAGACCGGCGAGCACCAGCGTGCCGCCGACCCAGATGGTGGCGGCGAGCACGTGCAGGCTGAGACGCACGATCGTGAGCCAGCCGGCCAGTGAGACAGTGGCGCCGGTCACTGGCCCCTCCACACGGGGGGACGCTTCTCGGCGAAGGCGACGGCGCCCTCGAGGGCGTCGGCGCTGCGGCCGATGGCCCCGAAGGCCTCGTCGTTGACCGTCCAGGACTCGGCCTCGGTCAGTTCGAGCGCCTGGCGCATCACGCGCTTGGAGCTTCGCACCGCGAGGGGCGCGTTGGCTGCGACCGCCTCGGCGAGGGCGAGGGCGCCGTCTACGACCTCGGCGCCGGGCACCACGCGATTGACGAGTCCCAACTCGTAGGCGCGCGCGGCGCTGACCGGCTCGCCGGTGAGGGCCATCTCGTTGGCCACGACCAGGGGCACGCGCTTGGGCAAGCGGATCAGCCCGCCACCGCCGGCGATCAGGCCGCGCTTCGCCTCAGGGATGCCGAAGACCGCGTGCTCGGCCGCGACCACCATGTCACAGCTGATCATGATCTCAAATCCTCCGGCGAGCGCCGAGCCGTTCGCGGCGCAGATGATCGGCTTGGCCAGCTGGCGCGTCGTGATGCCCGCGAATCCGTGGGGGGTGAAGGGCACCTCGCCCGCGGCGAAGGCCTTTAAGTCCATGCCGGCCGAGAAGGCCTTGTCGCCGCTCGCGGTGAGAACGATCACCCAGACGTCATCGTCGGCCTCGGCGCCATCCAGGGCCGCGTCGATGGCCAGGGCGGTAGCGCGGTTGATCGCGTTGCGGGCCTCGGGCCGGTTGATGGTGAGGATCTCCACGTGCCCACGGCGCTCGATCAGTACTTCGTCGGACATATCGCTCCTTCGTCTCGAAGCCCCGGCCCGACGCTAGTGGACGCGGCTAGTCGATCGTGTTGTCAGGATGGGCCCTCAGCCACGCCTCGTCGCTCGCCGCGTCGCGGCGCTGGCGGCGCAGGTGCAGCACCCAGGCCAGCGCGAGCACGAGAACGAGCAGGCCGATGCCGAGCCAGCTCGCGTAGCGCTCGATGCGCGAGAGGGCCGCGCCGGCGAAGTAGCCGAGCAGTGCGTAGCCGACCCCCCAGACCAGCCCGCCCAGCGCGTTGGCGATGAGAAAGCGCCGGTAGTGCATCTTGCTCATCCCGGCCAGCCCCGGCATCACCGCGCGCAAGAACGCGGTGAAGCGCCCGACGAAGACGTAGATCGGCCCGCGCTGGCGCAGACCCTCGAGCGCGCGCTGCAGCGCCACCTGGCGATGTCGGATGACGGGTAGCGTGAGC
>JAJYGN010000058.1 GCA_021790675.1 Actinomycetes bacterium
CGTCACTATCACAATAAGCTTCATCTACGTCGCCTTTCTCACTCAACCATTAGCACAACTTTGTGCAGTGGTGGAAGACACCATCTAGAACGCGTCCGATCTAAGCCGCCAGTGAGTGGTGGCCCGTCGCGTCGGGTCTCCGACACCCTCTAGAACGCATTCGACCTATGCCGCCAGGAGTGGTGGCAGAACCGTCGCGTCGGGCCTCCGACACCAACATTCTCCGGTACCTTGAGCCCACGGCGCCTTCTCAACCGTTATGGGGGATTCCAGATTGCGTGCTTGAACAGCTCTTTGAGAGCGACGAGAGTGGCACTGTTGTGGCGTTGGGTCCACTCGCGTCTCCGAGCACGAACGTACCGATCACCGTTGTGCCGTCGCTTTCAAAGACGGGAATCGTCACGTTTCGATTCGCAGACGCCTTGTCCCACGCGAGAGCTTGCGAGATTGATGTTACGTCTCCTCCAGACGCGCAACTCAGATTGCTAGCCTTCACGTAACCCTGAGTCGCGCCGTGATTGATGGTAACGGCGATGAGATCGGGGGTGCCATTTTGATTTGGCGCTCCATAAGTCTCACCGTGCGAGTTGATAGCCCACGGAGTCGTTACTCGATTCACGTATACGGCCTGCAGCGTCCATGAAGCGGCAGCGCTTGTCTTGATCGTCACGGAGTCCATCCCGGAAGTGATTGGAACTACCTCACTGATCTGTCGTAGGTCTGGTGGGTTGGTGACATCCGCCGTGCCGCAGCTCGCGTACGAACCATTGGGAAAGGTGAACTTGCCGACAGTGAGACACGTCAATGAGAGTGACACGCTCGTCGCCGTCGCCGGCGGTGGACCAAGTTCGATCGTCGCGGTTCCTGTATGGGTTGCAATGACGACGTTTCCGAGAGGAGTGTCGACTGGAGCACCCGGCGGAGAAAATAGTCCAGCCGCCAGTGCCACTCCGCCGGCCACGAGAGTCAAGCCCACGAAGGATCCTGTTCCAATGCGCCAACGCCAGCGACGTTGATAGCGAGGGGTGTCCTTAACCGCGACCACCAGCGCTTCACGCAAAGCCGTGGCGAAGACGGAGTCCATCTCGACAGTGCTCATCGACTCTTCTCCTTGGTCGTGTCATTGGTATCCGTGGCGCTCAAGGCTTCAATGGCCGCGGCCGCGCGAGTACGCGCTCGGTGAAGACGGGTTCGAGCCGCACCATCTGAGATGCCGAGGACGACGGCCGCCTGGGCGGGCGAGTAGTGCTCGAGCATCACCAGTACGATCAATCCAGCGTCCGAAGGGGTCAGTTGACGCAACGCGTGGCGTAACTGTTCGGCAACTCTCTCTGCTTCGAATCGTTCCAAAATTGCGTCTTCTGCGCTTCGCGGATCTTCCGAACGAGGCAGAGAGGCAATAAGAGATTGATAACGGCGAAGGCTGCGGGCTTGATTCCGGGCCACGTTGGTTGTGGTGACAAGAAGCCAGGGCGCTACGGAACCATCGACGACACGCACTGACCTGCGACGCCGCCACAGCTCAAAGAATGCCGCAGCGGTCACATCTTCTGCGTCGTGTACGTTCGCGGTGATACGGAGAGCGTGGCGATAGACACGATCACGGTGCAAATCGAATATCGCCGCGAAGGCATCGCCATCATGGCCGAGCGCCGCCGCCCAGATTCCCGGCTCGTCACCATTGGACTTCACCTCATGTACTGTCCGCATTGGGGCCATCGTTACACCCACCACTGGTGCTGGACGGCGCAGCGGTTTGAGCGACCGGATTGGTACGGCGTGGGATGGGCAAATCGCTGGAACATCTCTGTGCAACGATCACTTCGGACTACGACATGCTTGGGAACGCCCCAGAGTGAAGTCGCCAGTGCGTAGTGGCAGAACTGTCTATTAAGGCCTCAGACACCAATATCTGATAATCTGATCTCGTGACAGAAATTAGTGCAACCAACGCAGCACGAAACTTCGCCGAACTGCTAGACGCCGTCGAGCACAGGGGGGAAAGAATCACGATCGTTCGTCGTGGCCGGGCCGTAGCCCACATCGAGCCTGTTCCTCATGGCCTCGGGTCGGACGTGAAGTCCCTCTTAGATCGCCATCCAGCGGATGCACAATGGATGGAGTCGTTGAAGCAGGTGCGTGATCTTGTCGTCAATGCGGAGCGATTCTGAGTCGTCTCCTCCTTGAAACCACTTTCTTGATCGATGCCGAACGGTCGCAATTGAATCTTGATGACGTCATCGAAGATGAGGATGACGTCGCAATCTCCGCTATTACGGTTGCGGAGATTCAAGTCGGTGTCGAGTTGGCCACCGGAAAGACCAGACACCGCCGAATGGAACTTCTCAATGAAGTGGTGACACTGATTCCGATTCTGGACTATGACCTCGCGGTCGCCAGAGCTCATGCCCAACTTTTGGTGATGGTCCGCAGGCAAGGGCGTCCTCGAGGTGCCCACGATTTGATCATCGCGGCCACGGCGCTGTCATCTAATCGATCACTTGTCACCGCCGATGAGATGGCTTTCGTTGATCTTGGTATTGCCACGATTTCATATCGGTAGTGCCTTCATTGACGCCAGCACGTGGTGGTAGGACTGTCACTTCGGTCTACCGAACTCCTGACGTTGTGATGTACGAGATACCACCTCATATTGTACAATTCAATCATGGTCAAGATCTCGGTCAGCAAGGCACGTGAGCGACTTTCCGAGGTCGTGGAGATGTCGCAGGTGGAGCCGGTAGAGCTACAACATTATGGGCAGCGCGCAGCCGTGCTTGTGAGCCCCCAGCAGTTCGACGAGATGCTCGAGGCCTTCGAGGAGTCCCAGGACGTGGCGGCGTTTGACGCGTCGCTCGCCGAAGAGGGCGCGAATCTGCCGTGGGAGCAAGTGAAGGCTGACCTCGGCTGGTCGTGAATCCCTACCGCATCGAATTGCGCCCAGCGGCCCTACGCGAACTTCGCAAGATTGATCGTGCAACGCAGCCTCGAATCCATGGCGCCATCGCACTTCTTGCTCAAGACCCTCGTCCACCAGCCTCTCGACCTCTCCGGGGGCGAGAAGGCTACCGTCTCAGAATAGGTGATTATCGAATCATCTATACGGTCAACGACGGAATCCTGCTCATCGTCATCGTGACTCTCGGCCATCACCCTGACGTGTATCAGTGACGTTCCATTCACTGATTCGCCAGTCGCAGAATGTTGACTCCGGACCTCCGACACGAATCAACTCTGGTGCAGTGCGTTAGACGCTCCAGCGATGCTCAACCCGAGGAGTCAGTGGTAATGCCAAGGGCCGCTGTCCAGGTAGTTCGCCTGTCATCGACGTAGACGGCATCCGCCAGCCAAACCGTTCCGTGCCCCTCATTCCAGAGTCGGCTCCACGGCTCGGTGCCCGTCTCGTGTCCTCTCTTCAGGAGTTCGTACATCGACCGGATACGTTGGCCAAGCATGTCAACGAGATCGGCGCGCTCCTCCTGGTCGAGGCCGTACCCTTCGACCAGTGCTGCGAGCCGTTGACCAGCAATCTCGTCGCTGAGTGGAGCACCGGGGGAGAGCGGCACAAACCCGTGGGCGGCGTAAGCCAGGTCCCATAGCCTCGATCCGGGCCCGGCGCCATCCCAATCGATGAACGTCAGTTGGGAGGACGTGCGTACGAGGTTCCATGGCGCGAGATCGTGGTGGCAGATGAGGTCTTCCCTGTCTGGAGTAATGGCGACGTTCCAGATCGCATCGGCACGAGGAGTGAACGAGCTCGACGCGTCGTGGAGACGTCGAATCACTTGACCAACTTCGACGAGGCGGGAGATGTCGAGATCGGAAGGGTCGGGGTCGACATAGCCCTCGGCGAATGAGATCATCTGACGTCCAGCCTTGTCGTAGCCGAGTGCGTGCGGTGCTTCTTCGAATCCGACTTCATGGAGATGGGCCAAGAGGGCGTCCACACTTGTCGACCATGGCATCGCCGGGCGGCGAATCGTGTCACCAACGCGCACGACCCCGATGGCCACATTTCCCGCAAGGGGGACCTCGTCTTGGGAGTCGTGACTCACGAGTCACCAGCGTAGGACCTTGTAGTGGATGGACTTGAGACCTCAATCCGCGCGGTCTAACGCAAGCGCCAGTGCGGGATTGCAGAACTGTGGCGACGAACCTCTCTACAGGACACGAAGAGCATCGACAGAATCCCGCTCACGCCTCGCGAGAGCCCGCATCACGGCCCAATCGCCGTGGCGACGGCGAGCGAGGTCCACGAGAGTGTTGATTGCAACCGTGGCGGTCGTTGGAGTGAGACTCGCTGCAGTGGGTAGATCCAGACTGAGTGCTAGGTCCTCGGTATGGAGAATGAGTTCCACTACTCGAGTCCGCAGGTACTCGTCCAGAGTGATAACGAGATCACCGAGGACGCGGAGCCGACGATCGGACGCTTCGGCGATGAGACGTGCACTGAGTCGTTCGACCAGAGCAGCAGCCTCCGCGGCCATGGCCCGGCTACCGATTGACGCTTGCTCCTCTCCTCGGGTCCGGACATCTCGATTAAGGGACGACGAGATGTCCGCTGAGAGACCGATCGAGTCGTAGTACTCCGTGGCACTGATCGGCGCACCTTCAGGATCCGGGCCGTCGAGGTACGTCTCGACGGTTCTGATGCCCCTGAGCAGATGGCCCGCAAGTCCTGAAATCGCGAATTCCGGGAGAACGCTTGGCTCACTCCAATGATCGTCTAACTGCGTACTCCCAAGGAGACGTGCGGCACCCGCGGCGGATTCAAGGAACGCAGTACGGGCGACCTCCACTCACCCATGTTCGCACGTCGCGCGAAGGCTGGATTGAATTCGTTTCGCTTCGGAACCACTCTGAGAGTTGTCGGGCGGCGGGGCCAATCTGCCGCCCCGAGCTACAAACAACTGGAAGTGGCCATCCAGGGGCACCTGGCGACGCGATACCGTGTCGACATCAGGCTTACCGACGTTGCGATGGGAGACGTCTCCCGGTGGTTCGCCGAGGGCGTTCGTGGATGAGTTGAGGCTCAAGGGCCGTCTGGGGAAGTGTCATTTGAACGAATTTGAGGCTCCGCAAGTGACCTTCGTGCATCGCGTGAACCCCCTCGAATCAGAACTCGCCCCCCAGATCACCCAACTCGTGAACCGCGCATTTGTGCAGGCTCAGTCGGAACTGTTCGCCACACCGTCGCCGAGGGTCAGCGTCGACTCCATGGTGCGCATCATCCAAGCCGGTGAGTTGGTGGTTGCCGAGCGAAGTGGCAAATTCGTTGGCGCGGTCATGTTTCGTGACTTCGACGAGCGCTCCGGCTTCTTCGGAATGCTCGCAGTAGCTCCGGAGTCCGTTTCGAACGGCATTGCACGCCAGATCCTCGAGATGATCGAGACCGACGCACGTTCTCGGGGACGTGAGGTCATGGAATTGGACCTCTTGATGCCCGAACCCGCCACGGCATATCAGCTGCGTCTTCGATCGTGGTACGAGCGACGGGGATATTTGCCGCAACACTCGCGTCCTTTCGCCGACATCGAACCGGAGCACGCGTCGAGACTTCGGAATCCGACCTCCCTGATTCGCTTCGCCAAGGTTCTGTCGCCGTACCGCTAGAAGATCGTCCTGCTCGGACACTGGTTGTTTGCGGCACCGCAGCAGACGAGAATTTCAGTGAGTGACGGCACGTGATGGTGCATCTCGCCAACGCGCCTGTACCGTTCATGAGGTCGTGGTCGACGCATGTCGAACACTCCACGGCTAGGAGCAGACGGCGCGCGGCAGTCTTAACCGATCTGTAACTGGTGACATTGAATGCGTGCAGGTCTGTAGCCGCTGATGGAATCGTCAGTGTGTCGTGCAACCCTGAGTTCGACCTGGAGCGCCGTGGATCTGGTCCGGCCCGCAATAGGCCGATTCTCGTGCACTTCTTCACAGCAGTTTCTCAAACGGGTGCGACGGTAACACCGTTAAGTTGGCCGGAGAGGTACACGCGACGAGGGGGAAACGCTATGGAAATCGTTCGAAATCCAGACGGGAGCCTGGTCGTCCCGGTGCCGGCGACCCGACACCACGAGGGAGATGACCTCGACGAGACGACGGCGGGAGACGGGAACGGGACCGTCGTTGGCGAGACCACGCGCGTGCTGCACCCGGGAGAAGGTGGCTACAGCGAGGCCCTCGCCGAGTGGGACCTCCAACAAAATCCAGATCGGGAGCCCGTTGTCTCGACGGCGAGCGGACGTGAGGAGGCCATGAGGATCGTGCACGCTATTTCCGAGACTCCGGACCATGACATCGCGGGCGCGCTCAAGGAGATCAAAGATCCTGAGGCGTGCGGTGAGGCGCTTCGATACGTCTTGGTGGGTGGAACACATTCCGTGGAGGCGTTTGCGGCGGAAGTGGCCGAAGCTGAAGGCGGAGACCCGCTTGCGGCGCACACGATGACCAAGATCATTGGTGAGGTCCTGGCCGAATTGGATAAGTGATTCACTGGGTCTCGTGGCAAGTGAGCGCACAGAGCCGGAGGCCTCTTCATTCGTCCCGCCGAGAGGCGCGCGCCAGCGCCACGGGTCCATCGATCGACTTGGCGTTCCGGAAATTACCGGGCGTCTCGCCCGCGAACGAGCGACGCAGGTGCTGAAAGCACCGCGTTCACCTGAGCCGTCCGCCGGGGGCAGAAGTGCGTCGACACGCCTGAAATCTGCGGTGATCATGCCATGTGTGGCCGTGGCCCTCTTGATAGGTGGCGCCGTCGTTGCGGGTCCGGGTGATTCCTCCGCCTCGACGGCCGGCTCGCTCGTCGGGAACGTGCAGGCGGGAAGTGGGATCCACCTCTCTTCGCTCAACGGTCGCACGTTCGGCATACGTGGCGCCATCCACGTTCTCACCTTTGGCGGTCCGCACTTGTCTGTGCAGATCGCCCTCGCCCATCACGCGGTCGACGGCGGCCGTCAAACCCCCGTAACCATGTGTCGAGCCACCGTGGGGTGCGTCGCCGCAATCAATGCTGACTATTTCGACCTGACGCGCCGCGGTATTCCCGATCCCGGTGACGCGGTGGGCGGAATCGTGCAGAATTGCGTGCTCCTCCATACTCCGGAGATTTCGCACCAGCAGGCTGATCTCGACAACCAGACCGTCAGTCAGGGCCTCAATTGGGGTGCCGCGATCGACGCCGGTGGGGTGATCGTGCCGATCACCGCCGTCAATCAAGAACTGCCGATGTCGTATGCCAATGTTCACGTGCCCTTGGCGGGGACGCTGCTCTATAGCGCGCCGTACGCGCTCGCTCTTCCTACGGGAGCGAACCGACTGACTGACGAATTCACCTACGCGCAGGGTCTGCCTCTTCCCACGACGATCAACACGACCACTCCATTGGAATACGTTGGTCAGACAGAGTCACCAGTGCGGGTCGGTCCCGGACGTGTGGACGTCTCGGTGGAAGTCGGGTCCCCCTTGGCCTCCCTCCAGGTTGGTCAGGCGGTGACTCTGACCACGACGTCGACCTCCGGGTGCGACAACATCGGAGGCCACCCGGTACTGATCAACCACGGTGTTCCCGTACCCGTGTCGCCGACGGATACGTACATGACCAAGCCCTACGCGCGCACGGTCATCGGGTGGACCTCGTCGGGTGACACGGTCATAGTCGTGGTCGACGGAAAAGATGGCGTGTCCGGTGCCACGGCGGCTCAGCTCACCAAGGTCCTTGAATCGCTCAACGTCGTGACCGCTCTCAACCTCGACGGCGGCGTCTCGAGTACTCTCTACGCCGAAGGGCGAGTCGTGAACCGTCCAACGCATCGCCGTCCGCGTCCCGTGTCCACCGCGCTACTGGTCGTGCGTAGCTAGATCCGCGAAGAATCTTCATTCGGGCGCGGTGCATGAAGTACACGGGCCACGTCACGATCTGGTTCAGGTCACGACGACGAGTTTCGTCTACTTCTTGACACTGAACTGTCATCCGCATTACTCCCGACCATTCCTGGAGAGAGTGCTTCGAGACGACAGCGGGCGATGGCGAGGTTGGGCCACGTCGACGGGGTGCAAAAGAAAGCTCCCGCCTCGCGACGACTCCTCGAAGGGAGCCGTCGCGAGGCGGGAGCCAATGGCTTCAGGGCGACTTACTTCTTAGCGCCCAGAATGTTGATGCTGGTGGCAACCAAGGGGGCCGACGCCAGTGCACGAACCTCGACGCGGTCGCCCACAGCCAGCGTGGCCGAGTTCTTCACGTTCTTGGCGCGAAGAATCTTGGTGTTGGTGGCAATCGTGAACGTCTCAGACGTACCCTTCGCGTTCTTCACTGTCACGAATCCGGCAGGCAGAGCGGTGATGGAACCCTGGAAGGCAACCGTGGTCTTGGCCTTGGCGGCCACGATGTTGACGCTGGTTACGACCGTGGGAGCCGATGCCATGGCGCGTACGACGACGCGCTCACCGATGGCAAGCACGGCCGTGTTCTTCACGTTCGAGGCGCGAAGGATCTTCGTGGTGGCCGTCAGCGTGAACGTGTCCGAAGTCCCCTTCGCGTTCATCACCGTGATGGAGCCAGTCGGCAGGGCAGTCACAACACCCTGGAAGGCAATGGACTGATCGGCCTTGGCACTCGCGTGGCTGGAGGCCTTGTTCGAATGGGTCGACGCCGAGGCGATGCTGATCGCGCCGGCGGTCAAGCCCAGGCTGAGAACTGATGAAACGGCGATGCGCCCAATAGTTCGTGTCGTGATGGTGTTCATGTTGATTCCTTTGTCTGGTGCGTTCAAGAGAATCTCGAACTGACTCCACTGTCGCCGCTGAAATTGTGACGTGAGTGAGAGCGCGTTTTGAATCGGCATATTCTGAGCTGGCGTCTGAGAAATTCATGTGTATTAGAGGAGCATGAGCCCTTCCAACGTTACGTACCACTATGAGACATACACGTGAATACGAGAGTGTTACAGAAACCCGATGATTTCGTAACTTGTGTGGGCATCTTGATTGAATTATCCTATTGAGATGATCATGTCGGAGAAATGACCGGGTGACGCCGCACATGACTTCGAGAGGATGCCATCCGAAGTGTGCATCATGTGCCCGGCCGGTTGTGACGACCCGACCTACTCGAATTGATCGGCGACATCACTTTGTCTGATTCGTTTGAGTAGCTGTCGCACTGTATTTGAATGCGCCGGACCAGGAACCCACCTTCGAGGAGTGAGTCAACGCGCCCCTTCTGCATAATTGTGGGACTTAAGACACGTCGGTTCTGCCCCCGAGTATTGGCGAGTGCCGGCGTTAGGCTCACGAAGTGACCTCGGTCCACCAGTCTCGGATTCGCAACGCCACCTTACGAGGAAGAGTCATGTCGCCCGATGAAGCGGCGCAGTTCATCCATCCCGGCGACAACGTGGGAATGAGCGGGTTTACCGGCGCCGGCTATCCCAAACTCGTGCCCGGGGCGCTCGTGCGTCGCGTCGAAGACGCCACTGAGCGGGGTGAACGGTTCATGGTGGGGGTGTGGACGGGGGCCTCGACCGCGCCCGAGTTGGACGGTGCCCTCGCGGCCGTCGACGCGATCGATCTGCGCATGCCGTATCAATCCGATCCGGTCAGCCGCGCCAAAATCAATGCCGGGTTGGTTGACTACCTAGACCTTCATCTCTCACACGTGGCCCAGATGGTCTGGGAGGGAACCTTTGGACATTTGGACGTGGCGGTGGTGGAGGTGTCTGGGATCACGGCCGAGGGGGAATTGATCCCGTCGTCGTCGGTCGGCAATAACAAGACCTGGATCGACTAGGCGGATCGTCTCATCGTCGAGGTGAACTCGTGGCAGCTCGCCGAGTTCGAGGGGATGCACGACATTTACTATGGCACCGCCCTGCCACCGATGCGTCGACCCATTCAGATCGTCCATTCCGCCGATCGCATCGGGGTACCCACGTTTCACTGCCCGCCGGAGAAGATCGTCGCCGTCGTGGAGACCGCACACCCCGATCGCAACACGGTGTTCAAGCCCGTCGACGAGGTCTCCCAGCAGATCGCCGGACATCTCTTGGAGTTCCTGTCGTACGAGGTCAAGCATGATCGTCTCCCGGCGGGACTGCTCCCACTGCAGTCCGGCGTCGGCAACATCGCCAATGCGGTCCTGCGCGAACTTGACGGCAGCCCCTTCCGTCCCCTCACCGCATACACCGAGGTCATTCAGGACGGCATGCTCGCGTTGTTGCGATCGGGCACGATGGAGTCTATTTCGGCCACTGCGTTCTCGCTGAGCGAGGAGGGCGCGGTCGACCTACACGCCAATATTGACCAGTACCGCGATCGGATCGTGTTGCGTCCCCAGGAGATCAGCAATCATCCGGAGGTCATCCGGCGACTCGGATGTTTGGCCATGAACGGTGCGATCGAGACTGACATCTACGGCAACGTCAATTCGACTCACGTCATGGGATCGAGCATCATGAATGGCATCGGTGGCTCGGGCGACTTTGCTCGCAACGCCTTCGTGGCCATGTTTCTCACGCCTTCGATCGCCAAGGGTGGCGCGATCTCGTCCATCGTGCCCATGGTCAGCCACGTCGACCACACTGAGCACGACGTCCACGTCATCATCACTGAACAAGGGGTGGCCGATCTGCGTGGTCTCGCTCCGCGTCGGCGCGCGCAGAGGATCATCGACCAGTGCGCGCACCCGAGCTATCGACCGATGCTGCAGGACTACTTCGATCGGGCGCGTCAGAGCTCGCCGGGACAGCACACGCCACACCTGATCGAGGAGTCTCTGTCGTGGCACGCGCGTTTCTTGCGCACCGGAACCATGCGTCCCGAGTGACATCCCCCTTCGTCGGGCACTCATGCCAGTGACCTATCAACGCGGAGTTCTCAGTCGAAGGACGTGGCGGAGACCACCCGGTCGGTTCGAGCGTTAACGATGACGTTCCAGTGATGCGTGACGCCCCCTCCGGGGCCAAGTGAGGCGACGTCGACTCCGGCGATCCTGACGAAATATGCCGGAAGCGCGGGTGGGATCCACGATGATGTGCCTACCCAATCACGCACGATCCGATTGGCGTTGATGTACCCGCCCAGCGACTCGAAGACGACGCGTGCGTGGCGCCCGCTTCCAAAGTGGGTCAGTGCCGTGCGGGCCGCCGCTCGCGGACCAGTTGTCACCGATGAGAGTTGCGAGTTATCGAGCCGGCCAAATCTCATCTCGCTGTCGGCGAGCCAGGAAGAAGGCAGGACGTGATAGTCGTGGCGTAGCGAACGAAGTGCATCGGACGACGGTGGATGCCGGCTCAGGTGATACACCAAGCCGCTCGCCACCAGGATGGCACTGGTCACCGTCAGAACCGCGAGAACTCGACCAATGTGTCTCACAGCGCGAATCTATTACCGCTTCGGATCAAAAAGAACGTTGCCTCACGGTTAGCGTGGCGCGTCGGGCAACCGTGCTTGGTCTGTGCTGAAGCCCGCCGAAAGCGCAACGGTGGCTTGTCCCTCGGGTGTGGTGCGCAGAATCGTGTCGTGAGCGGCGTTGGTCGTCGTGGCATGACAGCGAGCAATCGCGGCTGCCCGGACCCCGCATCGCATGAGGAAACGGGGTCCGGGCGCCTCGCGTTAGCGGCGCCGGAAGGTGATGCGAGTAGCGGTCGCGTCCCCACCGCTGCTGTTACCAACGGAAATCTCGCAGCGGTTCAGGTTATTCGGTCGTGTGCCGCAGTATCCCGAGCCAACCTGTCCGGTGTGCACGTGGTAAACGAGAGGGCCGAAGGCTCCTCGCGCGTTGGCCGTGACGATCCTGGGACTCGAAGTGTCGCACCCCTTCTGACCCTTGGCACCGACCAGGCACTCAACGATGAACAGCTGAGCGTTCGGCGCGAAGCCTTGTCCCGTGAGGCGCACGGCCTGGTTATTGCGCAGGCCCGCTTGCGGGTGGACGAAGAGGTGGCGCGGCACGTGGTGAGGGCGCTTCACGGTCGTCGGGGTTGTGGGTGTGGCGAAGGTGATCGGTGCCACTCCCTGGTCGGCGCCCGTGATGTTGGCCACCGCGACGACGCAGTTGGACAGGTCACTCGGCGACGTGCCGCAGGTGCCTCCGTTGCCGGACGAGCCAATCTGACCCGTGGTCACGACGAAATTGGTCGACGACAGGCTACCGGAGCTGTCGATCGTGGCCGGTGTCGCGCCCGCGGTGTCGCAGCCGGACTGGTTGGTGGCGGTGGCGTAGCACTCGATGACGTAGACCTGGTCACCGGGGACGAACCCGCTGCCTATTACCACGACCACATCGTTGTTGTTGAGACCAGTACTTGGAGTGACCGTGATCGTCGGGCCCGAGGTGCGCGGTGCGTCGTGAGCTGACGCCCCGATCGTGCCGTAGAGAGCCCCGCCGGCCGACAGCACCACAACCGCGAAACTAATTAGAAATCTCCTCATTCTTTCCTCCCCTGATGTGCGACTCAGCTGATCACGCGTCGCTCATTCTGGACGTTACCCCCGGTGGCGCCAAAGTGACCGGTCACTGATGACTCCGTGTCCTACGCGGGGCGAGATGGCCCTCATAGGCGTGCGGGACAGTTTTACGACGCCAGAGTGATGGTGCTCAATCGTTACTCGTGCGTCGTGACACGGGGATCGAGTCAGACATTCGACAGTGAAGACGTTTGCGACCTCACGATTGTGCGGAGAGAACCATTGCGTCGACGAGGGGGTCCGGACCGATCGCCCGGACCTCTTGGGCGCAGCGGCACGCGATGGCGATCTTGGCCGCCCAGGCGAGTGCGTCGTCGCGTGACGCGACTTCGACAATGGTCACTCCGCTGATCTCCCACGGATCCGGGCCGTCAGCGACCGTTTTGTCGACGGCCACGATGCTGCACGAACCCTCTTCGACAGCCCCCGCGAGGACGTACTCGCCGGCGTCAATAATCTCTTGCACCACGGCGTGCGCGGCGTCGGCCGCAGAATCCATGTCCGTCTCAGGAATGTGGTCCATGGCGTGGGCGCCAAACGAGATGATGAACCGTGGCACGACTACCCCTTCCGCTCTGTGTGATCCGCAACCGATAGCGTCGTCAGGCATTCAGTGAGCAACCGGCAGGTCTACGAAAAGGGATTGATAGCCCTCCAGCATTGAATAGCCATGGCGTGCGTAGAGGCGCAGGGCGGTTTCGTTGTCGGACTCTGTCTGGAGGCTCACGCGCAGCGCACCGGAAGTGGCTGCGGCGCCGCTGATCACGTTGAGTATCTTGTGGGCTTGATCCAGTTTGACGGACAACCTGCTTCACTTGATCATGCCACTCGACGCTGGGTGTTGCAGTAGAGCGCTTCGTAGGCGGCGGGGCTGAGGTAGCCGAGGCTCGAGTGCAATCGCCTCGTGTTGAACCAGCCCTCGAT
Source organism: Actinomycetes bacterium (assembly GCA_021790675.1). Classification (GTDB taxonomy): domain Bacteria; phylum Actinomycetota; class Acidimicrobiia; order Acidimicrobiales; family RAAP-2; genus RAAP-2. The sequence continues at coordinate 13,384 of JAJYGN010000058.1, forward strand.
GTATTCGAACAGCGCCCGGTGCAACCCGGCCCTCGTCGGCCAGGGCCGCGACTCGATGAGTTCGCGCTTCAAGGTCGCGAAGAAGCTTTCGGCGACGGCGTTGTCCCAGCACTCCCCGGTCCTTCCGACCGAGAGCCGCACGCCGTTGTCCCTCGCCAGGTCGGCGAAGTCCCGTGACGTGTATTGGCTGCCACGGTCGGAGTGAAACACGACGCCCGCGGGTGGGCGACGCGTGAGGAACGCCGAGGAGAGCGCTTCTTCGACGAGTTCGACGCGCATGTGATCGGCAAGCGCCCAGCCCACGACCCGCCGGCTCGCCAGATCGATCACGGTCGCCAAGTAGGCCCAGCCCTGCCAGGTCGAGATGTAGGTGATATCGCCGACGTAGCGACGGTCGAGCTCTGCGCTCGGGGCGAACTCGCGCCCGATGAGGTCGCGGGCCCGCTCGGCGGCCGGGTCCGGGGTCGTGGTCTTGCGAAAGCGTTTCTTGCAGCGACCCTCTAGGCCCGCCACGCGCATCAGCCTCGCCACCCGGCGCCGGCCACAGGTTACGTCGCGGTGCTTGAGCTCCTGGTGAATCCGCGGGGACCCGTAGGTGCCCTTGGACTCGGTGTGGATCGAGCGGATCTGCTCGAGCAGCTCGGCGTCGGTGACGGTGCGTTGACACGGCGGGTTCGAGGTGCGTGAGTAGAAGGCGGAGCGAGAGACCTCCAGCAGGCGACAGGCGTTGTGCACGCTGTGGCCCGCGACCTTCTCCGCCTCGATGAAGGGGTGCACCTTCACCGGGTCTCCTTGGCGAAGAAAGCTGTGGCTCGCTTCAGGACCTCGACGTCCTCGCGCAGCCGCCGGTTCTCGCGGCGAAGCTTCGTGATCTCCTCGCGTTCGGCGGTCGTGAGCCCCTCGCGCTCGCCGGAATCGACGGCGGCCTGACGGACCCAAGCCCGCACCGCCGTCTCGGTCAGGTCGAAGTCCTTGGACACCTCGCCGATCGAGCGGTCGCCCCGGCGACACAGCTCGACGATCTCGGCCTTGAACTCCTCAGTGAACGACCGTCGAGGTCGTTGCCGTCTCGGTTTCTTGTTTTCCATGCTGAACATCCTTTCCTGGGGAGATACCCCAGATCACGGATGTCCGTCAAAGCGGTGGAAGCCCATTGCCGCCGATACCGCGATGACGATACGACGGTGACACGAAAAGGTCTCGGATCTGCCAGAAGCGACCGAGTCGAAGCGAAGCCGGAATCACCGCGACCAGGGCAAAGCCCGTGAGAACACCGTCGTCGGTCGCGACGAAAGCCTCCAGGGAGCCATGTACGAGGTTCTCTTCGAGCCACCGCGACGCCTCGGCAGTTGACGCGGATTCTCCGTGGTGCACGCGATAGTCGTCGAAGAGGGCTGCGAGCCACTCACAGTCACGGCGAGTTGGCGACAACGGCCGCCCGACGATGATCTTGCCCGCATCCCCCTCTGGGAGTTGGTCGTTGTTGCCCATCGAGACCCCTTGATTCACATTCTTACGCGACTGCTCGTCGACCACGTCGACCTCGAGATTAGTGACGAGTTCGGCATGACTCGCTCGTGGATTTACCCCCACAGGTAAGCGCCGTCTCGACCAAGTGGCTCGGCCTTGATCGATCGCGATTTGAAAGCGCTTTAGTTACGCTGGCGTCTCGATGCTCGCTCGGCAAGATTCGAACAATGCCGTCAAAGACGTTCGCGATCAACGGTCCGTGGCACAATGTCACATGGTCGCCGACTTTCCCGAACCACTCTTCGTACAATCGATCCCCGGTTCAAGTCGCCCCGCGAGTGTGTACCTCGCCGAAACGCTCGACGGTCTGTACACGCCCTACGCACTGCGTACGCCCTCTGACGAAGGGGAGTTCCCATTCGTGTTCCTCGCCTACGGCAACGGCGGTGGCGGAGTCGAGTGGCTCCGTTCGCGCCTACGTACCCATGCCTACGTGATGGACCGGCTCTTGGACGCGGGCTACGCGTGCGCGTGGGGTCGCTACCGAACTGAGGTCGAGTTGGGGTTCCATCGAGGCGGGCGACTCGTGATCGATCGCCGCCAGGGAATGGATCTGATGAACCGCGCTCCGTTGGAGTACGAAGACGAGTTAGCGATCTTGCGTCATGTCGCGAACCATCCCAACGTCGTCGCAGATCGCCTCGGACACGTGGGCGTGAGTCACGCGGGCGAGATGCTGTTCAAACTGGCGTCGCAGTACCCGGGCGTCGTCCGTGCCGGAGTGGCGTGCGAGCCCGCGAATCACGAGTTCCTCGACCTCACGCCTGACGACACGGTGTCGGTCAACCCTCAGACTCATCTTCGCAACATTGAAAACATGAAGATGCACGACACGGCGCGCGTGCGCGCACGAGTGAATGTGCCGCTGGCGCTCGAGAGGATGTCAACCATCGACATTCCCCTGCTCGTCATGGGCCGCGAAGAGGACGACCTGCAAGGTATCTTTCGCCTCAGCTACGAGCTGCTGGCGGAGTGCGGCAAGGACGCCACGTGGGTCACATGGAACCATCCGCTGCACGGCTACATCTTCCCGGTCGTCGACAGCGAGGGTCAGCTCAGCGTGGACGACGTGCAGAAGCACGCCATCGAGCAGATCATCGACTTCTTGAACGAGCATCTGTGACGTGTCCGCGACAACGTCAATCCATTGGGACGTAACGACTCACGCTTGTCGAGTGGTGATCCTTCCGATTCATGGAGCACTTTGGTAGTGCTACCAGCGTGTCTCTCGTGGCGTCAATTAAGACGGGTCACGCTGGATGTTCTTCAACCGTGTGGACCCGTCTCATCCTGGCAAATGCAAGAAGAAAGTTTCGAGACGTGCTCGACGATACGGGACGTACTTCCGTGCGGTATGTCCCGTCGCGAACTACCCGTGGATCTGTCCACAACTGTCGACCGCGGTCGATCTGTGAGATATCGTCATTCCAATTGATTGTCTCGGCGATTATTGCGCCGTACCTCAACGCTCACCACGTTCAAAGGACTGATGTAATGACTATTTTCGCAGGCCTCTGGGATGTGTCTCTCGTGACGCCGATCGGCACGATGGCCGTCGTATTGGATATCAGTGACCAGGACGGTCGTATTCGAGGCACCGCGGCCAGTGCTGATGAGACGGTGGACTTCGTCGATCCGATCGCCGAGGGCAACCGACTGACGTGGACACAGGACGTGACCACGCCGATGAAGCTGACTCTCAAGTTCGACGTCGCGGTGGATGGAGACGCGATGACGGGGCGAGCTCGCGTCGGATTCATGCCCGCGTCGACGTTGACGGGTACTCGGCGACCTGCCTGACTGATCGATTCGCGGTGATGACCCTTGTCGTCGACGTAGTTTCTTGTCTTTGCTGACCCAATGAGGCGGTGGTAACGCGTGTCAAACTGAAGTCGACGGCAGAACTCGGCGAATAGGCAGGTGGGCCATGGGAGAGCGGATCGCGGGCAAAGTGTGCGTGGTGACCGGGGCCGGTTCGGGGATTGGCCGCGCGTCTGCGTTGCGCCTGGCCGAAGAGGGCGGACGAGTCGTGTGCGCAGACCGCCACGGTGCGACCGCCGCCGAGACCGCCGGGCTCATCGTGTCCGCCGGGGGAGTGGCCAGCCACCGTAAGGTCGATGTCAGCAACTCAACCGAAGTCGACGCGATGATCGCCGACGCCGTGGAGAGATACGGACGGCTCGACGTACTCGTGAACAATGCCGGTGTGAACATTCCCGGCGTCTTGCACGAAGTGACCAACGAAGTGATCGATCTCACGCTGGACGTCAATGTCAAGGGGCAGATCTACGGCTGCCGTGCCGCGATACCACACATGCTCGCGGGCGGTGGGGGATCGATCATCAACATCTCGAGCGTGAATGGCATTGTGTCCGAGCCGTTCCTCGCGGTGTACTCCGCGTCGAAGGGTGCGTCGGTGATGCTCACCAAGGGCGTCGCGCTCGACTACGCGAAGCTCGGGATCCGCTGCAACGTGATCTGTCCGGGTTGGGTGGACACGCCGATCAACTACGCCCACGCGGAATTGCTCGGCGGGCTCCAGCACGTCTATGACACCATTGACTCGTTTCAGCCGATCGGTCGGCCCGGTGAGCCGCGCGAGATCGCGAACGTCGTGCTGTTCCTCGCCTCGGACGAGGCCAGTTTCATGACCGGCAGCGTGCTGGCCGTCGACGGCGGCATGACCTCTCAATAGCGTCGCCACCACGCACGTGACTCAACGTCACCCCATCGATCGTTCGGCACTGTTCCGCGACGTCAAAGGGACATTGTGCGCGAGTCCGCGATACCGTGGCGCCATGTGCCGAAACATCACCATCCTGCGCGGTCTCGAGCCACCGGTGACAGACCGTGAGATCGAAGACGCTGCTCGTCAGTACGTGCGCAAAGTGGGCGGATTACAGTCGGCAACCCAGATGCAGCGCCCGGAGGTGATCGAGGCCATCTCGCGCGTCGCGGCGGCGACAAGCGATCTGCTGGCGAGCCTTCCCCCACGCCGTGTGGCCCCACCGGGCCCGCCGGGTCGGCGTCGCGAGGGCCCCTCGCAGACGGGAGAGCTTGGGTAATCTTCCCGCTGTGGAACTGTCCTTCGACGGCGAGATCTGGTACTGGAGGGGACCATCGCCCTTTCACTTCGTGAGCGTGCCACCCGAGGAGAGCGACCAGATCCATGCGGTGTCCGCTCTGGTGACCTACGGCTGGGGCGCCATCCCCGTGACGGCGCGCGTGGGTAAGACGGTCTGGACGACATCGCTCTTTCCCAGGAGCGACGGCTACGCCGTGCCAATCAAGGCGTCGGTGCGTCAGGCCGAAGGTCTCACGCTCGGCGCGACTGTCCATCTGACCCTGACCCTCGACGTCGCACTGTGAAGCGGGGCGGAAGCGCCATCAGCCTTCGAGGAGCAGTTGTGCCCAGGCGTGGTAGTGGGAGCGAGGCTCTTCGCGCTGGAAGACGGTGAGTGCGGCAACGTCGAAGGGGTCTAGGTCCGCGAGTTTCGCCGTCAGATGGTGATACGGCGGGAGGGGCTCGTCGGGACGCGCGACGATCAGCGTGAGGTGGGCGACGAAGGGTCGCTCGGAGGTCGCCTCGCCGCCCGTCTGGCCGCGTCGCACCGCCTCATCCAGGGCGCGGTGGAGCGGTTCGAGCCCCTCGCCCTCGACGGCGAGGTAGAGAACCCGGTCGCCGAAGGTGTTTGCTGAACCGATGCGCACGCGTGTACGTGGGGCGCGAGCGGCCACGCCACGCACACCGGGTAGCCAGTTGAGGTCGGGTGTGAGCCCGTGGGGGCTCTTCAGGGTGACGTGGGGCACGGGCCATGGGTCACCGAGTTCGCCCATTACGTCGGCGATGCGAGAGCGCTGGTCCGCGGGCGGCTCGATCCCGATGAAGTAACGCAGCATGGTGCGTTCATCGTCGCACGTCACTCGAACCGCCGCCGTGGTGCGTCGAGTGCGTGGCGTCACTTCAGTATACCCCTAGGGGTATACTGGCAACTCATCGTCTCGAAGGAGGAATAGTGATCGCAGAAGTCGACGTGAGAAGTTTCAGCGCCGCCCACGCGGACGGCGCGTTGGTGTTGGACGTGCGCGAGCCGCACGAATACGAGGCGGGCCACGTGCCCGGCGCGCGACTGGTACCGCTCTCGGTGGTTGCCGACGTCGCCCGCGAAATGCCCGTGGGACAGCCGGTCTACGTCATCTGCCAGAGCGGGAGCCGCAGCTGGCAGGCCGCACAGCACCTGGACCGCGTCGGGCACGACGTGCGATCGGTTCGAGGCGGCACCAGCGGCTGGATTGGCGCGGGCCGTCCGGTCGTGCGCGGTCAGCGCGCCAACCGGGCCTGATCAACCGGAGGCACTTTCCAGGAGCTGGCGCGAGCGACGACCGACGGGTCGCCACCACTTCGAAGTCGGTCAGGTGACTTCGAAGTCGACGACCACGCGACCACTGACGATTCCGGTGTTCATCCATTCGACGACTTCCACGTGGCGCGGGTGGGCTTGATAGGCCAGTAGGGCGTCGTTGTCGGTGAAGTCGACGACGAGCAGGACCGGCCAGTGCGAGTCGACGAGTCCGAGGTCGAAGTGCACGGTGATGTCAAGGAGACCGTCATCGACATCTGCCAGAGCCTCCAGCCGTGATTTAATTTCCTCGGCCTGACGGCGACGGTCAGTGACATCGATGGCGGCGAGTTGGAGGGCGACGACGTGGCGGATCACGCGTACATCATCTCTCGGATCGCGATGTCCGACGAGCGCCCCACGTGCGCACGCTAGCGAAATCTGCTCGTGAACTCGTCGCAGGACCATCCGACGAATCGAGGCGACGTCAGTGGCGGGCGGCGAATTGCTCCAGCGCTCGCAGCTGGTCGTCAGTGCCAACGCTGATGAGCACGTCACCGGCGAGCAGAGACTCGTCGGGCGTTGGATTGGTCACGAAGCTGCCGTCAGGGCGCCTGATCGCCAGAACGAGCGCGCCGGTCTCGTCGCGCAGGTGCGCGGAGCGCAGCGACCTGCCCGCGAGCGCGGAGTTGGTGGCGAGCTTCGTCTCGCCGAGGCGAAAGAGGAGGCTGCCGTCGTGCATCACCACGTCGACGAAGTCCACCACGTGGGGCTGGGTGACGAAGGAAGCCATTCGATCTCCGCCAAGTTGTTGGGGGTTGACGACGCGGTCCGCACCCGCTCTCGTGAGCTTGAGTTCCGATGACTGACTGCGCGCTCGAGCGATGATCTGCAAGTCTGATCGCAGTGACTTGCCCGCCACCGTGAGGTAGAGGTTGTCCGCATCGGTGTCGAGCGCGGCGACCAGGGTCGCGGCTCGTTCGATGCCGGCGCGACGAAGGACGTCGTCATCGGTCACGTCGCCGAGAACGGTGGGGTAGGGCACGGCGTCCAGGCGTTCGGGGTCGCGGTCGATGACGACGACGTCGCGCCCGGCGTTGACGAGAAAGCGGGCGACTTCGCTGCCCACTCGCCCCCACCCGCACACGATCACGTGACCATTCATCCGTTCAATTGCGCGGTCCACCCGACGCCTCCTTACACGGCTTCTCATGTGTCCATCGACCAGCAGTTCCAGTACCGCTGAAAAGGCGTAGAGAGTGGTGCCCACACCACCCAGGATCAGGATCATCGTGAAGGCTTTGTCGCCTGTGCCCAGCGCGCGCGAGGTGCTAAAGCCCACCGTGGTGATTGTCGAGATCGTCTGAAAGAGTGCGTCGAGGAGCGAGAATCCCAGCACGAGGTAGCCAACGGTCCCGAGGACCAGCACGAGTCCGAGGGCTACGAGGGCAATCCTGACGCGGTGAAACGGGTCTCCCACGACGTGATCCTAACGAGGTGCGTCGTTGCGGTCTGAGTGGCCGGACACTGCCTCAGGCCGCGAGCGGCTCCATGTCAGTGTCGGCGTCGGCGTCGGCGTCGGCGTCGTCAAGCGTCGCGCGAGACTCTCCTGCGAAGTCCGCCCGGATCGATACTTTTGGGCTCGTGGACCAGTGATCGTCTGGGTGGGGCTTCGCCAGCGCCACGGTGGCGATACCGAGCATCGCCGAGCCCACCGTACGAGTTGTGGCTTGCGCGAGGGAAGACAACTTCATGGCTCCAGCCTAAATGTGCGGGGGACAAGGTCGTACGTCCGATCTCGCGGTCGCGAGGGAGCATCAGGGCCGCAACCCGCGAGTCGAACGACTCGGCGGGACGATCATAAGGTGATGTCGAGTTGACAAGCGCACCACAGACGGGGAGGAATCATGTTTGGATTACGTAGACGAGGTTGGCTGTCAGTCGTCGGAGCGGGAGTGTCGGTACTCGCCTCCGCGGCGTTCACGGGCGGTGTGGGTGGTGCGAGCACGAGTTCGTCCACGATCACCTATACCGTTCACCCAATTGCGGTCCAAGCGACCTCGAGCACGTCGGTGGCTGCGTTGACGCCGGGCTACTGCGTGGCGACCTTCGGCTTGGCTTGCTACACGCCCCAGGTCATTCACACCGCGTATCAGATCCCTTGGACGATCGATGGCCAAGCGGCGGGCACAGGCCAGTCAATCGCGATCATCGATGCCTACGGCAGCCCGACAGTCCAAAGTGATCTGAACACCTTTGACACGGCCTTCGGCCTGCCGCCGACGACCGTGAATATCTATTACCCGGGCGGCTCGCCCACGGTTAACCCTCTCAAGAATGCGACCCAGGCTGGCTGGGCGGAGGAGACGAGCCTTGACGTGCAAACCGCGCACGCATTGGCGCCGGGCGCCAAAATCAATCTGATTGTCGCCGCGTCGCCGGCGGGCAACGTGCTGAACAATGCGCTGAACTACGTCGTCACTAATCACATGGGTGACGTGATGTCGATGAGTTATGGGGCACCCGAGGCCGCCATCGCCGGTGGCGGGAACAACCTGCAGGTCAGTCAGGCCGACACGATCTTCCAGCGAGCGGCGGGCCAGGGCATGAGTGTCTTCGCCTCCGCGGGCGACAACGGTGGGTCGAACGGCTACGCCAGCGCGAACGCTCTCTTCCCCGCCTCGGATCCATTCGTCACGTCCGTGGGTGGCACCGATCTCTTCGTCAAGGCCCTGTCGAGCAAGCACTCGACTAGCTACGCCTACTCGAGCGAGTACACCTGGAACGACTCGGACCCAACGACCTGTCCCTTCGGCTGCACCTACGGCGTCTTCGGGGCCACGGGTGGCGCCCCGAGCTCGATCTTCGCGGCGCCGACCTACCAGCAGGGCGTCACGGGTCAGTCGATGCGCACGACCTCTGACGTCTCCTTCAACGCCTCGGTCTACACGGCGACGATGATCTACCTTGGGTTCCTCGGGGAATCGAACGATGGCTTCTACTTCTTCGGAGGCACGAGCGAGTCGGCGCCGAGCTGGGCGGCGATCACCGCCGACCTCAACCAGGCGCGCGGGAGCGACTTGGGCCAGTTCAATCCGCGCCTTTACGCGATCGCCGGTACGTCTTCCTACGCGAAGGACTTCCACGATGTGACGGTGGGCAACGATCAGCTGCCCTTCCCGACCGGAGCGGGTTTCGCCGCGGGACGTGGCTACGACATGCCGACGGGCCTGGGCACACCGATCGTGACCGGCCTGCTCGCCACGTTCGCTCCTGGGGCGACGTATTCGCTCACTCAGCCGTAGGGTGGCGCCCCGCTGACGCGTTAGCGCCAGCGGGGCGCCCTCTTTTCGAGGAAGGCGCGAATCGATTCCTGGGAGTCGGGGATCAGGCTCGCCTGGGACATCACCTCGACGGCGACGTCGTAGGCGTCGCGTTGATTGAGGCCGATCTGTCGGTAGAAGGCGGCCTTACCGATGGCGCGTGACTCGACGCTGCCACGGGTGACCCGTGCCATGAACTCGTCGGTGGCCTGGTCGAGATCCACGTCGGCCACCACGGTATTGACGAGTCCCCACTGCGCGGCTGTATCGGCGCTGATCGCGTCACCGGTGAGGCCCATCTCGAGGGCGCGCTTGCGCGGAATCGCGCGTGCGACGGCGACGAGGGGCGTGGTGCAGAAGAGTCCACCGCGACCACCGGGCGTGGCGAAGCTCGCTCTCGACGACGCCACGGCGAGATCTGCGCTCGCCACCAGCTGACATCCCGCCCCGGTCGCGAGGGCGTGCACCTTGGCGACGACCGGCTGAGGGATCTCCTGGATCGTCTCCATCATCTTCGTACAGCGCGAGAACAAGTGGCGCACGTTCTCGATGTCGGCATCGAGCATCTCGGAAAAGTCGTGCCCAGTGCACCAGACCGGCCCGGCGGCCGCGAGGATGACGCCTAGTGCGTCGCTCTCACTCGCGAGATTGAGAGCGGCGATTACCTCTTCGATCATGGCGAGGGTGAGCGCGTTGCGCCGCTCGGGCCGATTGAGAGTGATCGTGATTGTCGCGTCGCGACGTTCGTATCGGATGTTCGTGAAATTGTCCACGGTGTCGACGTCCTCCTCTCAAATGGATCGTAGGCCACGGTGCGGCCGCGTCGAAGTCGAGCCTTTGTTGCGTCCATCTGATTGGTGGCGCATCGAGAAGAGAAGGACCCGAAGGGCGCGGTCGGCGCGAGCGGGTCGGCCGGGCAGGATCCTGGCCCGCTCCACGAGGGACTTTGGGCCCACCGCGACGCGTCCGCGCCCTCGGATACGCGCTCTAGAGTGCGAAACAGCACCGACGGTGCGAAGGGGGTGGAAGCGATGGGCGCCTACCGCGACGCGTGGCAACGCAGCGTTGAGAATCCGACGGCCTTTTGGGGCGAAGCGGCCGAACTGATCAGCTGGTACGAGAAGCCGAGTGTCATTCTCGATGACTCGGCCGCGCCGCGTTACAGCTGGTTCGCCGACGGCGTGATGAACACCTGCTACAACGCGATCGACCGACACGTCGAGTCCGGTCGAGCAGACCAACTGGCTCTCGTCTACGACAGCCCGGTCACCGGCGTGATCCGGCGTCTGACCTACGCCGAACTCTTGCACGACGTGTCTCATTTCGCGGGCGTCCTGCGCGGACTCGGCGTGAACAAGGGCGACCGGGTCGTCATCTACATGCCGATGATCCCCGAGGCGGTCGTCGCGATGCTCGCCTGCGCACGCCTTGGCGCGATTCACTCGGTCGTCTTTGGGGGCTTCGCCGCCCACGAGCTCGCCCAGCGCATTGACGACGCTCAGCCCACGGTGGTCGTGACGGCCTCGTGCGGCATCGAGGTCAACCGTGTCATCTCCTACAAGCCGCTGCTTGACGCCGCATTGGAGGAGGCTACGCACCCGGTGGCGCACTGCGTCATCGTCCAGCGTCCCGAAGAGACGGCGACGTTGGTGCAAGGACGTGACGTGGCCTGGTCCGAGGCCATGTCCGCGGCGAGCGCGGTGGACTGCGTACCCGTCGCCGCGACCGATCCGCTGTACATCCTCTACACCTCGGGATCGACCGGACGGCCCAAGGGCGTCGTGCGTGACAACGGCGGCCACGCGGTGGCGCTGCGCTGGAGTCTGCCCAATATCTATGACACTCACCCGGGCCAGGTCTTCTGGGCCGCCTCTGACGTGGGATGGGTTGTCGGGCACAGCTACATTGTCTACGCGCCTCTCCTGACGGGTGCGACGACCATCCTCTACGAGGGAAAGCCGGTCGGCACGCCCGACGCTGGGGCGTACTGGCGCGTCATCGCCGAACACGGCGTGCGCACGCTCTTCACCGCGCCCACCGGGTTCCGTGCGGTCAAGCGAGAGGACCCGACGGGCTCTTTCGTCTCGCGCTACGACCTCTCGGAGTTCAAGTATCTCTTTCTCGCGGGCGAGCGCCTCGACCCGGAGACCTTCACCTGGGCGAGTGACCTGTTGAAGGTGCCGGTCACCGATCACTGGTGGCAGACCGAGACCGGTTGGCCGATCGCCGCGAACCTGATGGGACTGGAACCGATGCCCGCCAAGGCCGGTTCAGCGACGATGCCGGTTCCCGGCTTTGACGTGCGGATCTTCGACGAGGCCGGCGTTGAGGTTCCCGCGGGCACCGAGGGCCTGATACTGGTTAAGACGCCCCTGCCGCCCGGCTGCATGACCGGCGTGTGGGGCGATGACTCCAAGTTTGAGGAGATCTACCTCTCCCAGAACCCGGGTTACTACCTGACCGGTGACGGTGGCCACTTCGACACCGACGGCTACCTGTTCGTGATGGGACGAGTGGACGACGTCATCAACGTGGCCGGCCACCGGCTTTCGACGGGAGAGATCGAGGAGATCATCGCGGGCCACCCCGACGTCGCCGAATGCGCGGTCATCGGCGTGGCGGACGAACTCAAGGGCCAGATTCCGAGGGCTCTCGTAGTTCTCAAGGCGGGCGTTACGCGCGATCACGCGACGATCGAGTCCGAGCTGGTCGAGCGGGTTCGCGGTCAGTTGGGGGCGGTAGCGAGCCTGCGCCAGGTCAACGTCGTGGACGCTCTGCCCAAGACGCGCTCGGGCAAGATCTTGCGCAAGTCGATGCGAGCCATTGCCGACGGCGTCGAGATGGCGGTGCCGTCGACGATCGACAACCCGGCGACCCTCGAGAATCTCCGCCCGGTGCTGCGTCCGAACTGATCCCGGGGGGTCGCCACGGGATCACTACGATGGCCCGGAGGAGGAACGTGGCGAGGCTGCTGTTTACCGCATTTAGCAATCGAGAAGACGCGGTCGCCCTCGCACGAGAGGTCGGCGAGCGCCTCGGCAACGAGGGCCTCGAGAACCAGACGTACTTCCTCGACGCCCCTGATCCTCCCGACCTGGACGAGAACGATCTGGTGATCAGCCTGGGTGGCGACGGCACGTTCCTGCGCGCCGCGCGCCTAGCCCATCGATTCGGAGCGCGCGTCCTGGCTGTCAACCTGGGACGACTTGGCTTCTTACTCAATGTCCCGCCCGAGGAGTTGGTCGATGACATCAAGCACTCGCTGCGCCACAACCACGTGGTTGAACGCCTGGCGCTCTCCATCTCGCACCCGGGAGGGCACCTGGACGACTTCGCGCTGAACGAGGTGGTCCTCGAGCGGGCCCACGCCGGCAGCATGGTCCGAGTGAAGAGTTTCGTCGGTGACGACGAATACCTCACTTATTCTGCCGACGGAGTCATGGTCGCGACTCCCACGGGTAGTACGGGCTACAACTTCTCCGCCGGAGGGCCCGTCGTCGAAGCCACTCTGAAGGTCATGATGCTCACGCCGATCGCTCCGCACTTCACGATTGATCGCACCATCGTCGTCGATGGCGACAAAGTCGTCCGCCTGGTCGCGCAGAACAAGCCAGCCGAGATCGTCGCCGACGGGCGCTCCATCGGCACGCTGGCGCCGGGCGAATCCATCGAGGTCTCCAAGAGTCCGACGCCGGTGCGCGTCGTGGCGACACGCAGTTTCGAGCTGGGCTTTCGCCTGCGCGAGAGCCTGCGAGAGGGACATGCCTAGCGCACGCCTCATCGAGCTCTACGCCCACGGACTCGGGGTGATCGATGACGCGCGCATCGAGTTCGGGCCGGGGTTCAACGTCCTTACGGGGGAGACGGGAGCGGGCAAGACCCTCATGCTGGGTGCGCTGATGCTCTGTCTCGGCGAGGACGTGGCGGCTCGCCACGGCGCACGCAACGACCTGCGGGCCGCTGCCCTCTTCAGCGACCTGTCCGGCCACGAGTTGGTGCTGGCGCGCGAGGCCACGTCCTCGGGTCGACTGCGCAGCTCGGTCAACGCTTCGCCCTCGAGCGCCGAGGCCCTCCGCGCGCTCGGACGTTCACTGGTCGTGATCCACGGCCAGCACGACTCGCTGCGCCTGCGCAGCCGCTCCGAAGTGCGGTCGCTGCTCGACGCCAGCGCCGGGATTTCCACTGAGGAGTTGGAAGAAGCGCGTTCGCACCTTCGCGCGGCGCACGAGGAGCTCGCCAGTCTCGGAGGCAGTGACGCTGAACGCGAGCGTGAGATCGACTTCTTGGACTTCCAGCTGCGAGAGCTCGACGAGGCGCGGATCTCCTCGCCGACCGAATTGGCCGATGCCCTGGCCGAACTCGAGCGTCTCAGTAGCCTGCGTGATGGCCAGGCCGCGCTGCAGGGGGTGGTCGAGAGCCTCGACGACGGCCCGGCCAGTGCACTGGGCCAGCTGGCTGGCGCGGTGGCGGCCATTCCAGGCGATGCGGTCTACGAGTCTGCGCGCGTGGCGATGCGCGACGCCCTCGCAAGAGCTCGCGAGGCGCTCAGCGACCTGGCTGGCCTATGCGATCCGGACCTGGTCGACCAGGCGCGCTTCTACAAGATCGAGAACCGGGTGGGGGTGCTGAGTACCCTCGCGCGAAAGTACGGCACGCTCGACGAGGCACTCGCCTCCCGGGAGCGATTCGCAGCACGCCGGGACGAGCTGCGAGGGGCCGCGATCCGGCGCGACGAGTTGTCTTCCCTGATTGAAGGGCTGAAACAGCGCGAGGCCGCCGAGTGCGCCCGCCTGCTCGGCGCGCGCCGCGCGGCAGCGCGGGCTCTGGAGAGCGCCCTGGCCGCTCAGTTGCCCCGCGTGGCGCTCGCCGGTGCCAGCCTGCGCGTCACGGTTGATGGCGTCGACGGCGGTGACGTCGACCTGCTCTTTCGCGCCGGAGTGGGTCAGGCGGAGGGCTCGGTGTCGGGAGTAGCGAGCGGCGGTGAGCTGAGCCGAGTTCTCCTGGCGATCGCCCTTGAGACGGTGGGCGACGACGCGGTGGCGGTCTTCGACGAGGTCGACGCGGGCCTCGGTGGCCAGGTGGCCCAGCAGATCGGCGAGTGTCTCGCCGAACTCGGCACGCGACAACAGGTCCTCGCGGTGACGCACCTGGCCACGGTCGCCGCCCGCGCCCAGCACCACTTTGTGGTCGAGAAGTCGGTTCTCGAAGGCCGCACCAGCACGGTGGTGCGCGAGGTGACCGGCGAGGCCCGCGTGGGCGAAATCGCCCGGATGCTGGCCGGTGACTCCGACGCCGCCGAATCCCGCGCGCTCGCGACCCGATTGCTCGAAACATCTTTGTAACAGCGTTAAACGTCCGACGCGTCAGAGCGCCTGACTAGGATGTGCTTCCGTGGAGAGTGCGGGCAAGGTGACCAAGTTCGTGTTTGTCACCGGAGGCGTCTCCAGTTCGCTCGGTAAAGGGCTGACAGCCTCGTCGCTCGGGCGCCTTCTCAAGTCGCGGGGCCTCAAGGTCACGATGTGCAAGTTGGACCCCTACTTGAACGTTGATCCCGGCACGATGAACCCCGGTGAACACGGTGAGGTCTTCGTTACCGACGACGGGGGAGAGACCGATCTCGACCTCGGGCACTACGAGCGCTTCATCGACGAGTCCCTCTCCAAGATGTCCAACACCACGACGGGCTCGATCTACTCGAACGTCATCGCCAAGGAGCGCCGCGGCGACTACTTGGGCAAGACCGTCCAAGTGATTCCCCACATCACCGACGAAATTAAGGAGCGCATCCGCCGCTTGGGAGCCCTCGGCGCCGACGTCGTCATCGTCGAGATCGGCGGAACGGTTGGCGACATCGAGATCGTGCCGTTCATCGAGTCGATCCGCCAATACCGCCGAGACGCCGGTCGCGACAACGTCTGCTACGTGCACCTCACCCTGGTGCCCTACCTCGCGCCCTCGGGTGAGCAGAAAACCAAGCCGACCCAGCACTCGGTGACCGAGCTGCGCTCGCGCGGTATTCAGCCCGATGCCATCGTCTGTCGCAGCGATCAGCCCATCTCGGACGGCTTGAAGCGCAAGATCTCCCTGCTGTGCGACGTGCCCATCGAGGCGGTCATCTCGTGCGTCGATGCGCCCAGCATCTACGACATTCCGATCAACCTGCTCGACGAGGGACTTGACGCGATCGTCCTTAGGACGCTGGGCATCGACGTGGCCGACCACCCGATCGACCTGTCAGCCTGGCAGGAAGTCGTTCGCCGAGTGAACGGGACCTCTACGACCTTGCGCGTCGGCGTGGTGGGCAAGTACGTGACCATGCCCGACGCCTACCTCTCAGTCAACGAGGCGATTCGCCACGCCGGCTACGCAGTGGGGGCTAAGACCACTGTCGAGTGGCTCGAGGCCGAACGCGTGCCTTCGGAGATCGACGCTGACCGACTGCGTCGTCTGGACGCGATCATCGTGCCGGGCGGTTTCGGCGAGCGCGGCTTTGAGGGCATGGTGGCCGCCGCGCGCATCGCTCGAGAGAACGACATCCCCTACCTGGGCATCTGTCTGGGCATGCAGGTGATGGTCGTCGAGTTCGCGCGACACCAACTCGGCATGACCGACGCGCACTCGACCGAGATCTCCCTGACGACGTCGGCCCCGGTCATCGCGCTGATGGCCGAGCAGATGGACATCGCCGACTTGGGCGGCACGATGCGATTGGGCGCCTATCCGGCAATGCTCGACGAGGGATCCGTGGTGGCGGGCCTCTACGGATCGACTGTCGTCTCCGAGCGCCACCGGCACCGTTACGAGTTCAACTCGCGCTATCGCGCCCAGTTCGAAGAGGCCGGCATGCGTTGTTCGGGCACGTCGCCCGACGGTCGCCTCGTCGAGTTCGTCGAGGTGCCCGAGCACTCCTACTTCGTCGGCACCCAGGCTCATCCGGAGTTCAAGTCGCGTCCGGACCGACCGCACCCCTTGTTCCTTGGCTTGATCACCGCGGCGCTCGCGCGCGCCGAGGGCCGCGAACCGCACATCTTGAACCCCGCCTCGGTCGATCTGTCGCTGTGAGCGACGGGTTTCGCGTCACGTCCAGTGTGCCGTTACTTCACTCCTACGTCTTTGACGTTGAACGCGTCAGCGTCGCCCACGGCGGGCAGGCCTTCGAGCGAGACGTGGCGCGCCATCGCGGGGCGGTGGCGATCCTCGCGATCAACGACGCCGGTGAGATTGGCGTGCTGCGCCAGTTTCGGGCGACGATGGATCGCACCACACTCGAGATCCCGGCCGGCACCTGCGACGTGGTCGGCGAGGATGCCCTCGCCACCGCCCAACGCGAACTGCGCGAAGAGATGGGCTGCGAGGCGGCGACCTGGCGTTTGCTCGCGCGCCTGATGGTCTCGCCCGGCTGGACAGACCAGCTCATGTTGATCTACGAGGCCCGTGACCTGCGAGAGCTCGATCGCCGGCCCGAGGGTCCCGAGGAGAGCGCCGCGACGACCGAGTGGCTCAGTCCCGAGCGGCTTCGCGAGGTGCTGGCGGGTGAGCCGGCGATCGACGCCACGATGGCTGCGGCGCTCAATCGCGTCTACGGAACATTCTTTGACTGACGACGAGCGCTTGCTGGGCGAGTACGTCCACTGGATGAGCGTCGAGAAGGGCCGTGCCATCGCCACTCTGGCGGCGTATCGCGGCGACGGTGAGGCGTTCCTCGCGTGGTTGAGCAACGAGTCCCTGCACCTGGCTGAGGTCACCGAGGACGACGTGGAGCGCTACCTCGGCCAGTTGCGCGAAACGCGAGCGGCCAGCTCGTCGGCGCGCGCGACGTCGTCCCTACGCGGATGGTTCGCCTTCCTCGTCGAGGAGGGCCATCTCGAGCACGATCCGACCTCGCGGGTTCGCAGCGCCCGCCGCGGCCGACGACTGCCCAAGCCCCTTGCTGAGGAGGAGATCACCAGCCTGCTGGATGCCTTGGCGAGCGAGACGGCGATCGACAAGCGCGACCGGGCGCTGCTCGAGCTGCTCTATGGCACCGGTGTGCGGGTCTCGGAGGCCACGGGTGTGACCCTCAGTGACCTCGACTTCGACGAGAAACTGATCCGGGTGACAGGAAAGGGCTCTAGACAGCGCCTCGTACCCATGGGCTCGGTGCTGGAAGCGGCCCTGCGCGACTATCTCGCCCCTGGGGGGCGTACAGAACTGCGCCCGCGTGCCACCACCCGGCTCTTTCTCAACGCCCGCGGCGGCCCGCTCTCGCGCCAGGGCGTGGGCCTCGTGGTCGAGCGCCACGCCCTGGCCGCTGGCATCGAACGCTCACGCATCAGTGCGCACGTCTTTCGCCACAGTTGCGCCACGCATATGCTGGCCCACGGCGCCGACATTAGAGTGGTCCAAGAGCTGCTGGGCCACGCGTCCATCGCCACCACCCAGCTCTACACCGCGGTGTCGGTGGCGTCGTTGCAACGAGAGTACGAGAACGCGCATCCGCGCGCCCACGAGTGAGGTTATGAGTACTTACGTCTACCTACTGGCCGCGCTCATCCCTTCGGTCGTCCTGCACGAGGTGAGCCACGGCTACGTCGCCTACCTCTTCGGCGACCCGACGGCCAAGGAGCAGCATCGCCTGACGCTGAACCCGATTCGTCACATCGACCCCTTTGGCTCGATCCTGCTGCCGATGCTCTTGATCTTCTCGGGGCTGCCGGGCTTTGGCTACGCCAAGCCGGTGCCGGTCAACTTCGCGAGGCTGCGCAACCCGCGCCGCCAGTCGCTCTACGTTGCGCTCGTGGGACCGCTGGTCAACTTCGTGCTGAGCGCGGTGGGCTTCGTGCTCTGCGAGATTGCTCTGCACTCGATCCAGTCCGCGATGTTGCTGACGTTCGGGATGTATCTCGGGCTCGTGAACCTCACGCTCGGGGTCTTCAACCTGGTGCCCATCCCGCCACTTGACGGCTCGGCGATCATTGAGCGACTCTTGCCCCAGCGCCACCTGGCCGGCTACTACCGCTTTCGCGCAATGGCCCTGCCGCTGGTGATGGTGCTGATCATCGCCGATTCGCTGACCTTCCACGTGGGCGCTGACGTGTTCACGCGCCTGCAGAGCTGGTGGCTCGGCCGGCTCTTCTAAAGAAGGCCCATGGCGTGGGCCGCGCGGTGATAGACCGGCGCGGCGATCGCGGCGGCCGTAGCCGTCCCCTCGTCGATGACGCGCTCGATCTCGCCCTCTTCGGAGCGCAGCTCCCGGTAGCGGCGTGACAGGGGTGCGAGCTCGGCGTTCAGCGCGTCGGCGACGTCGCGCTTGAGATCCCCGTAGCGCTGGTAGCGCGCGGCGATGTCCACGGGTGACTCAAAGCTCAACGCGGAGAAGATCTCGAGCAGGTTCGACAGTCCCGGCTTCGCGTCGGGGTCGTAGCGAACCTCGCCGTCGGTGTCGGTGACGGCCTTCATGATCTTCTTCTCCACGTCGGCGGGACCATCGAACATGTAGACCGTCCCCAGGGGACTCGACACGGACTTGGACATCTTGCGAGTCGGTTCCTGGAGGTCCATGATCCGCGCTCCGACCGCGGGGAGCACGGCCTCGGGCACCACGAACGTGTCGCCGTAGCGGTTGTTGAAGCGGATGGCAATCTCTCGCGCCAGCTCGATGTGCTGGCGCTGGTCGTCGCCGACGGGCACCTGGTTGGTCTCGTAGAGCAAGATGTCACCGGCCATCAGCACGGGATAGGTGAAGAGACCCACGCGGTGACCCACCTGGCGCTCGGCCTTCTCCTTGAACTGGGTCATGCGCCCGAGCTCGCCGAAGCTGGTCACGCATTCGAGCAGCCAGTTCATCTGCGCGTGGTAAGGAACCCGGCTCTGGAGGAAGACCGGTCCGACCGAGGGGTCAAGGCCCGCCGCGAGCAGGCTCGCGAAAGCGTCCAAAGTCTGCTCGCGGCGCAGCGCGGGCTCGGTCTCGAGGGTGAGCGCGTGCAGGTCAACGACGCAGTAGACGGACCCGGTCGTCTGCATCGCCACCCACTGCTTGATCGCGCCCAGATAGTTGCCGATATGCATCGCGCCCGTGGGCTGGATCCCGGAGAAGACTCGCATTGGTCCATCGTAGATGAGTGCCGACGGGCCCCTCCGGTAGCATGGCGCCGTGACCTACGTCGTGACGACGCCGTCCTTCAGCGGCCCGATGGAATTGCTCCTCGAGCTCATCAGTCGTCACGAAATGGACGTGGTCGACGTGGCTCTGGCCCCGATCGTCGATGAGTTCATCGCCAGGTTGCGTGACGCCTCGCGCACGATCGAGATGGATGAGCTCTCCGAATTCGTTCTCATCGCCTCGATTCTGCTCGAGATGAAGAGTCGGAACCTGCTGCCCGGACGCGACGCGAGCGAACCTGATGAGGAGTTCATTGGCTGGGAGGAGCGCGATGTCTTGCTCGCGCGCCTGCTGGAGTTGCGCACCTACGCGGGACTGGCGGACGCCTTCGTGTCGCTCTTGGAGCGCGCCGGACGGTCGTTTCCTCGTTTGCGCGGCATCGACGACGGCTTCGTCGTGACCCCTCCCGACCTGCTCGCCGGCGTCACGCCCGCCCGCCTGGCCGCCGCGTACCTGCGTGGCATCGAGGAACACCCGATTCCCGCGGTGCGCCTGTACCACGTGACCGTTGATCAGGTCACCGTCGCCGAGACCGTACTGGTGCTCGCCGAGCGGCTCCCGCTCGTCGGGCACATCTCGTTTCGCGACCTCACGGCGTCGCTGGCGACACGCATTGAGGTCATCGTCCACTTCCTGGCGCTACTCGAGTTGTGCAAGCTCGGCCACGTGAACCTGGGCCAGGGCTCTACTTTTGGCGATGTGGCGATCGAATGGATCGGCGACGCTGACGCACTCAACGAGGAAGGTATCGACAGCTATGAGGGATGAACTCTCCCTGGCCCAGAAGCTCGAGGCCATGCTCACGGTGGCGATCGAGCCCATTAGCGTCGAAGAGCTCGCCGATGTCGCCGACGTTGACGCCGCCGAGGTGCGTCTCGTCCTAGAGGGACTTCGCGAACTCGCGGTCTCGGAGCGGCGCGGTTTCGTCTATACCGAGCTCGCCAGTGGCTGGGTCATGCAGTCCTCCCCGGACGTGGCGGCGTGGGTGACCCGCTTTGCCAACCGCGACGTGTCGCACCGTCTGTCTTCGGCGGCGTTGGAGACCCTCGCGATCATCGCCTACCGCCAACCGATCAGCCGCACCCAGATCTCCGCTTTGCGCGGAGTGAACGTCGACGGCGTGACGCGCTTGCTCGAGCAACGCGGCTATATCGAAGAGCAGGGCCGCGCCGCCGGACCCGGCCAGCCCGTCCTCTACGGGACGACCGAGCTGTTCCTCGATCGTCTGGGACTGGCCTCGCTGGTGGAGTTGCCGGCGATCGAGGAGTTCATGCCTGCCGTCGACGTCGCGCGTGAACTAGCGGCCGAGTTGGCCGACGCGGCCTCGGTCGAGGGGTCTAGTTGAACGACGTCGAGCACGAAGGCGAGCGGCTCCAAAAGACGCTCGCCCGCGCCGGGTACGGGTCGCGGCGAGCCTGCGAGGACTTGATCCGCGAGGGACGTGTCACCATCGACGGTCGCGTGGCCGAGCTCGGCAATCGGGTGGACCCCACCCGTCAGCTCATCAGCGTCGACGGCAAAATGGCACCGACGGCGCCGGCGGCTGTCTACTTCCTTCTGAACAAGCCCGCCGGAGTGGTCACCACGGCCTTCGACCCGCAGGGCCGGCCCACGGTGCTCGATCTCGTCGCCTCGCCGGTGCGAATCTTTCCGGTGGGACGACTCGACATGAACACTGAGGGGCTGATCATCCTGACCAATGACGGTCGCCTCGCACACCTCTTGACACACCCGAGCGCGGGTGTGTCCAAGGAGTACTTGGTGCGCGTCGAGGGTGATCCTTCTCCCGCGGCGATCCGACGCCTGCGCGAGGGAGTCGATCTCGACGACGGTCCCACGAGTCCGGCTCAGGTGAGTCGAGTGAGCGAGGGATTGCTGCGCATTGTGATCCACGAGGGCCGCAATCGTCAGGTGCGACGAATGTGCGCGGCTGTCGGCCACGAGGTGACCCGGCTGGTGCGCACTCGGATCGGTCCGATCCAGGACGCCACGCTCTCGCCGGGGGCCTCGCGCCAACTCTCCCTGGCCGAGGTCCGCCGTCTGATGGACGTGGTTGGCCTGAGTGACGACATCGCCTCTACGATGCCTGCATGACAATGCCGGCTTTGCGAGGATTGCGGGGTGCCACGACCTGCGACGAGGACACCCCCGAGGCAATCGCCGAGGCGGTGGTCGAATTGATGCCCCAGTTGATGGCGCGCAACGAGCTCAGTCACGACGACGTGGTGAGCGTGATCTTCACGACAAGCCCCGATCTCACCTCGGCGTTTCCGGCCACGGCGGCACGTTCGATCGGCTTTGGTGATATTCCCCTCCTGTGTGCGAGCGAGATCGACGTGCCGGGGTCTATGCGCCGTTGCATCCGGGTGCTGATGCACGTCACGACCACGCGCGAACGCCCGCGGATGCACCACGTGTACCTGCGCAACGCGCAGAGCCTGCGCGATGATCTCCCCGAATAGCCGCCACGCCCACGTCATCGGTGTCGGCCTGATCGGTGGCTCGATCGCACTCGCCCTACGAGCCCGCGGCTGGCGCGTGACGGGTGAGGACCGTAACGAGTCGGTTGTGACCGAGGCTCGCAGTGCTGGTCTACTCGACGAGGGCGGCCTCGAGGTCGCAACTGTTCTAGTGGTGATCGCCACGCCCGCCGGCACGGTGCTGGAGGTCGCGCGCGAGGTCCTCGCGGGTGCGTCCTCGCCGGAGCTGATCGTCACCGACGTCGCCGGGGTCAAGGGCGCGATAGTCGGCGGGCTGGAGGATCCGCGGTTCCTGGGCGGGCACCCCATGGCTGGTTCAGAGCAGCGTGGCTGGCGCGCTGCGCGCGCCGACATGTTCCGCGGCTGCACGTGGGTCTTGACTCCTACGGATCACACCCGCCCCGCAACCTACACGCGCCTGCACGGCATCCTGCGTGAGCTCGGCGCGAACGTCGTGGCGATCGCGGCGGGCGACCATGACCGCTTGGTGGCCCTGGCGAGCCACGTTCCGCACCTGCTGGCCGGGGCGTTGATGAACGAGGCCGCCGAGGCTGCCGAGCAAGACGCAGTTTTGCTCCAGCTCGCCGCCGGAGGATTCCGCGATATGACGCGCATCGCGGCGGGCGACCCGTCAATCTGGCCCGATGTGTTGATTGAGAACCGTGAGGCCGTCGTGGCGACGCTCGACTCTCTCGAAGAGCGCCTGCGCCGCCTACGCGACGCGATATCCACCAGCCAGCGTGCGGCGATCGCCGATACTCTCCACGACGCGTCACACGCGCGACGCATGCTGCCCGGGCGTGCCCTCAACGCGGAGAACCTCACCTACCTGCGCGTGGGCGTCTCGGACCAGCCCGGTGAGCTGGCGCGGGTGACGCGCGCCGCCTCCGAGCTTCTCGTGAACATCTACGACATCGAGATCGCCCACGGCATCGAGGGCGTCAGCGGCACGCTGCTGTTGGCCGTCGACGCCGAACAGGCTCATCGTCTGATAGAGGAGTTGGTTAGCCAGGGCTTCGTGGTCGCGGAGGAGACATGACGACGCGTGAGGTCCTCGCGGCGGCTCGTCTGCGCGGGGTGGTGCGCGTACCGGGTGATAAGAGCGCGTCGCACCGGGCGCTGATGCTGAGCGCCCTGGCGCGCGGAACCTCGCACATCGAAGGTCTCTCCCGGGGCGAGGACGTGGCCGCCACCACCCAGATCATGGCGCAACTGGGTGCGAGCGTCGATACGCGTGACGGCGTGGTCGTCGTCGAGGGGCCACGCCGCGGGCTGAGGACCTCTAGCGAGGTTCTCGAGTGCGCCAATTCGGGCACCACGATGCGACTTCTCGCGGGCATCGTCGCCGGAATCCCCGGCGAACACCGTCTGGTCGGGGACGCGTCGCTTTCTCGTCGTCCCATGGACCGCGTCGCGCGGCCGTTGCGGCTCATGGGAGCGCAGGTGACCGGGCGTGGTGATGCGATGACCGCGCCACTGACGGTACTTGGGGCGCGACCGTTGCGGGCCATTTCCTACGACGTGCCGATCGCCAGCGCCCAGGTCAAGTCTGCGATCCTCTTCGCCGGTCTGGTCGGCGACGGAGCGACGAGTGTTCGTGAAGATCCACGCACGCGATCGACGACCGAAGACATGATGCGCAGGTGCGGGATCCATCTCACGAGTGTCGAGACCGCGACGGGCCGTGAGGTGGTGGTCTCTCCGGGCAGGCCCACGTCCCAGCACTGGCGCGTGCCCGGTGACCCGTCTCAGGCGGCGTTCTTCGCCGTTCTGGGTGCGATCCATCGCGACGCGGTCATCGAGATCGAGCCGATTGACACGGCTCCCGAGCGGATCGGTTTCGTGGGGGTACTGGAGCGCATGGGGGCCGACATTGCGTGGCACGACGGCTCGCTGCACGTGGCGAGCTCATCATTGGTCGGGACCGAGATTCTGGCCGCGGAGATCCCTTCGGTCGACGAGGTGCCGGTTCTCACCGTGGCCGCTGCCGCGGCCACGGGGGTGAGCACTTTTCGAAACGTCGGCGAACTGCGGGTGAAGGAGTCCGACCGCTTCTCGGGCTCGATTGCCCTGGCGACGGCGCTGGGGTGTAAGACCTGGAGCGACGGCGATGACTTCTTCGTCCTCGGCCTTGGGACCGCCGCGGCGTTCGCGTCGTTCAGCCTCGATGTCGAACTCGATCACCGCATGGTCATGGCCGCCGCGATCGCCGCCAGCGCCGGTCGCGGGGGAGTGATCGGCGGCGCGGACAGTGTGTCGTCGAGCTACCCGGCGTTCTTCGACGATCTAGCATCCCTGCAATGAGCGAGGCGGTCATCGCGATCGACGGACCGGCGGGCTCGGGCAAGTCCACGGTGGCGCGGGCCCTGGCCGGCGCCCTCGGTTGGTCATTCCTCGACACCGGCGCCATGTATCGCGCGGTGACGGTCGAGGCACTGGCTCGCGGTCTCGACGTGCATGACGCCGGCGCGCTGGCCGAGCTGGCCAATTCGGTCACGCTCACCACGTTGCCGCGCGTGACAGTCAACGGCCGCGACGTCGAGGACGAGATTCGCAGCGAAACCACCAACCTCGCCGTCTCCGTGGTGGCGGCCAACCCCGAGGTTCGTCGCGCGATGGTGCGTCGTCAGCGAGAGTGGGCGGACGCCCAGCCCGTAGGCACCGTCGTCGAGGGACGCGACATCACGACGGTCGTCTTTCCCGACGCGACGCTCAAGATCTACCTGACCGCCTCACTCGAGGAGCGCAGTCGGCGTCGAGGAGACGAGGACGCGGACTCGGTGGCCCGACGCGATCAGGTGGATTCGAGTCGCGCCGCGTCGCCTCTGCGCCAGGCGCACGACGCGACGGTGATAGACACGACGGATCGAACCGTCGAGGACGTGGTGGGAGAGATCATCCGATGTCTGACAGCGCAACGCTCGAGATAAACGAGAACAAGACCGTGGTCTATCGCCTCGTGGCGGGACTGCTCACGTTCCTCTCCTACGTGCTCTATCGCCCGCGCGTCACCGGCAAGGAGAACATTCCCTTGGTCGGCCCGGTGCTGATCGCGCCGATTCACCGCTCCAACGTCGACTTCGCCTTCACCTTGTTCATCTCGTCGCGCAAGGTCTTCTTCATGGCCAAGGACGGTATTTTCAAGTTCGCGCCCCTGCGAATTCTGCTTCTACATTTGGGCGCTTTTCCCGTCAAGCGCGGCAGCGCGGATCGCGAGAGCATGGCCCTGGCCGAAGAGGTGCTGCGTCGTGGTCACGCCCTAGTGCTCTTTCCCGAAGGAACTCGCAAAGAGGGCCGTGCGGTCGCCGAGTTGCGCGACGGCGCCATGTTCGTGGCCGCGCGCACCGGCGCGACGGTGGTGCCCGTCGGGGTCGGCGGTTCAGAGAAGGCGATGCCGTCAGGCAAGTGGCTGCCCCGCCCGGCGCGGATTCGCATCGTGATCGGTGCGCCGATCGCCCCTCCCTCGACGGAGGGCCAGGGGCGGGTCTCGCGCCGCGCGATCACGGCCAAGAGCGAAGAATTACGTGCTGAACTTGAGCGGGTCTACCAAGAGGCCCTCGACCAGTTGGGCTAGCGCTCTCGCCACCAGGTGCCAAAGACAACCCGGGCGTAGCGAAAGCCGAAGAGCCAGTTGGCGCCCTTCTTGGTCGTGCCCGACTGGCGCGGGTGCCACACGGTAGGCACCTCCGCGGCCCGCCACCCGCGCTTGAGACAGGTGATGAGCAGTTCAGCGGTCTGGTACTGCTCTTGTGTCAGGCGGTCGATGACGTCGGCGAGCATCGTCACACGCAGCGCGCGATAGCCGGTCGAGGTGTCGGTGAGGTGTGCGCCGGTCATGCGGTTCATGATGAACGAGAAGGTCAGCACCCCAAGCTTGCGAAACTTGTCGGACGTGCGGTCCTGGCCCAGACGGCGACTGGCGACCACGAAGTCAGCCTGGTCGTTCAAGAGGGGCGCCAGCACGTCGGGGATCTCGGCGGGGTCGTTCTGACCGTCGGCGTCGAGTGTCACGACGTACTTCACGTTGTGATCGATGCAGTAGCGATAGGTCACCTGCAACGCCACGCCGTGTCCCAGGTTCACCGGGAACTCAATGACGACCGCATTGGGGAAGCTGCGCGCGATTTCGGCGGTCTTGTCCTCGCCGCCGTCGACCACGACGAGGATCGTGTAGGGCTCGCCGTTGATGGTCTCGGGCATCGCCTCTAAGACGGCGCCGATGTTGCCCTCCTCTTCGTAGGCGCAGATCGAAGCAACGATCGGCTGCGGCTGGTAACCCGGACGCTCGGCCTCGAGCTGGGCCATGGCCTGCTCGATGGCGTAGTGGCGCAATTTGCTGAGGCGGCGCTTCTCGAGGTCGTGGCTGGCCATGGTGTCCTTAGAGTGAGTGGGCTTGGGCGAAGACGCGATGAACCATCGGCTCGAAGTGTTCGAGGAGCTCGTGGTCGTAGTCGGGGTCAAAGGACGTCTGGTCCCAGGAATCGGCGAAGCGCTCGGCCAACTCGTACCATGGCTGATCGCGGTGTTGTTCGCGCAGGTTGGGATCCATCCCCAGGTACTCGTAGTAGTAGCGGCCCTGGAAGTCCTGATGGTAGGCGATCATCGCGTAGACCTCGTCGCGCACGTAGGGACGCAGGATCTCCGCGGCGATACGCGGGTGGTTGGGCACCGAGATCAGCTTGCCGACGTCGTGGAGCAGCGAGGCGACCACCACCTGTTCGTCCGCGCCGTCGCGCTCGGCCCGCGTGGCAGTCTGCAGCGCGTGCACCATCTGATCGACGCTGAATCCGTCGGTGACGCTCGAGAGGCCCCGGACCATGTCCAAAAGCTGGCGCGCCACGCGCGGCTGAGCGGAGATCGTCTCCTCGACGATGGCCATCCACTGCTCACGCGTGGAGACGTCCATGCTCGGGAAGGAATTCACATGGAGAGTATACCGGTGGGGCCCTCCCCGTCAGGATTAACGGCTGATGGCCGAGAGAACCTGGGCCGCGGTGAACTCACGGTCGGCCGCGGCGTCGAAGCTCGAGCGCGTCGGTGCGGCCAGGCACACGTCGAGCAGGGCCGCGAGGGTGCGCAGGGTCTCGCGAAGCTCGGGCGGGGGAGGGAAGTACTCGTCCTCGACAGTGGCCGTGCGCACGCTCACGCCGTCGCGGGGATTGAGGGCGTCGAGGACCTCGTTGACCAGTGATTCGGGCGCGGAGGCCCCGGCGGTCACTGCAACGACGCCCTCGAGGTCGTCGGGCAGGTCGCGCACGCCGTTGACGCGAAAGACCCGCGACGCCCCACTGGTGCGGGCCACGGTGGCCAGGGCGACCGTGTTCGAGGAGTTGGCTGAGCCGATGACGATGACGGCGTCGGCCTCGGCCGCGATCGCGCGCAGCGCCGCCTGGCGATTGGTGGTGGCGAAGCACAGGTCGCTGCGATTCGGCATCCAGATATCGGGAAAGACCTCCTGGGCGTGGTCGCGCAGGTCCTGCCACTCGTCCAGACTCAGCGTCGTCTGGCTGAGGAGCGCCACAGGGCCCTCGAGCCCGGCCAGGCGGTCGATGTCGGCGATGGTCTCGATCAGGTGCACCGAGTCGGGGGCGACCGCCATGGTGCCCACGGCCTCCTCGTGGCCCTCGTGGCCGACGTAGAGGATGGTGTAGCCCTTGCGCGCGCGCACCTTGAGCTCGTGGTGGACTTTGGTCACCAGGGGGCACACGGCGTCGATGACGGTGCCGCCGCCGCGGCGCGCGGCCTCGATGACCTGGGGGGGCGAGCCGTGGGCCGAGAGCATGACCGGCGCCCCGCGCGGCACGTCGGCGACGTCATTGACGAAGACGACCCCGAGGGAGGTGAAGTGACTGACGACGAACTGATTGTGGACGATCTCGTGGTAGCAGTACACCGGGGCTTCGAAGATCCGCGTCATCCAGTCCAGGGCCTTGATGGCCTTCTCGACGCCGGCGCAGAACCCTCTTGGAGCGGCCAGAACAACCTTGTCCACACTCACGAAGCCAGCCTAGTGAGGAGACGTCGCGCGCCATTAGGCTGGCGGGGTGTCGGGCGCCCGCATTTCCTCGATTTCCTTTGACTCGCCCGCCGCGAGCGTGGATCTGGCCGTCGGTGACGAGCTCGTCAGCATCAACGGCCGCGAGCCGACCGACATCATCGAATACCAGCAGCTGGTCGACGGTGAGCGTGTCGTGCTGCTCGTCAAGCGCGAGGGGAGCGATCTGGCCCGCAAGGTCGTCATCGAAAAGGACGCCGGGGCGCCCCTGGGCCTGTCGATCGACTCGGCGGTCTTTGACCGGATCCGCACGTGCGACAACCACTGCACGTTCTGCTTCATCTACCAGCTACCCAAGGGCCTTCGTCGCTCGCTCTACGTGAAGGACGACGACTTTCGCCTCTCCTTCCTCTACGGCAATTACACAACGCTGACGCGCTTTACCGAGTTCGACCTCGAGCGCGTGATCGAGGAGCGGTTGTCGCCGCTCTACGTGTCGATCCACACCACCAATCCCGGGCTGCGCGCCGAGATGTTGCGCAACCCGCGCGGGGCCACGAGCCTGCGCTGGCTACGCGAACTGCTCAACGCGGGCATCGAGGTCCACGGCCAGGTCGTGCTGTGTCCGGGCGTGAACGACGGTGCCGAGCTTGAGCGCACCCTCGACGACGTCGTGACGACGTACCCCGGGCTGGCCTCGCTGGCGCTGGTGCCGGTGGGAGTGAGCGACTTCTCTCTCGAAGAGTCGATGCGTCCGCACACCCGCGACGAGGCGGTCGTCGTGGTCGGCCTCGCCGAGCGCTACCACGACCTGGTGCGCGAGATGGGCCTTGCCGTTTCTATCAATGCGAGCGACGAGTTCTACCTGGTCGCCGGGATCGACCCGCGCGAGCCCTCCTACTTCGACTCCCTGGACCAGGCCGAGAACGGCATCGGCCTGGTGGCGGCGTTTCGCCAGAGCTTCCTCGACGAGGTTGTCATGGACACGCTGGGCACGGGATTCTTCCAGAGCGTCGACGGCGCGCCGGCATGGGGATACCGCGCGGCGCGCGGGTCCTGCGCGGGTGATGGAGGCGAGTCGGTGACGATCGTCACCGGCGAGTACGCCGCGCCGATCCTGCGCGATCTGCTCGATACGGTGGGCTACTCCCACGTCGAGGTGCGCCCCGTGGCTAACCAGTACTTCGGCGGCAACATCAAGGTGGCCGGTCTTCTGACCGGAGCGGACCTGACAAGGGCCCTGGGCGAGATGACCCTCGACACCACGGTCCTGATCCCTGACGTGTGCGTGAACGAGGGGCGCTTCCTCGACGGGCTGACCCTCGAGGACCTGCCCCGTCGCGTGCGCACGGTGCCAACCACGGGCCTCGACTTGCGTCGCGTGCTCGAGGAGATCTCGTCCCCGGTCATGGCAGCACGATGAAGCGCAAGCAGGTCGTCATCGTGGGCCGGCCCAACGTCGGCAAGAGCTCGCTGGTCAACCGCCTGGCGGGACGGCGAGTCGCGGTGGTTGAAGAGCATCGCGGCGTGACTCGTGACCGCAAGAGCGTCGAGGTCGAGTGGCGCGGGATCACCTTCGACGTCATCGACACGGGAGGCTGGACGACCAGTGGTGATGACCTTCAGTCCAAGGTCTCTCAGCAGGCCGAGACCGCGCTCGCCGCGGCAGACCTGGTGATCCTGGTCGTCGACGTAACGACCGGCGTCGTCGACGAGGACCTGCAGGCGGCGCGCTGGGCCCTGCGCAGCGGTCGACCGATCCTGCTCGTCGCCAACAAAGTCGACGACGCGAACCACGACGCCCAGAGTTGGGAGTTCCTCCAGTTGGGCGTGGGCGAGCCGTTCACGATCAGCGCCCTGCACGGGCGCGGTGCGGGCGACCTGCTCGACGCCATCGTGGACCGCCTGATCCTGGCCGACGAGGCCGACGAGACCCCTTTGGAGGAGCCCGACGACGGCGCGTTGCGCGTGGCGATCGTCGGCCGGCCCAACGTGGGCAAGTCCACCCTCTTCAATCAGCTCATCGGCGAGGAGCGTTCGGTGGTCCACGACATGCCGGGCACCACGCGCGACGCCATCGACACCGTCGTGGAGACCAACCAAGGGCTGATCCGCTTTATCGACACCGCAGGCATGCGCCGGCGCGCCAAGACCGAGGCGGGCTTGGAGACCTACGCGGTCCTGCGCAGCCTCGAAGCGCTCGACCGCGCCGACATCGCGGTGCTGGTCATCGACGCGACCATCGGCGTGACCGGCCAGGACCAGCGCCTGGCAGAGCGCATCGCCGGCGCGGGGTGCCCGGCGATCGTGGTTCTCAACAAATGGGAGCTGATCCCCACCGAGGAGCGCCCCCAGGTCCTCGCCAGGCTCGGTGACCGTCTCGCGTTTCTCGGCAGCGCCCCGGTCATCAAGACCACGGCCATTTCCGGGCGCGGCGTGCACAAGCTGCTGCCGGCCCTCGGCGAGGCCGCCGCGGACTACGCGACTCGTGTGCCCACTGGCGTACTCAATCGCGCGATCCGCGACCTGCAGATCAAGCAGCCCGCGCCCACCGGCAAGATCCGTTACGCCGTTCAGGGGGCGAGCGAGCCACCGACCTTCACGCTCTTCGTCTCGGGACGGCTGCCGGCCACCTACCTTCGCTATGTGGAGCGCAGCCTGCGCGAGCGCTTCGAGCTGGGTTCGACGCCACTGAAGGTGCGAGTCAGGATCGACTAGTGGCCTCGTGGTGTGAGAACTGTGACCGGCCCGTCGAGGGCGACACGTGCGACGTGTGTGGTCAGAGCGTCACTGAGCCGGCACGCGAGCCGATGCCCTGGCGGTGGCGGTTTTTCATCGTGGTGACGATCATCTACTTGATCTGGCGCCTCTACCAGTTAATTTCGTGGCTGACCCACTAGGAGGAGACCATGCCGATCTATGCCCTGGGTGAGCGGGTACCCGCGGTGCACCCCGACGCTTTCGTCCACCCCGACGCCGTGGTGATCGGCGACGTGCGCATCGGGGCGCTTTCGTCGATCTGGCCGGGCGCGGTGCTGCGCGGCGACTACGGCACGATCATCGTGGGCGAACGTACGTCGATCCAGGACGGGACGATTGTGCACGCGGTCGAGGAGTTCCCGACGGTGGTGGGCAGCGACTGCGTGGTCGGCCATAACGCCCACCTCGAGGGATGCGTCATCCACGACGGCGCGCTCGTGGGCAGCTCCTCGGTCGTCCTACACCACGCCGAGGTCCACACGGGCGCCACGGTGGCGGCCGGCGCGGTGGTGCGCAACCGCACCCTGGTGCCCGAGGGCGCCCTGGCGGTGGGCGTGCCTGCGACGATCAAGGAAGGCGCAAGCGACCAGGCGGCCATCGCCGAGGGCGCGGCCCTGTACGTGGAGAACGGTCAGCGCTACAAGACCCAGCTGCGCGTTCTCTGAACGACTCTCGGCGTGTCAGCGGGTCCGACGCCGCAGCGTGGCGGCCCCGCTCGCCAGAGCGACGACGACGAAGGCGAAGATGACCCCCGCGTCGAGGATCCATCGTCCACCCGAAGACACGGGGTCACTGAGGTGGCGCGTGGCGTCGACGGCGTAGGACATCGGCAGCACGTCCGAGAGCCAGTGCAGCGCCGTGGGCAGCTGCTCGCGCGGCACGAAGAGTCCGCAGAGCAGCGTCTGGGGCAAGATGAAGGCGGGCATGAACTGCACCGCCTGGAACTCGGTCGCCGCTAACGAGCTGAGCGCGAGGCCCATGGCCGTGCCCAAGAGAGCGTCCTCCACCGCGATCAGCGAGATCAACCACGCCGATCCCGCCACGTGCAGTCCGAAGACCCAAAACGACAGACCGGAGACGAGCGCGGCCTGCACGACGCTCGCGAGGCCGAAGGACAGCGCGTAGCCGAGGACGAACTCCGCCTTGCTCAGCGGCAGTGTGAGGAGGCGTTCGAGGGTGCCGCTCGTGCGCTCGCGCAACGTGGCGACCGAGGTGACGAGGAACATCACGACGAGCGGGAAGATTCCGAGCAGGGGGGGTCCGATGGCGTCGAAGGTCTCGCGACGGTGCTCGAGGATCCAGGCCAGCAGGCCCATGAGGACCGACGGCACCACCAGCAGCAGTCCGATGGT
>JAJYGN010000101.1 GCA_021790675.1 Actinomycetes bacterium
GTGTGCCGCCGCATCGAGCAGTTCACGGTTGGGTTCGCTGAGTCCTTGCACCCTTCAATTCTCGACGACCCGTGCAAGAAAACTCGGCTTTCAGAGCCGAATTATTCAACAGTCTCCTAGAGCCGGGCGAGGATCAGAGAATCAGAGAAATCAGAGATAGGGCTGCGAGGAGTTGGCCACCGCGCACAGGCGCGTCAGCGAGGACACCAGATCGCGGATCGGCACCCGTTGGGCTTCGCCGATCGTGGTCATGAGTGGGTTCCAACTGCCGTCGGCGGAGGTCGCCGCGGCCGCTTCGGGGGTCGCGGCGAGGATGGTGGCCATCGCTCGAGCGGCCAATGCGCTCCTCGTGGCGGCGGAGAGACCCGGCCGTTCACTCTTGGCGTAGAGGACGAGCGCGGCGTCGACCTTCACGCACGCCGCGCGAGCGTGGGAGACGGCTCCTCCGGTGCCGCAGGCCGAGAGTGCGAGCCCGGCGCCAGCGAGTGCGGCGAGGGCCCGTCCGGCCCTTACAGCTTGTGTTCTCTTTCCTCCTGTAGAGCACCTGGTTGATGAGTGCCGTGTTACACGGGGTATGTACCGCGGGAAGTGAATTCGCGTTGCTTCGGCGACACGAATTCTGCACCGTGAAGCACACGCGAAGAGCCGTTCGTCACCCGTACAAGCCTCGAATGAGGTAGGGCTCTGGGACGGAACCGGGTAGTGCCAGGGAATCCTGGTCATCCGGACGGTGAGCAAGTGCCGAGCTCGTTCAGTCAGCCAAGGCAAACCGGTGTGTTCGACGTAGGACACACGCTGTTAGCCGAGCCACGAGTCGGCGGCCTGCAACAAGAAGTCGCTCACGCTGCGCCCGTGTTCGAAGACGTCACAGAGCGGGTCCTCGCCCTTGGCCACCTGGCTGAGAGAGATCGCTCGCCGGGCCACGATGGCGATGCGTCGCTCACTGGCCTCGGTCGGCGAGGCGAAAGTGTCGGTCGCTGTCACCTCGAGGGGCATCTGCATGCCGCCAATCGGCGCCAGATCGATCGCGAGGCGGAGGAGATCGGGTCCGTGGGGCAGCGGCGGCAGGCTCCAGGTCAGCACCAGGGGGAAGTGGAACTCGTCGGGCGGGTCGACATCATCGGGCAGGCCCATGACGGCGTCTTCGAAAGCTAGGAGGGTGCGCGGGTCGACGTCGAGTTCGATGTGCAGGTCGATGGGACCGCCGCAGCCGTCCTCGGGGTGCAGGTCGACCTCCCAGGCCTGGCGCAGTGAATAGGTCTCCACGAAGTGGCGTTCGTCATGGACGTGGAATCCGTGAGATACGGCGTGATCCTTCAAATCGGCGATGAAGCCGGCGACGTCAATGGCTGCCACAAACTTCAGGTTAGTGCGCGGGTGCTCCGTGTTCGATGCGTTAGGGACGCGCCACGCTCAGGTGATAGGCCAGGTCGGCGGAGCTGGTGCCGACGTCGATGCGGTACGTTCCCGGCACCGTGACGAAGTGGCCGGATCGAAAGACCGTAAACGCGTTGGGCGCGAGGCTGAGAACCACGCGGCGGGTCTGGCCCGGGGCCAGTGTCACGCGCGCGAAGGCCCGCAACTGCTCGGGCGGTTCGCCCAGTGAAGCGGGGTAGTGGACGTAGGCCTGGACGACCTCGACGCCACTGCGCTGGCCCGTGTTGGTCACGGGGACGACGACGTGCTGTGTCGCGGTGCCGGCTACGCGCGGCGCGCCGAGGTGGAAGGTCGTATACGCGAGCCCGTAGCCAAAGGGGAAGAGGGGGCTCACGCCGCGGGATTGATACCAGCGGTAGCCGAGCGTTGAGAGTGATCCCAGTGACACGGTGCCGTCGATCCCGGGGAAGAGTCGGGCGGTTGCGTCGGGTACCGCGCCCGACGAGGCGGGGAAGGTGAGCGGCAGGCGACCAGAGGGATCGACCGCGCCGGTGAGGATCGGCGTGATCGCGTTGCCGTCGACCTGACCGGGGTACCACGCCTCGAGAACGGCCGCCACCTGGTGCAGCCACGGCATCAGCACTGCTCCCCCGGTGTTGAGGACGACCACGGTTCGCGGATTAACCTTGGCGACTGCGCTGATTAGCGCGTTGGCGTCGCCGCTCAGGTTCAGGCTGACGCGGTCGTAGCCCTCGCTCGTCTGATCACCGACGAAGATGACGGCGACGTGCGCCTTCTTGGCCATCGCGACCGCCGCGTTGATCCTCGGCGTGACGTCCACGATGCCGATGTGGGGTTTGCGGTGATCTCGCACCTGGAACCACTTGGCCGAGAAGGTGTAGTAGTGGCCACGGGTTAAAGAGACCGCGGTCGATGACTGCGACGGGGCGTGAAGACCCCGGTCGGCGATGAGGACGTGGCCGTTGACATAGATCCACGTGTCGCCTACGCCCTGGAGGGCGAACTCGTAGACGCCGCTTTTGTGCGCGCGCACCCTGATGCTCCACGTCGTCCACCCCTCACTCGTGCCGGGTGTGGTCGCGGTCGCGATCGCGGGCGTGACGTTCGGACTCCGCTCCACCGAGATGTCGCCCTTGCCCGGTTCGCCGCCGCGCTTTATCGGCCGGGCGAGGTGCAGCGGCGTGCCCTTGATCACATCGACGTCGCTCAGCTGATCGAGCTCGAAACTCGCGAGTCCGCCTGGCGAATACAGGATCTTCGTGTGCGGGAGGCTCTGTCGCAGCGCCGCGAGGGGCGTGACGACGTAGGAGGAGCGCACTTCGGCACTGCCGAGACCGTTAACCACGGGATCGAGAGCGGCGCTGGTTCCCAGCACCGCGATTGAGGCGGGGCGCGTTCCCAGAGGCAGCACTCCGTTGTTCTTCAGCAGCACCACACCCGCCTGGGCGGCGCGCGTAGCCACGGCGACGTGGGCGGGCGAGGTGGCGATCGCGCCGAGGTTGATCTGGGGTTGGCGAGCGATTATGCCGAAGGCGAACATCTTGGTGAGCACTCGGCGCACCGCGTCATTGAGGATGGAGAGGGGGATCGCCCCGCGCCGCACCATGTCGACGAGCCCGGCTTGTGAGGCTGGCTTGACCAGGGTCATGCCGGCGCGGTAGGCCGCGGGGAAGTTGGTGATGGCTCGTAGGTCCGAGCGGACGAAACCGTTGAATCCCCAAGAGTGCAGGGTTGAGTAGAGCGTTGGATCAGAACACGTATTCACCCCATTGAGCGACCCGTAGGAACACATGAAGGACGCGACGTGGCCCTGGATCACCGCGGCGCGAAAGGGCGCGTCGTAGAGCTCGGCGAGGACGCGAGCGCTCGCGCTCTGATTCAGCCTCGCGCGCGCGGTTTCTTGGGTGTAGGCGGTGAGGTGCTTCGCGTCGGCCATGAGACCAGCGGATTGGATGCCGCGGATCGCCGACACGCCCATGACACTCGTGAGGAAGGGGTCCTCGCCGTAGGACTCAAAGATCCGACCGCTCGTGGGAACGCGCGCGAGGTTGAGTTCGGGACCCTGGACGGCGGCGAAGCCCTTGGCACGCGCTTCGAGCGCCTCGACGTGGGCCACGGCCCAGGCCAGGCCGGGATCGAAGCTCGCCGCGACGGTGATCGCGGCGGGCAACTGCGTGACACCTATCAGGCCGTCGGCGAGTCCGTTGGGCCCGTCGGTCATCGTGAGCGACGGTAGGCACAGTGACGGTACCGCCGTGTTGGAGTTTTCTATGCTCGGGTGCGTCTGGAGGATGACGTAGCCGACCTTCTCGGCGAGTGTCATGCGGGCGAGGACCTCGCCCGCGAGCGTGTCTGGTGAGGCCACGTGCTGGCGCGATGCGGCCACCCAAGGACAATGCGGTCCCGGTGCGGCGTGGGCGCGCGCGACGTTAGCGGCCGAGGCCGGGATCCCGAAGAGGACGGTCATGAGCGCCAGGGGCACCGCGACGCGCGCGAGGAGCGCCTGAGGACTGCGAGACACGTGAAGCTTTCTGAGCTGGGGGCCGAAGGTCACGCTCATCATACGAAGCGCTCGTTGTCGCGAGACCCACCTTTAACGAATCTTTACCCGCCACTAGCGTGGGCGCGTGGCGAGAACACTGATCGAGACGATGCGCGAGTGCGCGTTCGAGATTGGCGACGTGGTGGGAGAGCATCGCGGCCGCGGTCTTTCTGGCCAGCGTCCCACGCAGTACCACCTCGACCTCGCCGCCGACGAGATCGCGGTGGGCTTCCTTACGGGCGCCGGTCTGCGCGTGGTCTCCGAGGAATCGGGCGTGAGCGGTCACGGCGAAGTGACGGTCGTGGTCGACCCAATCGACGGCTCGACGAACTGCGATCGCGGGGTTCCCTTCTACGCGACGAGTCTGGCGGCGGTGCGCGACGGCGAACTGATCGCGGGTCTGGTCGTCAACCTCGCGACGTCAACTGTCTTCGAGGCCGAACTGGGATCGGGGGCGATGCGAGACGCAGCGCCAATCCGCGTGAGCGACGCGCGTGCCCTCGCGTCGTCGATCGTGAGCTTCTCCGGCACCCCGTCTCGACACTTGGGATGGGCGCAGTCTCGCGCGATGGGCGCGGCGAGTCTGGAGATCTGCCTCGTGGCCGACGGCTCGCTCGACGCGTACGCAGTTGCCCAGCAGTCGACGCTGCACCCATGGGATTATCTGGCGGGACTGCTGGTTTTGCGCGAGGCGGGTGGCGTGGCCGCCGACTATTGCGACGAGGACCTGGTGATTATCGAGGCCCACGCGCGGCGCCCGTTGTTCGCTGCGAGTGGTGACCTGCTCGAGAGTCTGCGCGGTCACGGACAGCTCTAGCGGTTGTCGTCAGCCGTTCGTGTCTATATGGAGAGCAGTGCTGTGACGGCGGGCCCTGGCCAGTGGTGCTCGCCAGGCCCTTCGAAGCGTGGTCAGCTCGTCGCCGAGTTCAACCAGCGCGACGTCGACCGGTTCACGCTCGCTGACGTCGGCGTCAACCGGCCAGCGCGACGCGCGCCAGTTGCGGAGATAGTTGCTCGCGACCACGCGGTCGTGTAGGTCGCCCAGTACGCTTTGGGCCTTGGCGAGATCCTTCGCGACGGCTTCAGCAGTGGGGCCGAGGACGATCGCGGCGACTTCGGCGCGATAGCGGCTGCGCTTAATCGTGATGCGCAGGCGATGGAGCAGTTCGTCGGAGACATTGGGCCCGAGTTCGTCAACGTGTTCAAACAGAGCGCTGAGTCCGCTCAGG
This sequence comes from Actinomycetes bacterium, assembly GCA_021790675.1. Taxonomy (GTDB): domain Bacteria; phylum Actinomycetota; class Acidimicrobiia; order Acidimicrobiales; family RAAP-2; genus RAAP-2. The sequence continues at coordinate 5,170 of JAJYGN010000101.1, forward strand.
AGATTCGGACGCAGGATTTCGCTCGCGCGGCGTCTCGCGCGACGTCGTAGTGGCGGAGCGATCGCCCATGTAGCTAGATCACGGGCGAGGTTTTGATAGCGGGCACTCGAGAGCGCATTACGCACGCGTCGGCGCTCCGTGTCGCGCTGGCGGCGTAGTCGAGAGAACACAGACGCATCGAAGGGAGCTTCTACGTGTTCGAGACGCGTTAGCAGCTCGTCGAGGACGTCGAGGTCTCGTTGGCGACCGAGGATCGTGCCGATCCAGCGCAGGTCGGTGGCAAGATCCGTGGTGGCGCGGCGTGTTAGCACCGGGGCGAGCACGCCCAGTTCGGCACGTAGGCGACGCGACGTGACCCGTAACTGGTGCACACCTTCGGGGTCGTGACCGTCTCGTGCGAGAGGATCGAACTTGAACCACGTGGCGAGTTCGTGGGCAAAGACCTGTCTCGCGAGCGCTTCGGAGGACGTGTCCTCAATCACGGCGTCGTGACGCATGGCCGCACAGGTTCTAAGCGACAATTCTCGAGGACCACGATCATTCGTACACTTCCCGTCGACTCGAATCTAGCCACGACGAGAAGGAGCCCACGTCTGAAGGGATTCGGGGTCGGCCCGTTGCCGTGACCTCGGACCGGTAGGCTGATCGTTCCCGGGCGCTTAGCTCAGTTGGTTAGAGCAGCTGATTTACACTCAGCAGGTCGGGGGTTCGAGTCCCTCAGCGCCCACAAAATTAGATTGCGCGCACCGTCCCGGAAATAGAAGTGGCCAATCTTTGTTGTTCACGATCGATAGACGTCTGCACGATGTCTAATCGCGGTCACCAGCACCGTGTGCGTGTCGTCATCAATGAAGTACAACACTCGATAGTCACCGCGACGCGCTGAGTATGCCGGAGCCAAGGGTGGCCCAAGCGGTTTTCCAACGCGCTGAGGGTTGTCGAGCAACGGCCCGGTTATGAATTCGTACACCGCGTGCGCGATTTTCCCCGGGAGTACGTCAGATAGCGACTTTGCGGCCGATCGGGCGATGAGAAGGTTGTATCGTTCCCTACTTGGTGTCGACACTGCGCCCGGCATTCCTCATCACTTCGGCGAGCTGATCGCTATTGAGGACTTCACCTTCCACAATCGCTTGCGCGCCCACCTGGTGCTCGAGCAGCAGCGCAGGGTCGGACAGCACGGCAATCGTCTCGCGCATGGCGTCGTAGTCATCGGCCCCCATGAGCACGGCGGCTCGGTGTCCGTTCTTAGTGATCTCGAAACGCTCGTGCGTTGAACTCGCTTCGTCGACCAATTTGGATAACTGAGCTCGAGCATCGGCGATGGGCAGTGTGGTCATGTACAGAATTATAGCGTGTTGTGATCGGAAGTGAGCTTCTGGTTCTTATTGTGTGACCCAAGGTCCACTCTGCGACCTGTGTCCCATTTAGTGGACCACCAAAAGTGTGCGGATCTGTAACAGCTATCAGGTCGGCTGCGTTCATGGGGTCATGTGCTTAAAATGCGTCGTCGCTCATGTCGAAGTTCGATGAGTCGTTGCGTCAGGGTCGTGGCCGAGGATATCGGTCCACCTAACTCATTTGAGACGGAGTCGTTCGGCGATTACGCCGACGTCCAGTTGGGATCTTGCGATGTCGCAGACAAGCTGGAATGCCTCGTCATCGGTGAGTTGAGGGGACAGGCCTTTCAGATCGCAGAACACGACTGTGCTGAGCCACGCGAGTCGCTTGTTGCCATCCACGAGGGCGTGGTTCTTGGTCATCGACTGCAGGAGTGCCGCAGCCTTAAGATTCAAGGTTGCGTAGGCGTCCTCACCAAAGGCGCTGGACCGGGGTCTGTTTACTGCTGAGTCCAACAATCCGACATCACGAACCGGACCGATTCCCAGCGTTCGAATAATTGTGATGATGTCTTCGAGTTCGAGGTATTCAATCTCGATCATGCAGAGCCAAGTCGCTCCAGGACATCGTTCCAACGTGTCGCCATGCGTTTCGTCGACTCATCGACCCGTGCCACATGGCCGGACCGCTCGAGTCGTTCGAGCACCGCACGACGGATGACCTCTTGACGCGAGACGCCTTCAAATTCGGAGAGGGAGGTGAGTGCCTCCTCCAGAGTTGCGTCAGTTCTAAGCGTGAGTGCCATTGACGCATGATACCACATTGGTATCGGTGGTCAGCGTTCAAGGGTCTCAATCGTGGAACCTACGAACTGGGGTCGACTTTTCTCGCCGAACACGTCGATGGAGTTGAATCCCGTGCCGCGATCACAGAACCTGATTTGGCGGCATGGGCCACGATTGATGCGCGGTTCTTATTGTCTCCCGCAAGGTCCACGAATCGTTGGGAATATTGCAACGTCAATCCTGATCGATTCTGTTTTGTCATGTCTGATCGCTCCAAAAGAGAATGTGGCTTGTTCGAACGCAGATCTCAGTTAGCGCACCGACCTTGAGGAACCTGGCCAGTTATCCTCGAACGCATGCGGACTCAAGCGCCGAACGCGGACGAAGCGGCGACGGGAATGCTCGCGGCTTGCGAGGGTGTCGCACGCGGCCGAACCGGTGCCTGGCGCGACGCACGGCCGGGTTTGCTCGCACTGATGACCACGCTTCCGGGGCGTCCATACAACGGTACCTCTTCGGCAAACTCGATTGGCGGTGGCGTAAGGCAAATGTCACACCCTGAGCCGACACTGGGGGTGTGTCCGGGTCCCTCTCAGCGAAGATCCACCAGGCCTACCGCTACGCGATCGACCCCACCCCCGAGCAGGTCGCGCAACTGCGCAGTCACGTCGGGGGCGCGCGGTTCGCCTACAACGCCCTGTTGTCACTGGTGAAGGAGAACTGGGACGAGAACCGCGCCCGCAAGGAGGCCGGAGAAGAGGTCGCGACGGCGGACTACCTCGGCACCTCTCAGCTCGATCTCCAGCGGCTCTGGTACGCGAAGCGCGACGAGCTGGCCCCGTGGTGGGGCGCCAACGCCTCGTCCACCTACAACTACGCCCACGTGCACCTGGCGCGGGCTTTCACCAACTGGAAGAAGGGCACCACCCGGTTTCCGACCCCGCGGTCGCGACGGACCAACCACTCGAGCACCCTCGCCGGCACGGCCGTGCGTCTCGTCGATTCCCACCACGTGCGCGTAAGTCGCGTGGGCGAGGTGAAGACCTACGAGTCGACGCGCAAGCTCTACCGGCACCTAGAGCGCGGCACCGGGCGGATCCTCGCCGCGACCATCTCCGAACGCGGGGGTCGGTGGTGGGTATCGTTTTCGATCGAGGTCGAGCGCCAGCTGCCACCGACGAGGTCGCCCGAGCGGGTCATCGGGATCGACGTCGGAATCACCACCCTCTACACCGGGGTGACACCCACTGGCGAACCCGTGCTCGCGGTCGCCAACCCCCGCCATCTCGTCGTCGCCCAGGAACGACTCGCCCGGGCCCAGCGCGTGGCGTCACGGCGCCAGAGACCGAAGAAGGGCGTCGCCCCGTCGAAGCGGTGGAAACGGGCGAACAGCCGGGTGCAGAAGATCCACGGCCAGGTCGCCAACCAGCGCCGCAACCTCATCCACGAGACCACGACCATGCTCGCGAAGAACTACGACCTGATCGTCGTCGAGGACCTCAACGTGACGGGCATGTTGAAGAACCACGCACTGGCTAGGCACATCGTCGACGCCAGTTGGGGTGAGTTCGTGCGCCAGCTCGACTACAAGACGAAGTGGTACGGCTCGACCCTGGTGAAGGCCGATACCTTCTTCCCCTCATCAAAACGCTGTTCTCGTTGTGGCTCGGTGAAAGCCAAGCTGGGCCTCGACGAGCGGGAGTATCACTGCGAGGCCTGCGGCCTCGTGATGGATCGCGACCTCAACGCCGCGACCAACCTGGCCGGGTGGCCCAGCAAGCCCACCCCCGCGGGGACACGCTCCGTGGCTGGACGTGGAGGGGAGGTCAGACCGGGTCGTCAGAACACCGACGAGCCGGCACACCCCGCAGAAGCGTCAACCGAAGCACCGACTCTGGTCGGTGTCTAGGAGATACTTCGGTTCAGAACTCGGTGGTGACGTGTGGCTATTTGCCTTACGCCATCGCCAACCGAGTTTGCCGAAGGGGCAACGGTATATACGGTCTCGGCGCGACAGCTACCCCCAAGGATGCCACTGCGCTCGCGGTGGACCTTGCAGCAAGCGGGGTGTCGTGGTGCGCACGGCTCCGGCCGAGTGTGCCTGACGAAGTTGATGAAGCACTGGGAGATATGGGGCTCTTCGCGGAGGACGAGGCGCTCTTGATGGCGACTTCACTCACCCCCCTGGACTTCGCGCGTCATGAACCACGGGGACTTGCTCTGAGGACGTGTCGCGCTGAGGACGGTCTCGCGATCGCCACCGTGCTCGGCGCCGCCTTTGGCGCACGGCCCTCGAACGCCGCAAAGCTCTTGGACCCCGCGCATCTCGCGTGCGAGGGGGTCCAATGGCACCTCGGCCAAGTGGATTCTGTGCCCGTTACGTGCGCGATGTCGGTTGTGGCCGGCGACGCCGTGGGTATCTTCGCGGTGGGAACGATTCCTGAGGCACGAGGGAGGGGTTACGCCTCGTCGGTAACATCGCGAGCCCTAATCCACGGTTTCGCTTCCGGGGCGCGATTCGGGGTACTCACTGCGAGCCCTGATGTCCAAGGTGTTTATGAACGTCTTGGCTTCAGCGTGATGGAGCGCTGGCGGCGCCTAGTGCCTTCGCTTTAAGATGCCAACGGTCTGCGGGAACATGCCAGGTCTTTCATCTCAACCACCGCTGAGTTGACAACAGCAACCGTCGATCACCCGAACTGGCCGCGGGCTCCCCGAGGTTCGAGTAGACCGCGAATGGGAAGTGCTCCACGGTCGGTGTGGCCCATGTTGGTCGTTTAGCTTCTACGTTCTACCTAGTAAACAGGGGTGCAAAGGGGTTCGAACAAAGTCCCGTTACCTCCACTCCTGTAGCGCCCACTCCATGACCTGGGTCTCGTTTAGTGGACCGCGGATGTGAAGGTGCGAGACGATGACACCGTTCGAAGTTGAAATTCATGGTGCACGCAATTCGTGAAGATCGTTGTTTCTTGCGATTGTCACTCGAGCTCCACTGTCGGTCGAGTCCCAACGGTGTTCATGCACGTGCGGGTCCCGCTACATCTGAGAGTCAAACTTCAATCCCTCGGTCGCCACGATCCTTCCTGTGTGAGCGCTCGAGCACCTGTCGGAGAATCGGGAGTACCGCACGGTCTTTCTCGCGGCCGGCCGCTTCTTTGGAACGAATGACGTCGGCGAGCGCTGCCACGAAGATCGTCACGGTGTCGGTTATTTGTTCTCGAGTAGCTAAACGTCGCAAGTCGTCGTAGCCTCGCGTACCGTCAGGAAGAAGCGCGATGTCGAGATAACCGTGCTTGGTCACGAAAGTCCAGGTCGTCCCTTGTCCGAATGTTCGCTCATCGAGTGGTATCACCAATGGTTCTTCCAAATCAGGAACGCGAAGCTTGG
>JAJYGN010000086.1 GCA_021790675.1 Actinomycetes bacterium
GAGTTGGTACGGCGACGTCCGAAGGGTCGGCTGCTCGGCACCGCTCAGTCCCGCTTCATCACCGCCCAGGCCCACCAGTGGCTCGACGACCGCCGTGGGGTCCCGCGGCTCTCGGTGGACCGACTGCGCGCGAGCTGCCTCATCGACCTCATGCGTCGGGGTCACACGCTGGTTGAGGTGATGGCCTGGTCGGGGCTGAAGACGACCGACACGCTGTGGCGCCTGGCTTCGCACTTGCCCGTGCCATCGACCTGTCCGAGAGACGACGGGTGAGCGCGCTTAGTCTCACCGAGAGCCTGCGCGAGGCCGAGCGCCTGGTGGACTCGGCACTCGTCGACGGCGTCGCGGTGCACGAGTACCTCGAAAGGTTGCTCGCCGAGAGTTGCCCGCGTCGCGGTCGCCCGCGGGGACTATCGGTGCGCACCCTGCTCGTCGCGATCCAACTCGGCGCCTTCGCCGGTCGCTTCTTCCTCACGGAACTAACCGATCTGCTGGGTCCCCTGGGTCCGGCCACGCGGGCCCGGCTCGGACTGAAGCGCCGCGGCGAGCCCGTGACGTACCGACAGATCTGCTACCTGGTGACGCGTATTGACGACGTGCTTCGCGCGAGCTTCCGCTACGAGGACGGTCGACTGGTCGAGGGACTGGCCACGTTCGACGGGGTCTTCAACGCGCTGGCAACGTCCGGGGCCCACGCCGGGGCCGCGGTGGCGTCCTCGATCGCCATCGACGGTTCGGATATTCCCACGTGGGGCACCTCCTCGCCACGCGAAGAACTCGCGTGGCAAGAGGACGAGGAGGGACGACACCACATCGTGCGCGACGAGGACGGTGGCGCGCACTGGGAGAAGGCGCGCGTCGTCACCGACACCGACGCCGCCTGGCGGGGCAGTCGCGAGGTCGAGGGCAAGCCCGCGCACTTCGGCTACAGCCTGACCGTCGCGATCTCCGCGCGCGAGGAGAACGGTCCCGACGTTCCGCGCGCGGCGCTGGCGGCACGACTGCGTCCGGTAACGGTGCAGGACAAGATGATGGGCCTGGCCTGCGCCGGAGAAGTAGCCGAGCGCCGCGGGCATCTCGGAGACGTCTTGGTCGACCGCGGCTACACGAACTCGTTGGACGGGCGGGACTTCCTGCTGCCGATCCGGGCGATGGGCGGTGAACCGGTCTTCGACCTGACGGCCTACCAGGTAGGGCCCCAGGGAACGCTGCGCGGGGCGATCATCATCGACGGACGTCCCTACTCACCCTCGACGCCGAGGTCGCTGCACCGGATCGATCGTCCGACCGGCGCCCAGAACGGAACATATATGCCCGCTCACCGAGCGGTGCGTGAGTATCAGGAGAAGATCGCGGCGCGCGAGATCTACGCGCTCGTGCCCCACGGCTCAGTGCGGCCCAACCTGACCCAGGTCTTCCAGTGTCCGGGTGCGGCGGGCAAGTTGGACTGCCCGCTGCGACCCGCGCGACGGGGTCTACGCGAGGGTGCCCTGCCGGTCCTCAACGCGCCGGCGCATCCGGCGGACGACAGCGTCTGCGCGCGAGCGTTCTCCTCCTTTAGCCTCGAGGAGATCCCCCTCTACCAGCGTTACGTCTACGGCTCTTACGCCTGGGCGAGGAGTTACTCACGACGCCAGACGAGCGTCGAGACGTACTTCGCGAACATCAAGGACGCCGCCGGTGAGAACTTCGCGCGCGGACGTATCCGCGTGATGGGCATCGTCAAGATCGGCCTCTTCGTGGCGGCGACGCTCGCGAGCGCCAACCGGCGCCTAGCTCTCTCCTTTGACCCCGAGCGCATCGCGAAGCGTCGCGCGCAGCGCCGACCGGGACGTCCGACACGGCATCGGCGTCTCACCTATCGCCAGGTGGTCGAAGACGCGACGGCGTCCAAGGTCGTGATTCGAACTTGACGGTTAGCTGAGCTCTCCGCCGGGTGCCGGATGACCCCCGCACGCGCGTGCGGGGGTCTCGTCGTGTTCGCAACGCGGTTGCGGTGACGGCGAAGCGCGATCGCCAGTGGGCGAGGGGACAAGAGAGCAGAAATCCCGGTTCGAACGGCTCGAACCGGGACTTTTGTGAACTGCTGGGGGCCACTTTCGTGACTTCCCCGTGGTGGGGCTAGTAAGAATCGAACTTACGACCTCGTCATTATCAGTGACGCGCTCTAACCGACTGAGCTATAGCCCCAGGCGGACCAGTCTACCTTCCCGACGAGAGGTCCTCGGGAGCCGGATCCCAGAAGCGGGCGACGATGGATTGGCTGGCGGTGGCAAGCAGGGTGCCGCGTTCGCTCCAGAGGAACGCCGTTCCCTGGCCGAATCCATTGGCCAGGGCGTGCATGTGGATGTCGCACATAACCCACTCGGTGGGCTCGAGCGTTGCGATGCGCAGGGTGTTGTCGAGGCTGCGGCCCATAGTGCGCCGCCCCATCGGCTGACTGGCACCGCCGGAGACGTAGTCGCCGAAGATCGCCAGCGTCGCCGCCGAGGGTTCGAAGTGGCCGGGGACGCGCGCCCAGATCCCTGAGTGGGCCGGGCCCGGCGTGCCGTCCAATTTCTCGAAGGGCGCGCCCAGGGCGACGCGGGCGTCGACGTGCTCGAAGATCGATTCGCCCATGCCGCGCGGCAGCTGGCGCGGCGGACAGTCCTCGGGCACGGGGACCGTCGGCATCTCCACCCAGGGCCGGTCGCTACTCAATGTTCCGGTGCCGAGCGCCGCGTTGACCGTTAGGATTTCGCGGCCCTCACTGCGCGCGACCGCGCGCGCCTGGGTGACACTGCGTCCGACGACCACGAGCTCGGTCGAGACCGTGACCTCGCTGCCCAGCGGGGCGTGAGAAAGGTACTGCGCGCTGCCCCAGACGGTGGGGCGCTTGGACGCCTCTTCGAGGGCGACGAGGCCCGCGGCGAGCCCGCAGCCGCCGAAGAGGAACTGTCCGGGGGTGATCAGGCGTTCGGTCACGCGAAAGCGCCACGTGGTCTCGCTTGCTCGTTCAAGTGCGAGAAACTCCCGAGCGTCCACGAACGCCGAGGTTACCAATCGGGGCCCCTCGCACCGCTTGGACCGTAGCGGGGGCAGACTGGGTGGCGTGATCGATTCGCGCTTCGTCTACCTCGCGATGGTTTTGTCGCTCGTCGGCGTGGCCGGCTACATCCGTGACACCTTGCGTGGAGTGACGACGCCTAACCGGGTGACGTGGGGACTGTGGGCGCTCGAGGGAGTGCTCGCCTTTGCCGTGGAGATCAAGCAGCACGTGGGTTTGGCCGCCGGGATGACTCTCATGCTCGGGCTGGGACCGATCCTGGTGGTCGCCGCGTCGTTTCGCCACCACCACGGCGTGTGGCGCCTGACTACCTTCGACATCGTGTGTGCGGTGATTTCTCTCGCGGGTATCGCCTTCTGGGCGCTCGTGAACGCGCCCACCATCGCGCTTGTCTCGTTCGTTGTGGCCGACCAGGTGGCAGCGCTACCCACCGTGCGCAAGTCCTGGCTCGCGCCCGAGACCGAGACGTGGTGGGCGTTCGCGATGGGCTCGCTGAACACCGGGATCACGCTCGCTACGCTCCATGAGATCACGACCGCCGGTGCGCTTTTCCCTGGAGTCATCATGATCACCGACGCGCTGCTCGTGATACTGATCACCACTCGCGTGGGCCCGCGCGTGCACTCGCGTCGCCGGGTTGCGGTGCTTTCGTGAGTGTCGCAGCCCGTAGGGCCGAAGGCCGCGCCCTGCGGGCTACGACGTCGCGTTTGGCGCTCGGTGAGCTCGCGGCACGTCCGGAGAACTACGACCCGGTCTCGCGACTGATCTGGGCCGAGCGCGGCGGCCGCGCCGACCTGCTCGCCATCCGTTACCAGCGCATGCTGGCTTCTCCGCACGCGTTCTATCGCGGAGCGGCGCTGCTGATGGCCGAGGACCTCGCGCGCGGGCCGTCCTCGCCCCTCGACGTGCAGCTGAGCGGCGACGCGCACCTGTCGAACTTCGGCGTGTTCGCCTCGCCCGAGCGTCGCCTGGTCTTTGACCTCAACGATTTCGACGAGACCGCGCCCGGTCCCTTTGAGTGGGACGTGAAGCGACTCGCCGCCTCGGTGGCGATCGTCGGCCAAGCCCTCGGATTGTCGAAGCGGCGCCGGCGCGAGGCCACGCGCGTGGTGGCCCGCGAGTACCAGCGCTCGATGGCCAAGCTCGCGATGCTCTCGCGACTCGACGCGTGGTACCTCGCCTTTGACGTCTCATCGTTGAACCGTGACCTGCGGGGTTTTTTTCGCGACGACACCCTGGAGCGGGCCGACACGCTGCTGCGCTCGCTCAAGTCCGTCTCGCGTACGCGCGCCTACCGCCGGCTGGTGGCAGTCTCCGACGCCGGCCCGCGCCTGCGCTCGCGGCCCCCGCACCTGATGCCCGAGTCTGAACTGGGCGATGATGGCGCCCTGGTGCGACGCACCGTCGACGTCGTGCTCGCGAGCTATCCGACGTCGCTCGTCTCGGACCGCGCAGCACTGCTCAAACAGTTCACGCCGGTCGACGTCGCCCGCCAGGTGGTGGGCGTGGGCTCGGTAGGTCGCGAGTGCTACCTGGTGCTTCTGACGGGACGCGACGAGAATGACCTCTTCATCCTGCAGGTCAAGGAGGCTCGGTCCTCAGTGGTGTCGCTCGCACGTGGAGTCGACGGGGTCGACCCCGGCGAGCGTGTCGTTGAGGGCCAGCGTTTTCTCCAGGCCCGGCCGGATCCGTTCCTCGGTTGGCACACCCTCGAGAACGCCGGCGGCCCGACCAGCTTCTACGTGCGCCAGCTCTACGACCACAAGGCGAGCGTCGACCTGACACGACTCTCGGCGAAGAACCTTCGCGCTTACGCGCGTGCGTGCGCGTGGGCCCTTGCGCGCGCCCACGCCCGCAGCGCCGAGTCCGCGCGCATCGCGGGATACCTTGGGGCCAACGAGAACTTCGCCGAGGCGGTTGCCGATTTCGCCGAAGCGTATCGCCGGCGCAACCTCGCGGACTTCAAGGCGCTGGCCCAGGCCGCGCGCGAAGGCCGCGTCCCGACTCTCCCGTGACCCAGCGCTCGTCGGTAGACTGATTCTCCCGGGGACGTAGCTCAGCTGGTAGAGCGCGGGCTTTGCAAGCCTGAGGTCGTGGGTTCGAGCCCCATCGTCTCCACCAACCGCGACGGTGATCTCGAAAGAGGGCTGAGCCGTACTATCAGTTGATGGACTACCACGGCGCGTGGAGCGAAGAGGTCTCCGACGAGGCTTTGATGGCGGGTGTCGCCGTGGGAGACGAGCGCGCGGTACTCGTGTTCGTACGCCGCTATCAGCGCCGTCTCTTCGGACTGGCTTTGGGAATCGTGGGCGACCCGGGCCACGCCGAGGACATTGCGCAGGAGGCCTTCATCCGGATTCTGCGCCACGCCTCGGTCTACGACGCCCGACGCGCCTCGGTGTCCACGTGGTGCCTGACCATCACCCGCAACCTCGCCATCGACGCGCTACGGCTGCGTCGAGCGGTTCCCACCGCGCCCGACGACCCGTTGTTCGCTAACTTGTGCGCGATGCGCGCGGCACCTGACGACGCAGTACTCGCCCGCGACGGAGTCGCGGTGGCCCTCTCGGCACTCGCCGAGCTGCCCGATGAGCAGCGTCGCGCCGTGACCCTGTCCGCCCTCTACGGGCGCACGGCGGCCGAGGTCGCCGCCCTCGAGTCGATCCCTCTGGGTACCGCGAAGAGCCGGATCCGCCTCGGACTGTCCAAGCTGCGCCAGTCGGTCCTTCCCATCGAGGCAACATGAACGGCGACGCGAGACTGCCCATGGCGTGTCAGCGCGTGGACGAGGATCTGGCCTCCTTGGCTCTGGGTACCCTCGCAGGACGCGAGCGGGCCCGAGTTCTCGAGCATCTGAAGGGATGTGTGCGCTGCGCCGCCGAAGTCGAATCGCTGTCGCGCGCCGGCGACGCGTTGCTCGCCCTGGCGCCGGAGTCAGAACCCCCAGTCGGATTCGAGCTGCGTCTGATGGAGAGACTCCGTGAGGAGACGCGTCCTTCGATCGAGCCGCGAAGCCGTCGTCGCGCGGTCCTTGCGGTCGCTGCCGTCCTGATCGCCACCCTGGGTTTCGGAGCCGAAGCGTTGGTACACGCTGCGACGACCAGCCCGTCGTCATCGGCCAACCCTCGTCCTCTCTCGGCGCGTCTCACCGCCAACGGAAAGGTCCTCGGTGAGGTCTTTCTCACCAACGGAAGCCCCTCGTGGCTGTCGATGACTGTTGATGAGGGTTCCGTGGGGGGACGAGTGCGTTGTCAGGTCGTCTTGACGAGCGGTGGGGTGAAGACCGTGGGCACCTACCTTCTGACCACGGGCTACGGTGCGTGGTCGATGCGGGTGGACGCTCCCGCGAACCAGGTCCGCGTAGCGCGCCTCGTGAACTCGCACGGAGTGGTCGTGGCGCGCGCGACGCTGCCCGCCTGATCCTCGACGCGTCCTCGAACGCGGTGATCTCGAATTGCCCTACGGCCGTACACCCGTGATGAGAAGCGACGCGAGTGGAGAACTCGTGTGCGACGTGAGGGAGGACGAAGTGATTCAGGCCAGACCAATGAGTGGGCGCAATCGAGTGGCGCAGGCGGTGACGGCAGCCCTCGCGACCAGCGTGTTGACGGTCGGAGTCGGGGCGAGCGTCGCGATGGGCTCGACCAAGACGGTCGTCGTCTCGGCGAGGAAGACCTCGAACTATGGCACGATCCTCGTCGCCGGGCACACGGTCTATACGCTCTCTCCCTCTCGCACGCCGTGTCGCGCCGCCTGCCTGGCCTACTGGCCCCGAGTCCTCCTACCCAAGGGCGCGAAAAGGGCCGTCGCCGGGCCGGGGGTGATCGCCGCGAAGCTCGGTACGCACCGACTGGCGAACGGCCGAGTTCAGGTCACCTACGGCGGCCGGGCCCTCTACTACTTCTCCCTCGACAAGACCGCGGGTCAGGTGAGGGGAAATATCACCGATACCTGGGGGTCGTGGAAGGTCGTCGTAACGAAGAAGTCGGCGGGCTCGACCAAGTCGACGTCGCCCACCACGACGAGCCCGGCAGGGGGTGGCGGTGGCATCGGTTTCTGATCTGCGCGAGGATCCACTCGTACGTTCTCTGCCCGTCGTGCGTCGTCGGCCCCTCATGTCACGCGTCTATCTCCCGGCCGTCTCTCTCGCGCTCGTTGCTGTGGCGCTCGTCGTCGTCGGGTGGGTGAGTCGCTGGGGCGGCGCCGACTTCTCCGCCTCGATGACGAGCCTGCGAGTCGTCTTGGTGGGGCCGGCGACGCTCCTCGTTCTGGCGATCTTCCTCGTCGTCGAGCGCCTTCGTCCCGCCCAGCGCCGGCCGATCTTCGCCCGAGGGTACCGCCATGACCTCTTCTACACCGTCTTGAATGCGACGGTGGTCGCGCCGTTGGTGGTGGCGCTCTCGCTCTCATTCGCCGAGGTCACCCGTCGGGCGATGCCGTGGGCGGTGATGCCCCACGCCGGCGCCGTGCCGCGAGGGATGGTGATCGCGCTGATCTTCGTGGCGATGGACGCCTGCAACTGGTTGGCGCACCTGGCCAACCACAAGGTCCAGGTGATGTGGCGCTTCCACGAGCTACACCACTCCCAGGAGGACATGAGCGTCCTCACGGTCTTTCGCACCCATCCCCTCATCCACGTCTCCTACCTCATCGCTCTCGTACCAGGGATCGTGCTCGTGGCCAACGGCACCGTACCCACGGCGCTTCTCGTCGCCTACGGAGCCTTCGTCGCCTTCGAGCACTCCAACACCAACCTTGGTTTCGGCCCCCTCGAGCGGATCTTTGTTAGCCCCAACTACCACCGGATCCACCATCGCCGCGAGGGACGTCAGGACGTCAACTTGGGCTTCGCCTTGACCATCTGGGACCAGCTCTCTCATCGATCGGTGTTCCCGACTCCCGCGACCGTCGGTGCCGATACTGGGCTGCCCGGACGGCCTCTGGCGGTTGAACAATCCGGTGCGCAGCCGCGACACGTGGCCACGTTGCTTGCCCAGCTCTGGGGGCCGTTTCGACCCCTCGAGCGCGTCGAGGAGTCCTCGTCGTGACCATCTCGCCTGCCCCGAGGCCAACACGCCACCGATCCCTCGCTGTGGTGCTGGGCGCACCACCGAGTCCTCTGGCACGTGACGTCGCCCTCGTCGTCGTACGCGTCGTCGTGGCGTGGATCTTCATCTATTACGGCGCTGGCAAGCTCTTCGGTGCCTTTGACGGTCCGGGCCTGCACCGCACCGCGCTCTACTTCTCTCAGACCGCGCACCTGCGCCCCGGCGGACTGTTCGCGGTGGTTGGTGGAGTGATCGAGTTCGGGGGAGCTCTCGCGATCGCGCTCGGTCTCGTGTCGCGGGTGGCGGCGTTGGTTCTCCTGGGCGATCAGGTCATGGCGATGATCACCGTTACTTGGCGCAACGGCATCAATTCGCTGAGTGCGACACCGGGATATGAGTTCAACCTCACGCTCTGCGCCCTGGCGGTCGTCGTGATCACCTTTGGCGCGGGGCGGCTTTCCGTCGACGCCGTCCTCGCACGGCGCCTGCGCGCGTGATCGCGGCATCGGGGATTCTGCTCAGACGTCACCGCTTCCCGACATCGAACGTTACGCGTCGACACCGGCTCGCCCGCGCGGGCGCGAACCTCACGGGCGCCACGGGTGCCGCCTTCTTCGTTCGCGCCGGCCTCCAGCACTTCCTCGCCACCCGCTCGGCGATCGGCGCCGGCTTCGTCGTCGCCCAGGTGTGGGTGGTCATCGCGTATCTGGTGCGCCGTCCGCCCACTGCGGTGACGACACGGGCGCGCCACTGGCTCGTGGCCTTCGGCGGGACCTTCGGCGGAGTACTCCTTCGACCGTCGGGTTGGCACAGCGCGCTCGGGGTCATCGTCGGCACGGTCCTCCAGGGTGGCGGACTCGTCCTCGCCGCGGCCGCCCTTGTCACCCTGGGTCGGTCTTTCGGCTTCGCGGCCGCGGATCGGGGACTCAAGGTCACGGGCCCCTACCGTGCGGTTCGCCATCCGCTCTACGGCGCCTACGTGCTCCTCCAGCTCGGGTACCTCGCCCAGAGCGTCTCGGTCTCGAACGTCGCGATCGTCACGGTGGTCATCTCGTGCGATGTCGCGCGCGCCCTCGCCGAGGAGCAACTCCTCAAAGCCAACGCGACGTATCGTGACTACTGCGCCCGGGTGCCGTGGCGTTTGGTGCCGGGTCTGTGGTGAGTCGACGTAGTCTCGCGACGTGGCCTACGACGAGGTGCTCGCTAATCGGATCCGCGAGGTGATCGGCGCGCGCCGAGACCTTCGCGAGACGAAGATGTTCGGCGGGTTGGGCTTCCTCGTCGGTGGCCACCTGGCCGTTGCGGTGATGAGCGCGTCGCGCGGCATGATGGTGCGCGTCGATCCCACGAACCACGACGCGATGCGCGCCCAACGCGGTGCGGGACCCTTCGTGATGCGCGAACGCGAGATGCCCGGGTGGATCATCGTCGAGGCCGAGGCGCTGCGTACGACGCGCGATCTCACACGCTGGGTGCGTCGGGGCCTCGCCTACGCGCAGTCCCTCCCGCCCAAGAGCTGAGCAGCCATCGGGTCGCCTACTTCGTGTGACCGACGTGCCAGCGAGCGCACGTGTCGCACTGGTAGACGTTCATCGGCGAACCGTCGCGGCTGAGACGATGGGCCTGGGCGAGGGCCGCCTCGCGCGTGGGATAACCCACCTTGGGGCGTCCCCTCGCGCTGGTGTGCGAACGGGGCCCGCGCTTTAAGGACGTGCCGCCGCGGTGGCGTCCGCCGTAGCGACTCGACCAGCGCAGCACGAGGGCGATCCCCGCGGCCGCGATGACCAGCACGATCCAGGCAGACATGAACGCTCCCTCTGACGCCTCGCGGCGCCGAGTTGTGAGACCTCTCACCGTATCGGGCTCCGTCGGGGCCGATTCGGCGTTCGGCGATCAGTAGTCGTCGACGTGGGTCACCTCCAGGTGACGGCGCGCGGCGCCGTGGGCGACCAGCAGTTCGACGCGCTCGCCGATGTCGTGGCGCCGCAGAGCGCCCTGGACGTCGGACACGGTCGTGACCGCTTCACCGTCGATCGCGAGCAATCGGTCGCCGGCGACGACGCCAGCGTCGGCGAGCTGGCTGGCGGGTCGCGGACGCTGCAGGTCGAATCCCTCGCCGGGGGCGTCGCCGTCTCGGTAGGAGAGGGCAACAGCGGCATCGTGACCTACGCTGACGCAGCCGCACGCTCCCAGGCTGCACATCGGGCACACGCAGTGACAGTCGAGACCCGCGCCGGCGAGCTCGTCACTGACGAGACGGGCCAACCCCTCGGCGAGTTCGCTCGCGGCCTGCGCGGTCTCGTCGAGGTGACGCGGGGCGATCTCTCGCAGGCGCGGGTCGTAGAGGCGCAGCGACATCTCGAAGAGCGCCGCGTAGGCGATGGCGGCGTGCGAGTGCCGCGCGTACAGGGCGACCGCGGCGACCGAGGCCGGGCCAGCGACGGCTACGGTGTCGTTCTGCACGCTCGTGGTGGCGCGGACGCCGTGATCTCCAGCGCGCAGGTACGTGACGAGGACGTCGCGG
>JAJYGN010000057.1 GCA_021790675.1 Actinomycetes bacterium
GCCCTGGCCGGGACAGCTGTGCGCGCCGAGTCCTGCGACCACCCTCGCGCGCCCGGTGCCGGTCGAGCTGCGCGACGCCAACGGGGCGCCGCTGCGCGTGGCGCCGCGCGGGGGGCTGACCGGCGAGCCGGCGACGTTGTGGTTCTCGCACGCGATTCGCCGCGACGTGGCCTGGCACGCGGGGCCCTGGCCCAGCCTCGAGCGCTGGTGGGCGCTGGCGCGTCCGCGCGCTCACGTCCAACTCGTTCTCACCACCGGCGAGGCCGTGCTCCTCGTCGCCCACTCGCACCGGTGGTGGCTCGTGGGGATCTACGACTGATGGCGACCTACGCCGAACTGCACGCGCACTCGGGATTCAGCTTCCTCGACGGGGCGAGCGACCCCGAGGAGTTAGCGGCCGAGGCCGCGCGACTCGAGCTGGGAGCGCTGGCTCTGACCGACCACCACGGCCTCTACGGCGTGGTGCGCTTCGCCGAGGCCGCCCGCGCCCTGGGGCTCGCGACGGTCTTTGGCAGTGAGATCACCCTGAACGGCGAGGAGCGCACCGGGGTGCGCGATCCCTCGGGCGAGCACGTGGTGGTGCTCACGCGCTCGCCCGAGGGATACCGCGCGCTCTCGGAGACACTGGCCGAGGCCCACCTCGCCCGGGGCGAGAAGGGCGCGCCGCGTCTCACCCTCGAGGATCTCGCGCTTCGCGCGAGTGACTGGCTCGTGCTGAGCGGGTGTCGCAAGGGGCCTCTCGCGCGCGCCCTCTACGACGAGGGGCCGCGCGCGATGGGCCGCGCGCTCGAGCGCCTGATCGCGGCGTTCGGGCGCGAGAACGTGGCGGTGGAGATCTGGGACCACGCCCAGCCCGAGGACGTCGCGCGCAACGACGAGTTGGCGAACCTCGCGGTCGCGCGCGGCGTCGACGTGGTGGCCACGGGCAATGTCCACTACGCCACCCCCGAGGGGCTGGCGCGCGCGAACGTGCTCGCGGCCATTCGCGCGCGCTCGAGCCTCGAGGAGATGCGCGGCTGGCTCGCCACGTCGGGCGCGGCCCACCTGCGCAGCGACGCCGAGATGCGCCGGCGCTTCGCGCGCTGGCCCGGCGTGGTCGACGCCGCTGGCGAGATCGGCGCGTCGCTCGCCTTCGATCTGCGCCTGGTGGCGCCAAACCTGCCGCGCTTTCCCACGCCGGCGGGCATGGACGAGCAGGCCTACCTCACCGAGCTGGTGAGGGTCGGCACCACGCGGCGCTACGGCAGCCGTGACGCCGAGCGCGTCGAGGGGGCGTGGCGCCAGATCGACCACGAGCTCTCGGTGATCGGCGCGCTGGGCTTCGCCGGGTACTTCCTGACGGTCTGGGACATCACCGAGTTCTGCCGTCGAGAGAACATCTACTGCCAGGGCCGCGGCTCGGCCGCCAACTCGGCGGTGTGCTACTCGCTGGGCATCACCAACGCCGACGCGGTCTCTCTCAACCTCTTCTTCGAGCGCTTCCTCTCGCCGGCGCGTGACGGCCCCCCCGACATCGACGTCGACATCGAGTCGGGCCGGCGTGAGGAGGTGATCCAGTACGTTTTTACGCGCTACGGACGTCGTCACGCCGCCCAGGTGGCGGCCGTGATCACGTACCGCTCGCGCTCGGCGCTGCGCGACGTGGCCCGCGCCTTTGGCTACAGCGAGGCCGAGGCCAACGTGCTGCGCGACGCGCGCCACGTCGAGGGCGCGGTGCCGCCGATGATCGCTCGCCTGGCCGGCGAGCTGCGCGACCGGCCGCGCCACCTCGGACTGCACTCGGCGGGCATGGTGCTCTGTGACCGGCCGGTGACCGAGGTCTGTCCGGTTGAGTGGGCGCGCACGAGCGGGCGCAGCGTGCTGCAGTGGGACAAGGACGACTGCGCGGCGATCGGTCTGGTGAAGTTCGACCTGTTGGGCCTGGGCATGCTCGAGGCGTTGCACCGCGCCGTCGACGTGGTGGCGGCCTTTCACGGAGTCACCCTCGACCTCGGAGCATTGCCCCAGGAACCGGCGGTCTATGACCTCTTGTGCGAGGCCGACACCGTGGGGGTCTTTCAGGTCGAGTCGCGCGCGCAAATGGCGACCCTGCCGCGGGTGCTGCCGCGCTGCTTCTACGACCTGGTGATCGAGGTGGCTCTGATCCGCCCGGGCCCGATCCAGGGCCACGCGGTGAACCCCTACCTGCGCCGACGTCGTGGCGACGAGGCGGTGACCTATCTGCACCCGCGACTCGAGCCCATCCTCTCGCGTACCCTCGGGGTGCCGCTTTTCCAGGAGCAGCTGATGGAGATGGCCGTCGCGGTGGCGGGGTTCTCGCCGGCCGAGGCCGACGAGCTGCGCCAGGCCATGGCGGCCAAGCGCTCCGAGGTGCGCATGCTGCGCCTAAAGAGCCGCTTCTACGCCGGCATGGCGGAAAACGGCATCACTGGCGCGCCCGCCGATCAGCTCTTCGAGGCGCTGGCGGCCTTCGCCAACTTCGGCTTCCCCGAGTCACACTCGGTCTCCTTCGCCCACCTCGTCTACTGCTCGGCGTGGATCAAGCTGCACTATCCCGCGGCCTTCCTCGTCTCGCTGCTGAACGCCCAGCCCCTGGGGTTCTGGTCGCCCCAGAGCCTGGTGGCCGACGCGCGCCGCCACGGGGTCAGCGTGCTGCGCCCCGACGTGAACCGCTCAGGGGTACTCGCGAGCCTCGAGGGAGACCCCGAGCGGCCGAGCGCGCGCCTCGGCCTCTCCTCGGTGCGCGGGATCGGCGAGGCGCTGGCCGCGCGCATCGTCGAGGGCGCCCCCTGGGCGAGCACGACGGATCTCGCGGTGCGCGCGGGCTGTGCGGAGCGTCACCTGGAGGCCCTCGCCGCGGCCGGCGCGCTCGACTGCTTCGGCCAGAGCCGGCGCGCGCAGGTCTGGGGGGCCGGCGCGGCGGCCCAGGCGACGCCGGAGCGCCTCGCGGTAGTGAGCGGGCTGACGGCGCCCCTTCTTCCCGCGACGAGTGAAATGGAGCGCGTCGCTGACGACCTCTGGGCGCTCGGGCTGACCCCGGAGGCCACGGCGATGGCCCTCATACGCGACGCGCTCGCCGCGCGCGGGGTGGCGAGCGCGGCGACGCTTTCGAGTGTCGAGGCCAAGCGGGTCCAGGTTGCCGGGGTCGTCACGCACCGTCAGCACCCCGAGACGGCCAACGGTGCGGTTTTCGTCAACCTCGAGGACGAGACGGGCCACGTGAACGTGATCTTCTCGCGCGGTGCCTGGGTGCGGTGGTCGTCGGTGGCGAGCGCGCCGGCGTTGCTGGTGCGCGGGGCGCTGCAGCGCGACCGCGGCAGCGTGACGATCGCGGCGGACTACGTCGAGGTCCTCGCCCTCGACGCGGTGCCGGCTTCGCGCGACTGGCACTAGTCACGTCGTTCTCAGCTTGGGAAGGTACATGTCGATCGAAGTCGCATTTCAGTAACTACCTGGTAAGAAGTAATTTCCAAACACGAGAGGTTTGGCTTTGCTTTTGCCGGGCAGGTTCTGGGCAGGGGCAGGGGCAGGGGCAGGGCAGTCAGCAGGCAGGGGATTCGAGGTGAAGTGGGTCCGGGTTGCGTGAGTACTTCACCGGCCGTGATGCGTGGATCGCTGATCAGGTAGATTGCAGGACACCGAACAAAGTGATTGCATGACACCGAACAAGGTGATTGCAGGAAACCGAACAAAATCATTGCAGGACACCGATCGGATGTTAGAGTTGCCGTGCGTGGCAAATCAGACTCCATATCTCCCAAGAGTGGTCGACAGTCTTCTTAGCGCGTCCCTCGAAAAGCCCGTGGCCGTCGTCATCGAAGGGGCCAAGGGGGTCGGCAAGACTGAGACAGCCACCCACCACGCGGCAAGTCGCGTGCTGTTGGACGTGGACCAGGAAGCAAAAGCTGCTGCAGCTGTTGACCCTTCGCTGGTGCTCGCCGGTGACAAGCCGCGTCTGCTTGATGAGTGGCAGGAGGTACCCCAACTCTGGAACAACGTTCGCCGAGCAGTGGACGCTCGCGAGGGCCCCTTCATCCTGACCGGATCCGCGGTTCCCGCGGATGATGCATCGAGGCACACGGGGGCGGGCCGATTCAGTTGGATTCGTATGCGACCGATGACGCTCTTTGAACTGGGGCGCTCGTCGGGATCCGTGTCGCTTCGCGGACTCCTCGACGGCGAGACAACGAACGTCAACGCGGGAGAGTTGGGCATTGGCGAACTCGCCGAGCTCATTTGCATCGGGGGCTGGCCGGCGCTCGTTGGCAGCGGAGTTGACGCGGCGAGTCACTTCCTGGGCGGTTACCTCGACTCGATCGCGAGAGCGGACATTCAAAGAGTCGACGGCGTAGGACGCGACCCTGACCGCGTTCGGCGCGTACTTCGCTCACTAGCGCGCAACGTCAGCACTGAGGTCGCCATTACGACGATCGCAAGCGACGCGGGTGGATCTGATGGACCGGTCGACCCCGACACCGTGAGTTCGTACTTGCGAGCGCTCGAACGGTTGATGGTGCTAGAAGATCAACCCGCCTGGGCGCCGCGCTTGCGATCGAGGGCCCGGCTGCGCTCCGCATCGAAGCGGCACCTGTGCGACCCCAGTCTGGCTGCCGCCCTACTGAACGCGACACCCGAGCGACTGCTTAAGGACTTCAATTTCCTCGGTTTTCTGTTTGAAAGTCTGGTCGTGCGCGACCTTCGCGTCTACGCACAGAGCAATGGAGCGACAGTCTCGCACTATCGCGACAATGTGGGTGAGGTTGACATCATCATCGACGGCGGGGAGCATTGGGCGGCAGTGGAGGTGAAACTCGGAATCTCGTATGTCGATGAGGCAGCTACTAGTCTGCGGCGCTTCCTTGGACGAATTGAAACGGCGCATCACGGTGAACCAGCCTTCCTCGCTGTCGTCCTTCCAACTCCATACGGGTACGTCAGAGAAGATGGCGTTCATGTCATTCCGATTCATGCATTAGGTCCCTGAGTGGGTGGGGGGCTGCCCCAGCAAAGGAGCGCTTGCGACTTGGTCGTCAGAACAGTCCCGTGATGAAGGTTGCGTAATCACTAGTCAGTTCGTGTCCATCAAACCGTGGCAACTCCACGGGGCGTTCACCGAGTTCGACCGGAGGCGCACGTCCCTCGGGAAGAGGGGTAGGTCGTCGACGCGGGTGGTGCCCACGCACCATGACGACGTTGGGATGACGTCACGACGCATCGGGAGACTGAGGGTCAGTGATCCGACCCATCGGCAGCCACGAGTTTATCCGCCGAGAGGGCGAGACCCCGTCTCGCCCTCTCGACATCAACTGTTACGAGACTCAGCAGCCCGACACGTTCCCCGACACGTTCACTGCGTGGAACATGCCGCTGTCGCCGTTCAGGTTGGCATGAAACATCGCGACGCTTCCCATGGACGCGTCACTGAGCATGTTGCAAGCCCCGATCAATCCAGATGGGGTCGGCGGCGCGGCGGCGGACGCGGTGCCGACGAACGCGGTGGCGGACAGCGCCGCTCCCGCGAGAACTACCACGACTCTCTTGAACATGTGACCCCCTCTTCTCGTGGCGGCGGATGCCGCCATCCACGACGGCCACTTCAGTCGACGTCGCCCGGTTGAGACGTCGGCCCCGGATCTATCGGTCGCGGTGGCTAAATAGCCGACCGAAATAGTCATCGCCTTCGACGGTAAGACGATGAGTCGCGCCGATCATCCGGCATCTCCCTCAAGTTCGTGGCTGAGGGTGGCGGCGAGCTCGGTCCGATTTCGGGCGCCCAGCTTGGCGAGGATGTGTGAGACGTGTCGCTCGACGGTCTTGCGCGAGAGAAAGAGAGTCTGGGCGATCTCGGGATTCGTGGCGCCGGCGGCCACGAGGCGAGCGACCTCGCTCTCTCGCGAGCTGAGTGTGCCCACGTCACTGGTCATTCCTCTCTGCCACGTACGCACACCGAGCCCTCGTAGCGCCTGGAGTGCGAGCTGCTGCTCGCTGCGCGCGCCCATCGACGCGGCTTCGTTCGCCACGGCTCGGAGTGACTCAATTCTCGATTCGTGGTCCATTTCGGCGAACTGGGCGGCGTCGAGTTCGATCCACAGCCGCATCAGCTCCTGGCCTGCTGAACGCGCGAGGTCAGCCGCCGCGTCGAACAGCGGACCGCTTTGCGCGACGTCGCGACGTGCCGCGACGAGGGCTCGGGCGTACGCGTAGCGAGCGGCCGGCCCCGGAGACGGATGGGGATGGGCCGAGAACCACTCGTCGAGATCGGCCTCGACCTCAGTGAGGTCGCCGAGTCGAGCCTGGGCCTCGGCGAAGTGGAGCACTGACTCCCACCGGCATCGCCCGCAGTCCGCCGCCAGGGCGTCTTCGTGGGCTAGTGACTTAAGGACGACGAGTTCCTCGGCGCTCGGCGCGGCGAACCGTCCGATCAGCCACACGTGGATCACCCGGATGACGAGGCGAAAGTGCGGGTCGGGCTCGGCGGCGATCGCGTCCTCGATCGCTGTCACGCTTCGACGCCAGTCGTCTCGGCTGGCGTCCACGCTGTGGGCGACCGCTTGGAGTATGCCGAGGGTGAAGCGGCGAGGGGGGCCGACCCTTGCGGCGATTTCTAACGCTCGTTGCAGCGTCTCGGACGCCTCGTCGAGACGACCGCGATGATGCGCGATCCACCCGACCCAATGGGTGGTCTCAACCTCGAGGTCGGGCAGGGCGAGCCGCCTCGCCTCCTCGAGCGCCCGCCGGGCCCGCGGCTCGGCCTGTTTGGCCATGCCCCCGAACTGGAGCATCGCGAAGACGCCGTCGGACGCCGCGGCCAGCGCGGCCGCAGGATCACGGGCGCCGGCTTGGATTATCTCGGCGCAGCGCACCACGGTGTCGCCGTCGGCACGGCGAATCGCGAGGTCGAGCTGTGAGCGAAGGGCGTCGAGATAGGCCTCACGGGCGTCCTCGTCCAACGAGTCCACGCCACCGGTCCGCTCCAGTAGCGTCAACGCCGCCGCCATCGCGCGTTCGACGACGGGGCGTGCGTCATCTACGCGGTTCTCCAGCCACAGGAGTGCCTGGGCGTCCCAGCAGTCGGCCCCGATCGTGAACGCCACATGGTCGGCCATCTCGTCGCGGGCACGTTTGGCAAAAGCGTGCACGTCGTCGGCGCGCCCGAGTCGCCACGCCGCCTTCGCCGCGGCGAGCGCGGCGAGAGCGCGCTCGCGCCTGCTGGGTAGGCGATCGGTGACTACAGCCCAGCGCTCGAGCGCGAGGGACCATTCGCCGAGCTCGGCGGCCAGTGAGGCAACCGCTCGTTCCAGGCGGTCCGCCTCGCCGCCGGTCGTGCTGCGGGCGACCGCGTCGAGCGTCATGAGACCCTCATGGCCCAGCAGGCGACGACGTGGCGAGCGCGCAATACGCCAGGCGAGCGCGTTCGAGGTCTCTCCGGCCGCGTGCCGATGTTCCAGGGCGCGTAGTAATTGCCCCACGTCTTCGCTCGCGCGAGCCTCAAACCAGTCGGCGAGCAAATGGTGAAGGTGTCGCTGCTGAGCGGTGGACACGTGGCTTATCGCGGCTTCGCGAATGAGGTCGTGAGAGATGCGCAGTGACTCGTCGTCCGCGAGCACCAGTCCGCGATCGGCCAGCTCGATCGCCGCACGACGGCACCGCGGCTCTTCCCACTCGAGCACCTCGTGCGCGTCGGTGAGCGTGAGCGGCTGCGCAGCCACGACCAAAGTGGCGAACAACGTGGCGGCGTCACTGTCGAGATCGGTGAAACGTGCGCGGACCAATTGAGCGGGTGACGTGTGGCGCCCATCGCTCGCGAGAGCTTCGAGCCAAAAGGGTGAGCCGTTTGCTCGTTGCCACAGATCATGGGCATCGGCGCGAGAGAGTCGTGGAGAAAGTGCCAATACCAACTCCATCCCCTCCTCGCGGTCAAGGGGATCAAGTGAGATCTCTCGGTATCGGTCGGGTGCGAGAAGCGTCTGGAGGTGCGCGGCGACGTCGCGCATCGCGGTGCTGGGACGACCCGCGCCGAGTACGAACAGCGCGTCATCGGCCATCTTCGCTCCGCACAGTACGTAATTGATAAGTGCGAGCGTCTGCGAGTCCACCCACTGGAGGTCGTCGATCACGATGCCGAGCGGAGCCATCTCGTTCAGGCAGCGAAAGGCGATTTCGAAGACCCGAAGGGTCTCGAGCCCGACACGGGCTCCCATCTCTCCCACGAGGAGCGCATCGAGCTGGTCGCCCGCGAGCGGCGCGCGCGCCAGATCTCTCAGCAGGTGGCCCGCCGCTCCCAGTGGGATCTCTCGGGCTGGTTCGTATCCCTGGAGCCGGATAGTCGGCACCGTGAGGCGTGCGGTCACCTCGTCGAGCAAGCGGGTCTTTCCGAGGCCCGGTGGGGCGAGGACGACCGCCGCGGCTGCACCACCCGTCGAAACGGCGTTACCGAGCGCGCACAGAGCGTCGATTTCCGCTGAGCGACCGACGAAGGCGCCTCGGTGGCGGGCCACGGCCGAAGCCTAATTCTGTGACGTACGCGAGGGTCGGGTTCACGCCCGGGCGAGTGTCGGTCCTCAGGGCGAGGTGGTCGGGCCGTCGGTCAGCGCCGTTCGACTAAATCAGGGAGAAGGCGCTCTCCGGGCGTTCCCCGAGTTCGACCTGGAGGCGCACGTCCATCTGGACGAGGGGCAGGTCGTCGGCGTGGGTGACGCCCACGCAGCGAGACGACGTGGCAAGGACGTCGAAGCGCATCGGGTAGTGGTGCAGGATGCGTCCGACGAAGGTCGACAGCGCCACCTCGGGCTCGTCGTCGAAGTCGTGGCTCTCGAGCGCGTGGTGCAGCAGCGGCCAGATCGCGGGCTGGAATCCCCACAGGTTCATCGACACCGTCGTGTCGGACTCGAGCAGCACGGGAGAGAGCCCGTCGTCGGAGGCGAACCCGCCCTCCCACGCGTAGACCTGGCGGCGCTCGACGATGTCGGTGAGGTGTCCGTTGACCACGTTGCACACGCCGCGTGAGACGGGCAGGTCGCCGACCAAAGCGCGATCAAGCTGGAAACCGATGAGACAGTTCGTGCTGCGCTCGCGCAGGTGTTCGCCGAGCTTTTCCAGCGCGTCACGTCCGTAGAGGTCGTCGGCGTTGGAGATCGCGAAGGGCACTGACGTGTCGAGCAAGCCCTCGGCGGCCAGCGTCGCGTGCACCGTGCCCAGCGGTTGGTGCTGGAGGGCGAAGGAAACGTTGACCCCCTCGGGCCAGTTCTCTCGGACGTGGGCCTCGATGTCGGGTCCCGTCTCGGGGTTGACGACGACGACGATTCGGTTGAACCCGGCCGCCAGCGCGTCCGAGGCGATGAGATCGATCACGCCTTCACCGTGCACGCCGATCGGCGCGAGCGGCTTGAGGCCCCCGTAGCGGGTGGCCCGCCCAGCGGCGAGGATGATGAGCGACGGGTCTAGGACCACTTCACCACCGCGGAGGCCCAGGTCATGCCCGCGCCAAATCCCGTGAGGAGCGCGTAGTCGCCCGCGTGCACGCGGCCGTTCTCGCGCGCGTCGTAGAACGCGAGGGGAATCGACGAGCTCGAGGTGTTGCCGTAGCGGTCGAGCACCACGACGCAGCGCTCCATGTCGATGCCAAGGCGCTGGGCCGCGGCCTGGATGATGCGGATGTTGGCCTGGTGGGGCACGACGAGCGCGATGTCCTCGGCCGACACGCCGGCGCGCTCCATGGCCTCGCTGGCCGAGTCGACCACGACGCGCACGGCGCGGCGAAAGACCTCTTTGCCATCCATCTGGAAGAAGCCATCGTGCTCGCAGGACAAGAGGTCGGCGGACGTGCCGTCGGTGCCCAGAACGAAGGACAAGACGTCTGTGCCAGTCTCGTCGTAGTCGAGCACCGCGGCGCCGGCGCCGTCGGCGAGTAGGACTGCCATGTTGCGGTCGTCCCAGTCGACCCAGCGCGAGAGGTTCTCCGAGCCGACCACGAGGATGCGCTTGTTGCCAGTCTCAAGCAGTCCTTGGGCCGTGCGCAGTGCGAACATGAAGCCGCTGCAGGCGGCGTTCACGTCCATGGTGGGACACGTCAGTCCCAAGTTGGCCGCGATCGTGGTCGAGGTCGCGGGAGTGATCCGGTCCGGGGTGGTGGTCGCGAGAACCAAGAAGTCGATCGAGTCGAGCGCTACGCCCGCGTCGGCGATCGCGGCCGCGGCGGCCGTGGTGCCGAGGGAACCGGCTGACCCACCGATGCGACGCTCACGAATGCCGGTGCGCTCGCGGATCCACTCGTCGGAGGTGTCGAGGGTCCGTGAGAGCTCGTCGTTGGTCACGACCCGTTCAGGAACGGCGATACCCCAACCCTTGAAGCGAACTCCCATGAAGACGGCCCTTTCCTCTGGCTTTTCGCCAGTCTAGGTCGGCCGCTTATTGGGCCGGTGGTGCCGCGAGCACCTGGAGCGAGCACCGCGCGACGCTGATGAGACGCCCACGCTCGTCGGTCATCTCGATGCCCCAGACCTGGACACTGCGCCCGAGGCGCATCGGGGTGGCCGTCGCCGAAAGCGTGCCCTCGGACATGGGACGAAGGTGTGAGCAATTGAGCTCGGTGCCCACCACGATCTGGTCGGACTTGACGTTGAGCGCCCCGCCGAAGGACGCCGCGCCCTCGGCCAGCAGTGCTGAGACGCCGCCGTGGAGGATGCCGTAGGGCTGGTGGTGGATGGGCCCGACATCAACGGCTAGGACGACTCGCTCCTTAGAACTCTCGACGACGCGAACGCCCAGGTGCGCGTGCACCCCTGAGTTGATTGGGATTCGATCGGCCGGATTCTCAGTCATGGTCAAAGTGTAGGAGCGTAACCTCGTCTCATGATGAGACGAGTCGACCTTCGCAGCGACACCGTGACCCAACCCACTCCGGCAATGCGCGAGGCGATGGCCCGCGCCGAGGTGGGCGACGACGGCTCGGGTGAGGACCCGACTGTCAACGCTCTCGAATCTCGCTATGCGGCGCTGGTGGGTAAGGAGGCGGCGCTCTTCGTGCCGTCGGGCGTCATGGCCAATCAGATTGCCCTGCGTATCCTCACACGACCCGGCGACGTCGTCGTCGCCGGGCGCAACCAGCACCTGGTCGAATTCGAGTTCGGCGCGGCGGCGCGCAACTCGGGCGTGCAGTTCACCACGGTGGGCGACGAGCGTGGCGTGCTTGACGCCGACGAGGTCGCCGCGGTCCTCGGTGCTGAGGCCTACCACCGGCCCCACGTTGCGATGGTGAGCATCGAGAACACGCACATGCCCTCGGGGGGAACGCCGTGGGAGAGGGCGAGTTTGGCCGCACTCGCGGACGTGCTCGCGGGAACCTCACTGCACATGGACGGCGCGCGGCTCTTCAACGCGGTGATCGCTACAGGGATCTCAGCGGCCGACTACGCCGCGCCGGCCACCACGGTGATGTCGTGCCTGTCCAAGGGACTCTGCGCGCCGGTGGGGTCTCTCCTCGCCGGGCCGGCCGATCTCATGGCGACCGCAAGAATCGAGCGCAAGCGCCTTGGCGGCGCGATGCGCCAGGCGGGTGTGATCGCGGCGGCCGGACTCGTGGCCCTCGACACGATGATCGAGCGCCTGGCCGACGACCACCGTCGCGCCGGAGTCATCGCCGCGGTGGTCGCCGCAGCCTGGCCCGAGTCGGGCTACGACCCCGCCTCGTGTCGCACCAACATCGTGGCCTTCACCCACGAGCGCGCCGGCGAGATCGTCGGTGCCTTCGCCGAGCGCGGCGTGCTCGCTGACACGCTCGCCGCCAACCTCGTTCGTCTGGTGACCCACCACGACGTGACCGATGAGGACGTTGACTACGTGAACGACGTGATCGCGACGATCGCCTGATCCTCACCGTCGTCGCTGGTCGCCGACGGTGTCCGGACAGTAGGCTTGGGAGGTCTCGAGGTTCGTATGGCCGACATTTTTCACCTCTCAACGTTCCTGCACCGGCCCATCTTTGATCAGGCCGGTGACCGGATTGGACGCGTCCAGGACCTGGTCGCGCGACTCGGCGACGACGCGCACCCGCCGATCGTGGGCGCGGTGATCCGCATCGAGGGTCGGGACCTCTTCATCCCAATCAAGAAGATCGGCGGCCTGGCCGAAGGGCGAGTCACCTTCCAGGGCCGGCGGGTGGATCTGCGCCGCTTCGAGCGCCGTCCGGGCGAACTGCTGCTCGCCGAGGACCTGCTCGCTCGTCATCTAATCAATCTGGTGCGCGGGCGACTCATCATTGCCAACGAAATCGAGCTGGCCGAGGTTAACGGACGCTGGGAGGTCATCGGCGTCGACTCGGGCCGCCGCCCGCTCCTGCGTCGGATCTTCGGTCCCGGCATCGCGAGCCACGTCAAGTCCGAGACACTGGTGGACTTCGCCTCGATCGAGCCCTTCGTCAGTCACGTTCCGACCGCGCGTCTGCGCATCCCCTATCGCAAGCTCGCCAAGCTCCACCCCGCCCAGATCGCCGATCTCGTCGAACAGGCGAGTCACGAGGAGGGCGAGGAGATCATCGAGGCCGTGGGACTGGATCGAGAGCTCGAGGCCGACGTCTTCGAAGAGCTCGACACGACTCACCAGCTCGAGTTCCTCGAGGGTCGCAGTGACGTGGACGCGGCGCGCCTGCTCGCACGAATGGAGCCCGACAACGCCGCCGATCTGATCAGCGAGATCGACCAGGAGCGCCGCATGCCGATTCTGGAAAAGCTTCCCGAGAGCCAACGCACTCGGGTTCGCAACCTGCTGTCC
This sequence comes from Actinomycetes bacterium, assembly GCA_021790675.1. Lineage (GTDB taxonomy): Bacteria > Actinomycetota > Acidimicrobiia > Acidimicrobiales > RAAP-2 > RAAP-2. The sequence continues at coordinate 12,769 of JAJYGN010000057.1, forward strand.
TATAACGCCGACACGGCGGGCGGGCTGATGAACCTCGACTACGTCTCGGTGGCCGAGGACGCCACCGTCGGCGAGGCCATTGAGGCGATCCGGCGCTCGAGCGCGCCGACGGAGTCGTTGCACACGGTCTTTGTCCTTGACTGGATGGGACATCCTCTCGGGGCCTGTCCGATCGCGACTCTGGTGCGCACGCGAGAGTCCGAACTGGCCATCAACGTCGCGCGCACGCACCTCACCCACGTGCACCCCCAGTGGGACCTGCATCGCGTGGCGCGCAAGATGAGCGATTTCAATCTCACCGTCCTGCCGGTCCTCGACGAAGAGCACGGACAGATGATCGGTGTCGTCACGGTCGACGACCTGCTCGAAGTGATGCTGCCCCAGGGCTGGCGTCGCGAGTTCGGCATGAGCGCGGTGGAGGAGTAGTGCGCTGCGCGGGTCACGTTCTAAGGGGGTCTGTCTGAAACCCCCGAGTACCGGCTTGCCGGTTCCTTCCCTCACGCACCCGCGACACGGACTTCAGGGCGACTAGCGCCTCCTGATCGTCGTGGCTGCGTGTCACGACGATCCGAAAGGAGGTGGGCGGTGTCCCGCGAACGTGTTTCCGATAATCAGATCAGCGGCGCCTTCGGGACCATCGCCGAGCACGACTCGGGCGCGCGCCGTGGCGTGCGCGCGCGCCTACTGACGCTTCTCGCCATCATCGGACCGGGTCTCATCGTGATGGTCGGGGACAACGACGCCGGTGGCGTCTCGACGTACGTCCAGGCTGGTCAGAACTTCGGGTATTCGTTGTTGTGGACGTTGCCACTCCTGATCCCAGTTCTGATTATCAATCAGGAAATGGTCGCGCGACTAGGAGCGGTCACCGGCGTCGGACACGGCCGGCTGATTCGCGAGCGCTTTGGTCGGCGCTGGGGCAACGTCTCGATCGGTTCGATCCTCCTACTCAACTTTCTCATCATCATCACCGAATTCATCGGCATATCACTGTCGATGCGTTACTTCGGCGTGTCGCCGTACCTCTCGGTGCCGGTCGCGGTCTTCGTGCTCTTCGCCGTGACGGCCACCGGGTCCTTCCAACGCTGGGAGCGGTTCATGATGCTCTTTGTTGCCGTCAATTTTCTCGTCATTCCTCTCGTGGTCCTCGCGCACCCTCGTCTGCACGCCGTCGTCAGCCACGCCGTTTCGCCCAGCGTGCGTGGCGGTGTCACGTCGTCATCGGTGTTGCTCATCATCTCGATCATCGGGACAACCGTCGCGCCCTGGCAGCTCTACTTTCAGCAGTCCAACATCGTCGACAAGAGAATTACCCCGCGATGGCTGAACTACGAGCGGATCGACACGGTGCTTGGCAGCTTCATCGTCGTCATCGGCGCGGGTGCCCTCGTCGCCGCGGCCGCCGCAGGACTCTCCGGGCATGGCGGAACGAACAGTTACATCAACGCACTGGAGGTGGCTCACGGGCTTCGCCGCTACGTCGGGCACGGTTCGGGTGCACTGTTCGCGATCTTGCTGCTCAACGCGTCAGTCATCGGTGCCGCCGCGGTGACCCTCGCGAGCTCCTACGCCCTCTCGGACCTCTCAGGGGCGCGCCAGTCGCTCAACTCGCGTCTGGTTGAAGCGAAGGGCTTTTACAGCGTCTTCGCGGGCCTGCTGGTCGTGGCCGGGGCCGTCACCCTGATTCCCGGCGCGCCCCTCGGACTGATTACTCTCGCGGTGCAGGCCATGTGCGGATTGATGTTGCCAAGCACCACGATCTTCGTGCTGTTGCTGTGCAACGATCGCGAGGTCCTGGGTCCCTGGGTCAACGGGCGACTTCTCAACGCGGCCGCGAGCGTCGTTGTGACCGTGCTCGTCGTGCTGTCGATCACCATGATGGTGTCCACACTCTTCTCATCGGTGAACGTCATTGGCATGTTGAAGGTCCTCTCGATTGCCGCGGTCGTGGGACTCGTGATTGGCTTGCCGCTGGCCTGGCGTCGACGCGGTCCCGAACCCGTTTACGGCGTCGACCGGCGCGACTGGCGTACACCACGGCTCACGTTGCTCGCGCCGCCGCCGGCGACGCGTTCGCGGCGGGTGCTCTTTGGCGCGGTGGGCACCTACCTGGCTGTTGCGGGTGTGCTGCTGGCCGTGCGAATCATCCAACTCGCGTCCTCCTAATCTCGTGGGGTGACTGATACCCCCACCCTCGTCTGTGTGCACGCCCACCCTGACGACGAGGCCCTCTTCACCGGAGGGGCCACGTCGCGCTACGCGGCGCTCGGCTATCGCGTGGTGCTCGTGACCTGCACCAACGGCCAGTACGGGATCGACCCGGCCGGACGCGCCGGCGACGACCCCACCCATGACACGCCGGCCACGCGCGCGACCCGCGCGAGCGAGCTGCAGGTGGCGGCTCGCTTGGTGGGTTACGAGCGCCTGGTGAACCTGGGATTCGACGACTCGGGCATGGCCGGATGGCCCCAGAACCACGCGCCCAACGCCTTTACCAACTGCGACGTCGAGGCGAGCGCGGCGGTGCTCGCGAGTCTCTTCGACGAGGTGGGGGCCAGTGTTGTTCTCACCTACGACGAGAACGGCTTCTACGGACATCCTGACCACGTGATGGCTAATCGCGTCGCGCGCCGTGCGGTGGACCTCGCCGCGTCGCCCGAGCGTCTGTACTACACGATCGTGCCCCAGAGTGTGCTCACCGACTTCGTGCCCGACGCCCACGAGCTCGAGATCTTCCTGCCGGCGTGGGTCCTCGAGGCGGGCATCGGCGTGGCCGACGATCTGGTGGCCACAACACTCGACGTGACCGACTTTGTCGACGTGAAGCAGGCGGCCATCGCCGCGCACGCGAGCCAGATCGACAACGCGGACCTCGTCTCGATGGACCGGTCGCTCTTTCTCACGCTCTTTGGCACCGAGTACTATCAGCGCGCCTGGTCGAGACAAGTGGCGAGCGGCGACGAGAGCGACCTGTTCGGAGGGTTGTCATGACACTCACCTTCATGGCGGTGCACGCGCACCCCGACGACGAGGCGAGCTCGACTGGGGGCCTCTTGCGGGTCCTCGCAGACCAGGGTGTGCGCACCGTGCTCGTGACCTGCACCAATGGCGAGTACGGCGACGCCCCGGGCGGCGTGAAGCCCGGCGACGACGGACACGACGCCGACGAGGTCGCCGCACTGCGCGAGGGCGAGCTCGACGCGGCCGTCGCCATCCTCGGGGTCTCGCGCCTCGTGCGCCTGGGATATCGCGACTCGGGGATGATGGGCTGGCCCCAGAACGACGACCCGCGCTCCTTTTGGTCGAGCGACGTCGCCGAGGCCGCCGCGCGGCTCGCCGCGGTAATGGCCGAGGAGCGCCCCCAGGTTGTCGTCACCTACAACGAGGTCGGCTTCTACGGCCACCCCGATCACATCCAGGCCCACCGGATCACGCTCGCGGCCATTGCCTCGCTCGACTACGAGCCCACTCTCTATTTCAACGCCATCCCATCGAGCGTGATGAAGATCTACGAGGCCCGCTGGGCTGAGGAGGAGAAGCGCCGCCGCGCCGAGGACGAGGCCAAGGGGATCGTGCGCGAGCCCGACCCGGCCGACGAGGCCGAAGGGATTGACATGGCGACTCCGGACGAGGAGATCGCGGTCACCGTGGACGTCTCGAGCGCGGCCGACGCCAAGTTTGACGCGCTCGCCGCGCACCACTCTCAGATCGGCGACTCGTTCTGGATCCGCCAGGGCCGCGAGGAATTCCGGCGCACGAGTGGGCGTGAGTGGTTCGTGCGCGCGCGCAACCCGCTGGGACTGAGCGGCGCCGCGCAGGACATCTTCGTGGGCTATCGCTGAGACCCCGGCCGAGGCACCCACGGTAGATTTGGCCGGTGGAGAACACGCTGCTCGAACTGCGCGGGGTCACCAAGCGTTTCGGCGAGGCCACCGCGCTGGCTGAGACGTCGCTCTCGATCCACGAGGGGTCCTTCGTCGCCATCGTGGGACCCTCGGGATGCGGCAAGTCGACGCTCTTCAACGTGATCGCGGGACTGCTCGCCCCCGACGGGGGAGAGGTCCGCCTCCAGGGTGAACCGGTGACTGGGGCGACCGGACACGTGGGCTACATGCTCCAAAAGGACCTCCTGGTGCCCTGGCGCACGGTGGAAGACAACATCACGATGGCCGCGCGCCTGACGCGGCGCGTGAACAACGTCGATCGCGCCGAGGCCCGCCGGGTGGCCACCGAATACGGACTCGGCGACTTCTTGCGCCACTACCCGCGCGCCCTCTCGGGCGGGATGCGCCAGCGCGTCGCCTTCATGCGCACCCTCGTCACCCACCAGCCGCTGCTGCTGCTCGACGAGCCCTTCGGGGCACTCGACGCCCAGACCCGCCTCGACATGCAGCAGTGGCTCCTGCAGGTCTGGCGTGACACCGGTCGCACGGTTCTATTCATCACCCACGACGTGGACGAGTCGCTGTTTCTCTCGGACCGCGTCCTGGTGATGTCGCCGCGACCCGGCCGCGTGGTGGCCGACATCACGAATCCTCTGGCGCGCCCGCGCGACATGGAGACCCTGACCGATCCGGCGTTCATCGAATTGAAGAGCCGAATCATGCACCTGCTTCACGGTGGTGCGTCGTGACCCGAAAGTTACTTCGCAACATCGGCGTGCCGGTGCTGTCGCTCCTTCTTCTGCTCGCTCTGTGGCAGGCGATCGTGGTGGGATTCAACGTCGCGCCCTACGTCGCGCCGCGGCCCTGGCAGGCGATCCTGTCGGTCACTCAAAACTGGTCCACGATCTGGCCACTGGCGCTGGGCACGATCCGCGAGACCGTCTACGGCTTTCTGATCGGCGCGTTCCTCGGGGTGTTCCTCGGGGTTGTGATGGCCAAGATCCCGGTGTTGCAGCGCTCGGTCTATCCCGTGCTGGTGCTCTCCCAGGCGGTGCCGATCATCGCGCTGGCCTCACCACTCGTGTTGATCCTGGGCTTTTCGATCATGCCCAAGATCGTCATCGTCGCTTGGATCGTCTTCTTCCCTGTGACGGTGAACGTGGTCGACGGGCTGAGCCACGTGGACCCGGACCTGATCAACCTGGCGCGCGTCTACGGCGCGCCGCGCTGGCGCACATTCGTGCACATCGAGATGCCGGCCACCACGACGCCGCTTTTCTCCGGACTCAAGATCGGGGCGACCTACGCCGTGACCGGCGCCGTGATCGGCGAGCTGGCCGCCTCCGAAGGCTCTTCGCTCGCCCTGTACCAGGAGCACGCCAACTCGAATCTGAACGCGGCGGCGGTCTACGGCACGACCATGGTCATGACCGCGATCGGCATCTCGTGGTTCCTCCTGGTGGTCGCCACCGAGGTCGCGGCCACGCCCTGGCAGCGGCGCAGCGTCGCGCGCCGCTACCCGTGGCGCCGTGCCCGTTTTGAGACCGACGGCGCCGCTAGCATCGTCTCCAGCCTTTCGAAAGGGGAATCGTGAACCGTCGTCACCTGGGGGCGCTCGCCCTCGCCGCATCCCTCGCCGTCACGCCGCTGGTCGGCCTGGCCGGGGTCTCCTCGGCCGCGCCGCTCACGACCGTGAACTTCGCCTACGACTTTCCGGGCCCCGACTTCGAGCTGACCCCGCTGGTGGTCGCCCAGGACCTGGGCTACTTCAAGGCGGTCGGTCTCAAGGTCAACGTGAAGTTCCCGCCGGACACCTCGACGACGACCAGGATGCTCGCCACGGGATCGGCCGACATCGGCTTTCTCACCACGACCGACATGGGTGTGGCAGTGAACGCTGGCGCGCCGGTCCTCTCGGTCGCCAACTACTCGATGCGCAACAACTGGGCTCTCTTCGCCAAGCCGGGCTCGGGCGTCACCGCCGCCAACCTGAAGGCCAAGCTCAAGGGCAAGCGGATCTTCTCCTACGGCGACACCTGGACCGAGGCGATGCTGCCGTTCGTGCTGCGCCACGCCGGCCTGACGTCGAGCCAGGTGAAGATCGTGACCGACCCCACGGGCAATGACCTCACGGCCCTCCTCCAGGGCCGGGTCGACTACTCGACCTCGACGACCAACTACGAGATCCCCGGTTTCGTCGGCTCCAAGACCAAGGGCCATCTGATCACGGTGCTCGGCACCGCGGTCGGCGCACCGGACGTGCCAATCTGGGTCTACGCGGTGACCAAGGGCTACGCGGCCGCCCACGGCGCGACGGTGAAGAAGTTCCTCGCGGCCGTGAAGCGGGCCACGATCTGGGCCGCGAAGAATCCGACGGCCGCGGCCGCGGACTTCTCGAGGGCCTACCCCAAGAGCGGCTACACCAATGCCTACAACAAGTTGGGCTGGAAGTTGACGGTGCCCTTCCTCACCAACTCGAAGGGCCAGTACTTCACGCAGACGAGCGCCCAGTGGTCGACGCTCGCCACGGCCCTTAAGAGCATCAAGCTGATCTCCAAGGTGCCGGCGCCCTCGACCTACTACACCAACAAGTTCCTTCCCTAGGTGGGGGTGGGTGACGATCCCCGTGTCGGGGTCGTAGGCAGCTGCAACGTCGACTACGTCGTGCGCGTCGCGCACCTCGCGCGTGCGGGTGAGACCGTGCGCGGCGCCGACGTACTGCGCCTTCCTGGCGGTAAGGGGGCCAATCAGGCCGTGGCTGCCGCACGCCTGGGCGCGGCCGTGACGATGATCGGCTGCGTCGGCCGCGACGCCGACGCTGAGCTCATCACCGCGAGCCTCGCCGAGAACGGTGTTGACGTAACCGGCCTTCGCCGCTCGGAGCGCCCCACGGGCGCCGCGTTCATCAGCGTCGACGACGCGGGCGAGAACCAGATCGTGCTCTCGCCGGGCGCCAACGTCGATCTCGACACCTCGGCGAGCGACCTCGAGTCCTTCGACGTCGTGCTCGCCCAGCTCGAAGCGCCGGCGAAGGCGGTCGCCGAGGCCTCCCTTCGCGCGCGCCGCTTAGTCCTTAACGTCGCCCCGGTCGCCCCGGTCGCTGTTGAAGTTCTCGATCGCTGCGCGGTCGTCGTCGCCAACGAGGTCGAGGCCGAGTCGCTCGACCTCGCGCGCCTGGGCCACGTGATTGTGACCCTTGGCGCTCGGGGGGCGACACACTTGCGCTTCGGCCGCGAGGTCGCCACCGTCGCGGCCCCGCGCGTTGCGGCGCTCGACACGGTGGGAGCTGGCGACGCGTTCTGCGCGGCCTACGCCGTTCAGTTCGCCAAGGGCGCGGACGCCTACGACGCGTTGACCTACGCCGTGGTGGCCGGCGCGCTCGCCACCCGGGCGAGCGGGGCGCAGGGCTCTCTCGCCACCGACCAGGAGGTACGAGCGTGGCTCGCACGCGGGTAATCGTCGACACGGATCCGGGGGTGGACGACGCGGTCGCCATCCTGCTCGCCCTGGCGAGCGAAGAGTTAGAGGTGGTGGCCATCACGTCGGTCGCCGGCAACGTCGGTATCGACGCGACGACGTTGAACGCCCGCCGGCTCGTCGAGCTCGCCCAGCGCCCCGACGTCCCGGTGGCGCGCGGCAGCGCCCGCCCCCTCAACGGTGACCCGCAGCTCGAGGTGAGCGTGCACGGTGCCGACGGGCTGGGCGACCTCGTCTGGGATGAGCCACAAGTCCCCGAGCACGAGCTTGATGCGGTCGACCTGCAGTACCGGTTGATCACCGAGGCGCCCACAACAATCGTGGCGATCGGACCCCTCACCAACCTGGCGAACCTCCTGTCGCGCTATCCCCAGGCGGAGTCGCTCGTCGAGCGCGTCGTCATCATGGGCGGCGCCTCCTTCGAGGGCAATGTCACTCCGGCCGCGGAGTTCAACATCTGGTTCGACCCTGAGGCCGCCGCCGCGGTGGCCGCCGCGCGCTGGCCGATGACCTTCATGCCGCTCGATCTCACGCATCAGGCCCTGTTGAACGACGAGGACCTGGCGCACCTGAGGGGACTGGACACCGCGGTGGGACATCGGGTTGCGGCCATGCTCGAGCCCTACGCGCTCTTCCACGACGAGTGGTACGGCAACCGCGACGTGATCATGCACGACGCGACCGCGGTCTACGAACTGATCGACCCGACGGCGATCGAGAAGCAGGGCGTCGCCGTGACGGTCGAGACCGGCGGAGAGCACTCGCGCGGGGCCACGTGGTTCGACCGTCGCCGCGCGAACTCGAACAGCACCACGACGGTGGGCGTCACGCTCGACAACGACCGTTTCGCCTCGGTGATCCGCGAGCGCCTCGCCCGATTCGCTTAGTTGGTTAGTAGCGGTAGGTGTCGGGCTTGTAGGGTCCGTCCACCGAGACGCCGATGTAGTCGGCCTGCTGCTTGGTCAGGGTCGTCAACTTGACCCCGAGCGCGTCGAGGTGCAGGCGGGCGACCTTCTCGTCGAGGTGCTTGGGCAGCACGTAGACCTTCGCTTCGTAGTCGGCGTGATGCGTGTAGAGCTCGATCTGGGCCATGACCTGGTTGGTGAAGGAATTGCTCATCACGAAACTCGGGTGCCCGGTTGCGTTGCCGAGGTTGAGCAGGCGGCCCTCGGAGAGCAGGATGATGGAGCGCCCGTTGGGCAGGGTCCACTTGTCCACCTGGGGCTTGATCGTCTCGCGGGTCACTCCGGGCAGGGTGGAGAGACCCGCGATGTCGATCTCGTTGTCGAAGTGGCCGATGTTGCCCAGGATCGCCTGGTGCTTCATGGCGAGCATGTGCTCGACGCGCACGATGTCGCGATTGCCCGTCGCGGTCACGACGATGTCGGCGATCGGTGCGGCCTCCTCGAGGGTCGTCACCTGGAAGCCGTCCATGGCGGCCTGCAGCGCGCAGATCGGGTCGATCTCCGTGACGATCACGCGCGCCCCCTGGCCACGCAGGGACTCGGCCGAGCCCTTGCCGACGTCGCCGTAACCGCACACGACGGCGACCTTGCCACCGATTAGGGTGTCGGTCGCGCGGTTTATCCCGTCGATCAGCGAGTGGCGGCACCCGTACTTGTTGTCGAACTTGGACTTGGTGACCGCGTCGTTCACGTTGATGGCGCGAAAGAGCAGCGTGCCGTCGCGCTCCATCTCGTAGAGACGGTGCACACCCGTGGTCGTCTCTTCGGACACGCCGATGATGCCGGCGGCCATCGGCTCGAAGATGCGTTCGCCGCTGGCGATGATGCGTCCGAGCACGCTCAAGATGACCTTGTACTCCTCACTGGTGGACTCGTCGGGAGCCGGCACGAAGCCCGCCCGCTCGAATTCGAGGCCCTTGTGCACGAACAGCGTCGCGTCACCGCCGTCGTCGAGGATCATCGTGGGACCGGCGTGTCCCGGCCAGCGCAGCAGCTGCTCGGTGCACCACCAGTACTCCTCGAGGGTCTCACCCTTCCAGGCGAAGACCGGCACGCCGCGGGGGTCCTCGGGGGCGCCGTTCGGACCGACTACGACGGCTGCGGCCGCGTGGTCCTGGGTCGAAAAGATGTTGCAGCTCACCCAGCGCACGTCGGCGCCGAGGGCGACCAGGGTCTCAATGAGAACGGCCGTCTGGATCGTCATGTGCAGGGATCCAGCAATCCGCGCGCCCGCGAGGGGCTTGGACTCGCCGAACTCGGCACGCATGGCCATCAGGCCGGGCATTTCGTGCTCGGCGAGGGTGATCTCGGCGCGCCCGAAGGCGGCGAGGGAGAGGTCGGCAACTTTGAAGTCGAAGGCGTCAGAGGTCATGATGCTCCTGTGGATAGATCTGCGGCCGGCGCCGACCTCTGTCGTTCACGCCTGGTCAAATCGTAGCGGCCCGATGCGGGGCTAGACCCCGACGCGAAACTCCACGACGTCGCCGTCGCGCATGACGTACTCCTTACCCTCGATGCGGGCCTTGCCGGCCGCGCGCACCGCGGCGACCGAGCCGCCCTCGACGAGATCGGCGAAGGAGATGACCTCGGCCTTGATGAAGTGCTTCTGAAAGTCGGTGTGGATCACACCGGCGGCTTCTGGTGCCGTCGCCCCCTGGGGGATCGTCCAGGCCCGCGCCTCCTTGGGCCCCGCGGTGAGAAAGGTCTGCAGTCCCAAGGCGCCAAAGCCGACCCGCGAGAGCGCGGCCAGTCCCGACTCGTGCTGGCCGTAGGACTCGAGCAGTTCGAGCGCCTCGTCGGGATCGAGACCGGCGAGCTCGGCCTCGATCTTCGCGCAGAGCACGACGCACGGCGCGGGAGCGACCGAGTCGGCGAGCTCCCGGCGGCGCGCCTCGTCCGAGAGCGTCGCCTCGTCGACGTTGAAGACGTAGATGAAGGGCTTGTCCGTCAGGAGGTGCAGGTCCGCGAGGGCGTCGCGGTCGAGCTCGGGTCCGACCTTGGCGATCACCAGCCCTTCATTGAGGGCCGAGCGGGCGCGCTGGACGTGGCGGAGTTTCTCGGCGGCCTCGGGGAGGCGTTTGGCGTCGCGCTCGAGGCGCGTCACGACTTTGTCGATGGTCTGCAGGTCGGCGAGGATGAGCTCGGTCTCGATCGTGGCGACGTCGCTCGCCGGGTCGATTCGCCCGTCGACGTGGATCACGTCGTCGTCGTGAAAAGCCCGCACGACCTCGCAGATCGCGTCGGATTCGCGGATGGCGGCGAGGAACTGGTTGCCCAGACCCTCGCCCTCGGAGGCGCCTTTGACGATGCCGGCGATGTCCACGAAGGTCACCTGGGCGGGCAGAATCCGCTCGGAGTGAAAGATCGCGGCGAGCTGGGCGAGGCGCGGGTCCGGCACCGCGACGACGCCGACGTTCGGCTCGATCGTGGCGAAGGGGTAGTTGGCAGCCAGGACGTTGTTGTTCGTGAGCGCGTTGAAGAGCGTGGACTTGCCGACGTTGGGCAGGCCGACGATACCGATGGAAAGCGCCATAAGGCACTCAAGGCTAGTAGAGCCGTGACCTCCGCCCATATGGTGAATTGAGTCGAAATTGAGGTGACTCCACGGAATTTCTCAAGGTCGGCCACGACCATGGAGCCATGCGAGGACATCTCAGCGGACGCGTGCGCGCCCTCTCATCGTGGGCGGTGGCCGGCACCTTGACCCTTGTCCTCTCAACGGCGGCGGTTGCCTTGATGATGCACGCGTCGAATCCCGCCCCGCTCTCCAATTCGCTCTCTGCGAACTCAGCACCGACGACGGTACCGAACACCCCGGCGGCTCCACCGACGATGGCGCCCGCTCCCGCCGTGGTGACCTACACCTACAGCGGCGATGACGGCGCGTCGGGCGACGACGGATCGCCGTCTTCGGGGACCTACGGGTCATCGGCTTCTGGTTCCTACGGCGACGACTGACCCAGGCTGTAGCGGTCGCTTCGCGAGCGTGCTGACACCTGACTCGAGCGCGAATCTGACCCCTCGCTAGCCCTACTACCATCGGCGCGGGAGGTTCTATGTCCACAGACTCCGCAGTGCCGACGTCGCGCCGATGGATTCCTTTTGCCCTGCTCACCCTGCTTGGTGTCGCCAGTCTCGCTACCGCGTGGCTCTCGTCGCGTCCATCTTCGGCGGTGGTGGGTCCCGAAGGTGTCGTGATGTACCCCGGGGCGGATCTGGCCAGTGCGTCGAGCACGCGTAGTGGGGCGACGACGGACGGCGTGTCCTGTCAGACCGGGGCGAAGGAGGTGGTGAAGTACCACATTCACGTCCACGTCGCGATCTTCGTCGATGGCCAGCGTCGGAACCTTCCAGCGGGCATCGGCATCACCCAGCCCGCCCTCGTCGAGCACTATCCCAGTGGCGAGTTCTACGACGTGGGTCTCACCGACTGCCTCTACTGGCTCCACACTCACGTCGCCGACGGAATCATCCACGTCGAGGCGCCGCGACAGGGCGCCTTCACGCTCGGCCAGTTCTTCGACATCTGGAACCAACCGCTGTCCGCTCACCAGGTCGGTCCGGCGCATGGGTCCGTCGTTGTCTTTGAGAACGGCCGACGTCTCAGTGGTGATCCGCGTGCCACGCCGCTGCTCTCACATGGCGACATCCAGATCGACGTGGGCTCGCCCGTCGTAAGCTTTCAGCCATTCTCTTATCGAGTGAGCGGCGGCTGCGGCGAGGGAACTACGTCGTGCTCGGCGCCGACCGGTTGACGTCGTCGGCGAGCGGCGGCGGGACTCTCATTCGAAGAAGCTGAGCCAGATCGTCTCGGCGCGGTGCAGGTCGCGCAGCACGACGTCGAGTTCGCCGCCCAGGCGCGCCTGCTCGTCGCGGTCGCTCACCGTGAGCAACTTCTCGGTGAGGGTCTGCTTTCGTCGCTCGAGGCGGGTCATCTCCTTTTCCGCGTCGCGCAGAGCTCGTCCTCGCGGCACGGCGGGCGGGTTCGTCTCACCGGTGGCGGCGGTCTCGGGCTCGACGGTGCGAGCGATCCACGCGTCAATGCCGCCCGCCACGTCGGACACGGTGCCGTCGCGAACTTCGAGGAGCCGGTCGGTGGTGCGGCTGAGAAACGTGCGGTCGTGGGAGGCGATGATGAGGGTCCCGGGCCACTCGCTCAGGAAGTCCTCGATCAGGCGAATGGTTTCCAGGTCGAGGTCGTTGGTGGGTTCGTCGAGGAAGAGGACGTTCGGGCGCTTGGCGAGGGCGAGCAGCAGCTGGAGTCGCCGTCGCTCACCACCCGAGAGCTCCCCCGACTTCGTCGCAGGAAGGGCCCCCGTGAACCAGAAGCGCTTCATCAGGGCGACGTCGGCGGGCGAGCCCGGCACGCCGCGCGGTCCCGCAACGAGCTCTTGGACTGTGGCGGTGGGATCGAGCTCGCGGTCGTGCTGTTCGAAGTATGAAACGACCACGGTCGAGCCGTGCTTGATGGTGCCACTCGTCGGGTTCCGTCGATGGGCGAGGAGGTCGAGCAGAGTGGATTTACCCGCTCCGTTGGGCCCGACGATTCCCACGCGGTCACCGGGGCCGAGCTCGAGGTCGACGTCGCGTAGCAGCGCCTCATCGCCGTAGCCAAAGGAGACCCGGTGGGTCTTGATGACCGTGGTGCCGAGGCGCGGGGTCTGGACGCTCAAGTCCAGTGGACCGCTACGCGCCGGGGCGTCGGGACGGCTGGCCAGGAGCCGATGGGCGGCGTCGATGCGGGCCTGGGGCTTGGTCGAGCGCGCCTTCACCCCGCGACGCAGCCACGCGAGCTCGGTGCGCGCGAGATTGCGGCGCACCTGCTCAGCGGTGGCGGCTCGCTCCTCACGCTCGGCCTGGGCCTCGAGCAGACGCGAGTAGCCCCCCGCGTGCACGTAGGTGTTTCCCCGGTCGATTTCGACCATGCGGGTCGTCACCTGATCGAGCAGGAATCGATCGTGACTGACGAGGACGACGCCGCCGGCAAAGTCGAGGAGTTGCTGCTCGAGCCAGCGAATCGCGTTGAGATCGAGGTGGTTGGTCGGCTCGTCCAGCACGAGCAAGTCCACGGGCCGCGAGAAGACGCGCGCCAGGGCGACGCGCTTTCGCTGTCCGCCGGATAACGAGGGAATCGGCGCGTCGGCGAAGCCGAGCATGTCCAGGCGATCCAGCGCGGCGTCTACCTGCCAGCCCGATCCCAAGGCCTCGCGCACCGTCGACGCGGGCAGGGACGGTTCTTGCTCGAGGACCCCTACGCGCAAGTCGCGGGGCCGACGAACTTCTCCGGAGTCTGGGGTGAGATCGCCACGCATGATCGACAAGAGAGCGCTCTTGCCGGCGCCGTTGATGCCCACGACGCCAATTCGCTCGCCACTCGAGACGGTAAGGGACAGATTCTCAAGTACCGGGCGGTCCGCGCCGTGAAAGGTAACTCGCTGAAGGTCGACGAGGATGCTCACGTGAGGACCAGGCTAGCGAGAGGTTCATCGCCCGCCGCAACGACCAACGAGCGAGAGAGATCCCCGCTCGCTTTGACGTTGCGCGGCCCGTTTTACAGTTCGAGGATCGAACACCGTGGCGAGGCGCAGGTGGCGAAAGGCCTCTTGAGGTGGGACAATCTGGTGGGAGAGGGGCTCGAATGGCGTACCAGATCGTGGCGCTGGAGGGTTCGACGTGGGATCAGTTCGCCGAACTTGTCGAGCGCAATAACGGCGTATTTGGCGGGTGCTGGTGCATCGGTTATCACCCTGAATGCGGCCAGCGCGGAGTCGATTACCGAATGGTGAAAGAGGACCGGGTGAGAACGGGCCGGGCCCACGCGGCGCTCGTTCTCGACAGCGACGGCTTCGCCCAGGGATGGTGCCAATACGGCAGCCCAGACGAGTTATCCAATTTGAAGCACCGCAGGATGTACGACAAAGATCCGCCGCCCGTCCCCGACTGGCGCATCACCTGCGTCTTCGTTGACAAGAGGCATCGGGGCCAAGGTGTCGCCCGCGCCGCACTCGAAGGGGCCCTCGACATGATCGGCGCCGCCGGTGGCGGTCCGGTCGAGGCGATCTCCGAGGTCACGAGTGGCCGCGCGGCTCAGGGCCGCTTCCTCTTCAGCGCCACCGTCGAACTCCTCGAACAGTACGGATTCCAGCGTGGACGCCAGGTCGGACTGCACGCGTGGATCATGAGTAGGTCGATCGAGCCTCCTAGGAGTTGTGCCTCGGGCGACTGAGGAGACTCGCAGCGACAAACCGCGTGCTCATCGGTGGGCGAGCCTCAGCGCTGAAGTACCCGTGAGCGAAGGAGGAGCGATCGGTGGTCCGCGTCGGTGGACGTTCCGCGAAGGCTGCGTGGCCACAGGTGTTCGGCGAGGACCACATTGAGCTGCGCCGCGTAGAGAGTGAGCTGGGCGCCGAGGTAGATCCAGGCGAGCAGTCCCACGACCAGAGAGAGGGGACCATAGAGGTGCGACGCGTGGGCGATCTCGTGGCGGGTGTAGTAGGCGCCGAGGGTGTGTAGGGGCGTCCAGCCAATGGCTCCGACCAACGCGCCTGGCAACACGGTCCGCCACGACATGCGGCGGTTGGTCAGGATGACGAAGGCGCCGAGATAGAGCACGAAATTAAGTATCAGCGGCCCGACGACGCTGACGAGATTCGCGGCGACCGGGGCGATGACGTGGGTCCCCTGCAGGCCAGCCAGGGAGCTCGAGAGTATGAATGCGACGCCCAGGGCGACGAGCATGGCCAGTCCGCGCAGTCGCGACCACCACAGGTTTGGCCTCTGGGCGAGGGGAATGTACCAGACCGTGTTCATGGCGCCTTCTACTGCGCGCGTGACGCCCAGGCCGGCCCACAGGGCGACGACGAGTCCCACGCCCAGGGCGATCCCGCTGCCCGTGATCGTTGCGTCAATCGTGCCGGCGAAGCCTGGAAAGGAACGTGCGACGTTCTCGAGGACGTGGACGCGAAGACCCGAGTCCCCGGCGAGCACAAAACCGAGAATTGACGCGAAACTCAGTAGCAGTGGAAACAGCGAGAGGAAGCCGTAGTACGCGATCAGCGCGGCGAGATTGCCACCCTGGTCGTCGCTCATCTTGCGCACGAGCGAGAACGGCAGCGCGATCCAGCGGTGGCGGCGCTGAACGCGGTCAACGGCGTCGAGAAGACCTGCGAGCCATTTCACAGCCCCATCCTTTCAGAGGTGTCTGCACCGTGGGCTACGTCGCGTCGTTTACCCACTGTCGTCACCTCCATTTGTCGTGCTGACTAAACGGCCAGAGCTCGACCGGTCGCTCACCCGGCGACTGCGACGTGCAGCGTCGGACGTTACGACGACACCGCGCCCGCGGGTCCCACCGAAGAGGGATCCGCGGGCGCGGTGTCGTCGCCGGACGATCGAGTCGCTCGTCTCCGGTTTAGAAGTAGTAGTACTCGGGCATGAAGTTCGCCAGCGGGTTCGGGGTGAATCCGATGGAGCTCTTCAACGTCTTCTTGATCTCAATCGGCGTGACCGGGTTCGGCTGATAGAGCACGGGGAGCTGCTCGGCCGCGTACTTGGCGTACGTGGTCAACTTGGCAGTGCCGAAGGTCGTCGTGTTGATGATCTTGTTCATTGTGGGGTCGCTGTAGCCACCGGGGTTGAAGCCGCCCTTGGTGGTAAAGAGCGTCTCGCCCGACGGGTAGTAGTCCGGGGCGTAGATCCACCCCGCACCCCATGAGCACAGCTCGTAGTGCTGCTTGGCGCTCGTGCAGTCCGCGATGACCGTGTTGAACGTGCCGGTTGAGTGCGTGAACTTGATGCCGATGCTCGCCCAGTCGGCGATCTCCGCGTTGAACGTGTCATCGAGCGACGGTGACCCGCTGGCCCAGACGATCTTGAAGTTCAAGGTGTAGCCCTTTGTAATGCCCGGCCCGCACTGATTGGCGCTCGTACCCGGGTTGACGCAGGTCTGCACTCCGTTTTCGATCTTCCAGCCGTGCGATGTCAGAAGCGACTCCGCCTTGGCCTTGTTGAAGGGATACGGGTTGGCGACGGGACCGCTGATCGACGCCGGGGTGTTGGGCGGCAGTGGACTGTAGGTCGGCACGCCGTAGCCCTTGTCGACCACCTTGATGATTCCCGTCTGATCCACGGACATCTGCAGAGCCTGACGGATGTAGAGCTGGTGGATAGCCGCGGAGGTGGGATTGGCCGAGCTGAAGTTGAACGGCGCGTAGTTGAAGCTCCACGGGGTACCCGCGTAGATGTTGTAGGTGCTGGCGATCGCTGGCCAGTTGGGACCGGCCTGTCCGGGTCCGGGGGCTGGCGACGTCAGAATCGTCGGGTCCACGAAGCCGACGTCGATGGTGCCGGCCTGCAGGCTCGACTGCTCGGCCTGGTTCGAAGTGAAGGGAATCTCCTTGACGGTCTTGACCTGGGCCTTCTGGGGACCTGAGTACTTCGTGTTGGGAACGAAGGTGACGTTGCCGAGGTTGTCCATGAAGGTGAGCTTCCACGGACCGTCGACACCGCTCTGCCACATCGCGTCGGTGTAGGTACTGACTTTGGAGGACTGGGCGTCCAGATACTTCTCGACCGCCTTACAAGCCGTGTCGGTCGAGGGTGCCCCGTAGGCGCCGGTCGCGCAGGTCGACGGTGTGGAGGCCGATGTGACGTCCCATGTGTTGGGGAAGGGGGTGATCTCGGAGAGGTAGTTGTAGAGCAGCCAGTTCGGGTTGACGGACGTCTTGAATTTCAGCGTCACGGTGTTTCCGTGTCCCGTGGCACTCTGGACCTGGTCGGGGATGCCGAAGCCGGGGTTGTATCCCGCGTACGACGTCGGGTCGGCCTTGTACATGTTGAGAAAGAACATCACTGACTGGGCGTCGACGGTTTGGCCGTCGGCAAACTTCCAGCCCTTCATCGTGATGGTCACTGTCTTATTACTGTTCGAGAACACTGGCATGTTTGCGAGCGATAGCGGCGGCTGAACGGCGACCGATCCTCCGAGACCAAACCAGTACAAGGGTCGGAACATCAGCTCTTGGAACTGGTTGATGTTATCGACCGAGAAGTACTGGCCACCCATGTACGGGAAGATGTAGTTGGGATTGGCCCCGGGCGCCTCGGCGAAGGTCACCGTGCCGCCGGAGGCGGTGGACTTTGGTGACTTCGAGCTCAGGACCCCTATCGTGATTCCGGCCGCGATGACGATGACCACCACCGTGACGAGTATCCAGATTTTTCGTGCCGATTTCATGTCAAATTTCTCCCGTCTCCACCGATTCCGAATTATCGAAAAAGGAAACCTAAATGTGTGGATTCGGTTCCATAGTAGGGGCTTGATTAACGTATTCGTACAGCACGATAAGAAATAGAAAACAAAAAGAATATTATTGTAATATTCTGAGAATTTTCCTCGATTCGCTCTATTATTGGAAAACCTTCCGCACCACAGCCACGCAGAGGGCTACGATCCGGCGCTGAAGGACCGGCTTTTAGCACGCCAGGCCCCACACGGGGCCCGAGACGACCGGCGCGGACGTCGAATGGAAGTTCGCTGGCGGGAGCCGTTGCCGGTGTGATCGACGCGAAAAGGACTAGTGACATCGGTTCCAAGTACCATCGATCCGGTGGGATTCTGACGGAGATGTCGCCACTGACAGGCCCTCGTAGCTCAGGGGATAGAGCATCGGTTTCCTAAACCGTGAGCGCAGGTTCGAATCCTGCCGGGGGCACCACTGAAATCTGTCGCGACATCGCGAACAGTTGAACCCGTGCAGACTATCGAAAGCCGTGGCCCTTGGGCTGGTAGTCCCGATTGGGGTCGAGCCTCGTCTCGCCGATGAATTCGCCCTCGTCGGTGGCAAAGGTCACCACGTCATCGAGGATGAAGAGGCGGATCGAGCGACCCCGGTAGCTCCAGCCGACGTTGAGGTGGCGCAGCTTGCCCAGGTAGCGCAAGGTGACGTGACCGCGCGCGTCGACGACGTCGGTTCGCACGCGCCAGTGGGGCTCGTAGATGAGCGTGTGGGCCGTCGCCTTGGCGCGCGAGCGGTAGGCGACGCTCGGCGTTAGCCGGTTGATGCCGCGATGGGGTCGCACGTCGTTGTAGTAGCGAACGACGTCCTCTAAGACCTCGTTGAGCTCTCCCAGCGTCGTCGCGGGGCGCTTGGCGAGGAAGCCCTTTAACGTGCGGTGCCAGCGCTCGACCTTGCCGCAGGTCTGGGGATGGTAGGGGCGCGAGTGCTTGTAGAGCACGCCGGCGGCCATCAGGTCGCTCTCAAAGCCGCTGCGCCCGCCGCGCGAGGCGGCGTTGTAGATCGCGCCGTTGTCGGTCAGCACGCTCGCCGGCGCGCCATAGAGCGCGCAGGTCTGGGCGAAAACCCCGCGCACGGTCTCGGCACTCACGGTGGGGTAGGCGCGCACGGTGAGGGCCAGGCGCGAGTGGTCGTCGAGGAAGGTGAGGATCTCCACGCCGGTGCCGTCTTCTAGGTGCCAGTGAGTCATGTCGGACTGCCAGCACTCGTTGGGCAGCTCGGCCGTAAAGCGCACGTAGGAGGCCTTGGGGCGTTTCTTGGGTGCCGGGGTGACAAAGCCGCGCCGGGTGAGGATCCGCTGGATCGTCGAGACCGACGGCGCGCGAGCACCCTCGCGCTCGAGGAGCGTGTGGATCGTGTCGGCCCCGGCGTCGGTGCCGAGGTCGACCAACTCCTTTCGCAGCTCGACGATGCGGTCCTCGACCAGGGGCGACGTCGCCGCAGGGTTCGTTCGCGGTCGTTTCGAGCGCGCGTGGAGACCCGCCGGGCCCTCGGCGCGGTAGCGCTGGACGAGGGTGCAGACCCAGGCCGGCGAGACCCCGTATTTCTTGGCCGTCGCGCGAACTCCCAAACCCTGGGACACCACCGACGCCACAATGACCTGGTTCTTGACCACGACTCACCTCCACCGAGGTGTTCACTATGTCGCGACAGATCCGTTCACTATGTCATGAAGGTAGAGACTGCCGGGGGCACGAAGATCATCGTTGGCTTCAAGCGCGAGTTCGAATTTCATTACAAGGGAGTTCCGAACTCTTTCTCGACGGGCTCGACGAGGAGGCGCGCGCGTCGCTACACCCTTGATCGAATAGGTTTCGATTATCCACGGACGTTTCTTGCACTTGAAGGCGATGTGATCGTGGAACTCGTCACTGCGGGCCCCACGCGTGACGATGAGCAGCGGCGTGGTGAGATCTGCGCCCTCGATGTGCATCCCTCGTCGTGGCGCACCGGAGTCGGATCGGTACAGATCGCGCGTGCCGAGGAACGCCTGGCCGAGCAAGTCCTCGACGAAGTGCTGCTGCGGGATCTCAAAAGCAATCATCGCGCGAGGAGCGTTGACGAGGCCCGCGGTTGGCTTGGCGACGGCCAGTCACTGACGTCACCTTCGACTCACGCGAGGTCGTCGAAGTTCGCTACACCTCGACGATTCGTGACCACTCCTGATTTGACGCTCCCGGTGCCGTGGCACGTTGTCGGCAAGTCCCTGCGAGGGCGGTGAAAGTCAGTTACCTGAAATAACGGAGGTCGAAGTGGTCACACCTTTTAGGTGTGGTACAACATCACGCGACCAGGTAAAATACATGGGTGCCGCGCGTCCGCGGGGCTTGACAAAGATGGCGGCGTAGGCGCCGGTGCCCCGATTGTTCTTAAACGCCACACCCATCTGGCACGTGTGGCAGTACGGCCCTAGATAGCCGCCGAGGATGTTCGAGCGATGCCCCCAGCACGAAGGCGACCGTGCACTGGTGCAATCGACATTGGACGTGGTCGCCGTACTACCGCCCCAGCCATCGTTGTACATCCACACGTAGTCCGCCGCGAGAGGGGACGGCGACGCATCCGCGAGGATTGACGTGAAGCGCGAATAGGCCATACCGGAGACGAACCAGGGGTCAACATTCTTGGCAGCCCCTGCTTGCGCCGACGAGTCGAGTTTCCTCGTCAGGCCAAGGTAGGGCGGAAGTCCGCGCGCGGTGCGCTCGAGGTTGATTACCACGTATATCTGATCGGTCACCGACAGCGAGTACCAGTTATCGGGCAGCACCATTGGAGCCACGTTTTCGCTCGCTCGCGCGGAATTGATGGCTTTGAGCACGTAATTGGTGCAGGCGCGCGAATTGTCGTACGGGGCGACAACGACGGTGCCGGCCACACCAACGAAGCACGGGTTCACGCATCCCAGCGCGTGCGAACTCGTCCAATGGCAAGGGCCCGAGCTCTCGAAGTTGGGCCGGGCAACGATATTGCGCGCGGGGTGAACCAGTGAGGGATTCGTGGTCGCCGCGGCGCCCACGGCCCCTCCCAGCGAGGCGAAGGCGGCGAGGAGAACGAATGCGCGCCGCCACCTCGCTGCAATCGCCACGCTTCCACCCTCCGGACCCGTTGCACGCGCTGACGACGCCCGCGCAAAACCCATTCTACCGGTGGGGTCGGGATCCGCCCAACGCCCGTGACCACCGACTTCGCTTATCGGCGAGGAACGCCACCGAGCGCGGCTACGTCAATGACATACTGCGTGGCTGCCCTCACGCCGGCGAGGAAGAGGTCGTCTTGCTGATCGCGTGTGAGGTCGAAGTCGGTCGCACTGATGCCAGTGCTGTCAACGAAGATCGTGCGGTGCGCGACCGAATCATGGGTCGTGAGGGCATCCCACTCGTTCATCATCGTCTTGAGACAGCGCACCGCAATGGCGAGAGCCGATTCACGCGGCCCGGCCGGCGGATACTCGGTCTGAAATCGTGACAGTTTGATGCCGATAGTCGGCCAGGGCGGGACTGCACCGTTGGTGTGGTCGAAGGAGTGGATCGGGTACTTGGCGAGCAGCGCCCCATCAACCCACGTGTGGCGACCCTCAGCGAAGTGCACGCTGGTCGCGCCGGTGCCCGGAACCTGAACCTCGAGAACGGTGTCGCGGGCTGAGACGTGGACCGGCTCGAAGAAGAAGGGGATTGACATCGAGGCGCGTACAGCGATGACGGGGTCCTGGATCGCTGGATCGAGACCGTAGAGCGAATAGTCCCAGGGCAGCCGAGTGAGGCGTCCCCGAGTGATGTCCGAGACGTAGACGAGGAGCCGATAGCGACGCTCGTCGGCTAGCACACGTTCATGGTCGTCGATCGCCAGATCGGCGAAGGTGGCGACCCCCATGTCGTGCATGATCGGGCGCAGCCATGATTCGAGGTACTCGCCCGAGTACAGGCCCTCCCGGTTGGTCAGGATGGCCGCGTCGGCCATCAGCCCGGCGAGGTGACCACCGGCGTGATCGAGCATCTCGTGGAGGCGCCCTTCGGGCATGAACTTTGAGAAGTCGAGTGAACGTAGGTGTGTTAGCAGATGGTTCATGTCCAGCCCGCGCTGAGTGATCGCGGCGGCGATCGCGGCGGTGACCGCGCCTGCGCTGGTGCCGGCCACGCGTTCCAGGGAGTACCCGGCCTCGTTGAGAGCCAGGATTGCGCCGACGAGTCCGATTCCCTTGACGCCGCCGCCCTCGAGGACCAGGTTGGCCCGCAACTCGTGTTCCCCGTCGTTCTCGGGATTGGGCCAGCCATCGAGTTGGCGCAGTCGCTCGGCTGCGGCGAGAAATCGACTCTGCAGTTCGTCGCTGCGTTGGTATCCCCAGGGCGTCTCGGCCAAGGTGATCGATTCAGTCATCGATGACTCCGAACCGAGGGAACCGTTGAGGATCGGTGCGCGACTATGACCATTGGGACGCGAATCTACTCGCTCGCTAGCCTTCGAACGTGCTGAGTGACGCTCATATCTCTGAGCCCATGGTCGGAACTGGTTCGATGCGTCATCGCCGTGTCGCGATCGGGTTGTGGAGTAGCGCGGTGCTGGTCGCGCTCGTCGTGGTGGCAACCTTCGCGCGAGTTACGACTTCCTTCGAGGGGGATCGGGCGAGCGTCCTGTGGGCCATTGCGACTACTTTCAACCAGAACTACTCGGAGAATCATCCCATCGCTGTCTACGACCGTTTCGATGCGGCGAGCCGCGCCGTCATCTCTCGCGCGGACTACGTGCGGCGCCATCGCGAGTGCCCCGATCCGCCCGGACCGGCCACCACAACCGGGGTGCAGCGAGGTCCCGGGGGGTACTGGCTCGTCCACTACTCGATCGACAGCGTCGCACTGACTGACTACTGGCATTATGTCGCGGGCCGCTGGCGCTTTAGCCTGGTGCGCTCGAATCCCGACGCGGTCTCTCTCTATTCGCTCCCCTTCGCGGCGTACGCGCGGGCGCTGGGCTGCGCATCGGGTGGGTGAGTACGTGCGGTGCGGCTGGACATATCATCGCCACGAAGACGTACTCACCTGATGAAGGAGTCGAGATGACCGCCGTACTCGTTGACGAGATCGAAAACCAACCGGTGGGTGCGCCCGGCACGCTGACGTGGCTGGGTCATGCCACCGTGCTGCTGACGACCAAGGGAGGGACGCGGGTCCTCTTTGATCCGTGGCTGGAGAACCCCCGGGCGCCCGAGGGCCTTGACGTCGGCAAGATCCACATCATCTGCGTCACTCACGGTCACTTCGACCACATGGCCTCGGTCGTTCCACTGGCGGTGGCGACCGGTGCCACCGTGATCTGCGTTCCCGAGATGGCGGCGTACTTCGCCTCCGCCGGGCTGAGCGACGTGGTCGAGATGAACAAGGGGGGTACGTATCGACACGGCGACCTCGCCTTCACCATGGTGGGCGCCGACCACTCCTGCGGGATCTCTGGCGGCGAGCACCAGCCCTCGATCTACGGGGGCAACCCCGTGGGCTTCGTCGTGACGCTGTCCCCAGGCGAGGGGGGACCCGTCTACGTGTCGGGCGACACCAACGTTTTCTCCGACATGAGCATTGTGCGTGACCTCTACGCGCCTGAGATCGGTCTCATGCCCATCGACGGCCACTACAACATGGGCCCGCGCGAGGCGGCGTACGCGGTGCGGCTCCTCGGTCTGACTCGTTTCGCGCCCTATCACTACGGGACCTTCCCGATGCTCGCGGGCACGCCCGGTGAGGTCGAAGAGCATCTGCGCGCTGCGGGCACGCCCACGCGCGTGACCGCCTGGCAGCCGGGAGAGTCGCTGCCGCTCGTCAGTTAGATCAGAACGACTGGGCGAACCAGTTGGCGGCGTAGGGGGTGATGGCGGCGGCCGCGACGACGCCCAGGATGAGGCTCGACGCTACCGCCCACTGGCGTATCGACGCGCCGCGCACTTGACGCCGAGTCCGGGCGATCCAGTCGAGGGGCGCGAGCTTGGCTGTCTCAACCAGGTGGCCGAGCACGTGGATCGTCATCGCTCCGAACCACAGCACGAAGCTTGCCTGGTGCGCACTGAGCAAGAGACCGCGCTCGGAGCGCGGCAGCAAGACGAGTCCGACGCCCGTGCCGATCACCGCGAGTGTGAGGATCACGACGACGGGTCCGAGTAGGCGCAGCACCAGCACCGGCGGACCCTTGCGCCGATAGCGAGCGTCGCCGGTGTAGTACTTCACGAAACGCCACGTGGTTGAGCCGATCTTGTAGAGGACCGGCGGAATCAGGAGCACGCCGATGAAGACGTGCTCTGTGAGGAGCGGTCCGATGAAGGGGATCGTGACCCCCTCGAGGGCGAGCAGGATCAGGAGGATGACCGCGAGCAGGCTGGTGAAACGGGCGTTGCCCTCGACCCCGCTCTCGTCGAGCGCGGCGGCGTGACGGGCGCGCTGGGGGGCCCGTTGCATCATGGAAATTGGCCTTTCCTCTCCCTGGCGGTGTTGTGGTCGCGTGCGATCGACCCCGAGATTACAGAGGCGGGTCGAATTTTGAACTAAGGGGCGATAATGAATTCCTAAGAAACGCGGGGAGGGACGTGGTCGTCGCCGATATCGTCGGGGCGTGATCCTCGACGCGACCCGTGAGGCAATGGTGGACTTCGCCGGGATGCGCACCTGGTATCGCGTCACCGGCGACCTGGATTCGGGCCTCACCCCGATCGTGATCGCCCACGGCGGGCCCGGCATGGCGCACAACTACCTCCTGTCGCTCTCCGCGCTCGCGCTCGAAGGTCGGCCCGTGATCCACTACGACCAGGTGGGCTGTGGCAGGTCGACGCACGACCCGTCTCGCGGCAGCGACTTTTGGACGGTGGCGCTCTTTCGCGAGGAACTGGCGAATCTTGTCGAAGCGCTCGGCGTCGCCGACCGGTTCCACCTGCTCGGCCAATCCTGGGGCGGCATGCTCGCCGCAGAGTTCGCCCTCACCGGCCCTCGGGGTCTGCGCTCGCTGATCCTCTCGAACTCGCCGGCGTCGATGGACCTGTGGGTGAGTGAGGCGAACCGCCTACGGGCGGATCTTCCCGAGGACGTTCGCGTATCGCTCGAGACGCACGAGGCCGCGGGTACCACCGACGATCCTGCATATCTCGCGGCGACCGAGGTGTTCTACGACCGCCACGTCTGTCGGGTGCGTCCTTATCCGTCCGAGGTGCAGGCGACGTTTGACCAGCTCGCCGAAGACGCAACTGTGTATCGGGCGATGAACGGTCCCAACGAGTTCCTCTGTGTTGGCACCTTGCGCACCTGGTCGGTGGTCGGGCGCCTCGGTGCGATCACCGCACCGACGCTCGTGCTCTCGGGACACTTCGATGAGGCCACACCGGCGACGGTCGCCCCGTTCGTCGAGGAGATTTCCGGTGCCCAGTGGATGCTCTTTGACGAATCGAGTCACATGCCCTTCGTCGAAGAGCCTGATCGCTACCTCGAGGTCGTCAACGAGTTTCTTTCTCGCCACGACTAGGGCGACCTAACGTGAGCAGGGTGGCGCCGCGTCTGTTCAACCTCGACACCGTGATGGTGGACGTCGTGATGCGCGTCGTTGCGCTACCGACGCGCGGCGGCGACTCGCTCGCGAGCAGCCACGTGGTCACGACGGGCGGGGGATTCAATGTTATGAGCGCGGCCGCCCGCCAGGGGATGGATGTCACCTACGTCGGAAGACTCGGGCGCGGGGCGTTCTCTGATCTCGCCCGAGCGGATCTTGCGACGCTCGCTATTGACAGCCCTCTGGCACCGGCCAGTGAGCTCGACGTTGGTTTTTGCGTAGTGCTGGTTGACGAGAGTGGCGAGCGCACGTTTGTCACTGCTCCCGGCGCCGAGCTCACTCTCTCGTCCGCGGATCTGGACACGGTCGCACCCCACGAGGGCGACTACGTGTTCCTCTCGGGCTACAGCCTCGTCTACCCCGAGATTGGTCCGGTGGTCGCAGCGTGGATCGCGGGGCTCGCACCGGGGGTCGTGGTGGCCTTTGACCCCGCTCCCCGGGTTCTCGACATCGACGCGTCGATCCTCGATCCCGTGCTCGCCCGCACCGACTGGCTGCTGCTTAACACCGTGGAGGCGATGGCGCTCTCGGGTGAAGAGGAGATGGGCGACGTGATCGAAGTGTTGCTCACGGTGAGCGGTCGGCGCGGCATCGTGATCCACGCCGACGAGCGCGGCTGCGTGCTCGCGACCCGTGAGGGCGACGTCCACGAGGTGGCGGGATTCGCGATCAAGGTCATCGACACCAACGGCGCGGGTGACACCCACGATGGAGTCGTGCTCGCGGAGCTCTCGCGTGGATCGAGTGCGCTCGAGGCGGCGACGCGCGCCAACGCCGCAGCCGCGCTCGCGGTCGAGCGGGTCGGACCCGCCACGTGCCCTACGCGCGAGGAGATCACCGCATTCCTCGCGGGATCCCCGCGACGAACCGATTAGAAGTAGTGCTCGCCGAGCTCTTCGCTCCAAGTGGCCGTACGAAGCTCACCGCGCGGCACGCTCCAGCGGAACACCGGCTTGATGTCGAGTACCGGTGTGCCGTCGATGCCGTCGAGGCCGCGTACCTGGAAGGAGCGCTCCTCGAGGTTGGAGATCGCGACGGTCGTGAGCAGGATCCGGTTGGGTCGGTCCTTGTTGCGCTGGGCGAAGACGCCAACGTCGGGCCAGTCGGGGTTGGCGCGCGGGTGTCGGTGCCAGGGCGCCGGCGGCACGTCCTCGGCCCAGTCGGCGAAGAACACAATCTCGACGTGGGAGAAGTCGCCCAGGCCGGCGAGCGACTCACTCGGCACGTCGGCCGCGAGCTCGACGGTGGAGACGACGTCATCCCAGTTGTCGTCGAGAGCCTCACTGCGGTCGTTGCGGATATAGGCGACGGGGCGAACGCTGTAGGTCATGGGCTCACTTTAATCAGGGCGCTCGTGTCGCCCGAGGGACCGGCGCGGCGCTATCGTGAGGCGTTCGTGAGCGAGGACCCATGGCGGAATTGACATTTACCTACGGAACCATGGCGGCGGGAAAGTCGACGCTGGCCCTGCAATTGTGCTGGCAGTTGCGCGAGGGCCGCAGTGACGTCGCGCTGTGGACTTTCGGGGACCGCTCGAGCGATGGCATGGTGACGAGCCGCATCGGCATCGAGGCGAGTGCCGACGCGATTCGCCCCGGCGAGGACCTCGCCCCACACGTCGCGCGACTGCGTGCGGAGGCGATCCGAGTCCTTGTCATCGACGAGGTCCAGTTCGCCAGCGTCGAGCAGATCGACGCGCTCGCGCGGCTGGTCGACGACGACGAGGTCGACGTGCACGCCTTCGGCCTTTCGGCGGACTTCCTACTCAATCTCTTTCCGGGGTCGGCTCGCCTCTTCGCCATCGCCGATTCGGCGCACGAGCTTCCCCTCACCTCCTCGTGCTGGTGCGGGAAGCGGGGGCGCTGCAACGCTCGTGTCGTCAACGGTGTCGTCGCGCGCGAAGGTGACCAGTTCTTCTACGGCGACGTGTCCGACGGGGTCGTCCACTATCAGGTGCTCTGTCGCACCCACTACGGGATCGGTCAGCTGCACCCGTAGTCGCGATCTCTGCCCGCTACTCGCTGGCCCGTGCGAGGCCTGCCGGGCTGAGGGTTCATCGAGCGACGGCGTTAGAAGAACGCGGCGCAGAGGTCATAAAGCGTGCGCGGCACGCGACGCTGGCCGTGGGACACCTCGGCGAGATCCACGAGTTCTATGTCACCGCCGCGCACGACGGGAATCGTCCCAAAGCGTGAGGCCGCGACCGCGTCGTAGGCGGCAGCGCCCACGCGCGTGGCCCAGATGCGGTCGTGGGCGGTCGGGCTGCCGCCGCGCTGGAGGTGTCCGAGCACGGTCGTGCGTACCTCGAAGCCGCCGTGGCTGTCGATGCGCGAGCTGAGAAACTGGCCGACTCCGCGCGTGGCCAGGCGTACCCCGCGCACGCCCTCGCTGGTGATCTCGCCGGTTTCACGGCCCCCCAGGGTCTCGAGGTTGACGCCCTCGGCGATCACGACGATGGAGAACGCGTACCCGCGGGCGCGACGGGCCACCAGGTGGGCGATGATCTCATCCATGGTGTAGGGGAACTCGGGGATCACGATCAGGTCGGCGCCGCCGGCGAGTCCGCCCATCGCCGCGACCCAGCCCGTAGTGCGTCCCATGGTCTCGACCACCATGACGCGGTGGTGTGAGGCGGCGGTCGTGTAGAGGCGGTCGAGCGACTCGGCGACCAGGGAGATCGCGGTGTCAAAGCCGATGCAGTAATCGGTGCCGATCAAGTCGTTGTCGAGAGTCTTGGGCACTCCCACCACGGGCGCGCCACGCTCGGCCAACCAGTGCGAGATTCGCTGCGTGCCGTCGCCGCCGATGGCCACTAGCGCGTCGAGGTTCTCCGCGACGGTGGCCAAGACGCGCTCGCGACCGCCCGGGGGATTGTCGAGGTCGTAGCGAGCAGTGCCGAGAATCGTCCCGCCGACGCCCACGATGCCGTTGAGTTCAGAAGTCGTGAGCTCTCGCTCGACGAACTGCGTGGCGAGCCCCTGCCAGCCGTTGGCGATACCGAACAGCTGATGGCCGTCGCGTGCGGCCATTTGGCCGATCGCGCGAATGGCGGCGTTGAGCCCGGGCGCGTCGCCGCCGGCGGTCAGAACCCCAATGCGCATGACTCCCTCTCGAATCCTTGCTTTTACCCTAGAACAGGATCACCGTGGGGTCGTTGCGGCGCGCCGCCTCGGCGTCGATACTGGATCGATGCGTGACGTTCCCGAGAGTTCCGCTCGCCAATGCCCGAGTCCATTGGCGATCTTCTTTGAGTGTCCCCAGTGTGGTTCGGAGATGTCCGCCGAGCACGCTCACTATCGATGTCGCGCCTGCGGGTGGCGCGACAGCTGTTGCGACTAGCCCAGAAATCAATCTGGTGACACCTTGTCGTCACCCGCCGTTCATGTGACCTCCTTACTCTGGCCCTATCGCCACGAGTGAGGATGCCATGGAAGAGGTCAGCAAGTTCAAGGTCGCGCCCGGCGCGCTCGATGCTGAATTGGCCCGCCTCGACCCGGACCACGATCGTCCGCGTGAGGTGATCGCGACCAGGGGTCTCAACCTTAAGTTTTCCGACAAGACGGTTCTCTCGGGTGTGAACATGAACTTCGAGCGTGGCACTATTACCGCGCTGATCGGCCCGACGGGTTCGGGCAAATCGACGTTCCTTCGCACGATCAACCGAATGAACGATCGAGTGGCGGGATTCCGACACGAAGGCGACGTTCTGCTTGACGGGGAGTCGATCTGGGGCGACCAGCAGGATCTGCTCACCATTCGCCGGCGCGTGGGCATGCTGTTTCAGCGTCCCAATCCGTTCCCGATGTCGATTCGCGACAATGTCGTGGCGGGAGTGAAGGCGCACGGCATTGCGAGAGGCAAGCAGCTGGACGTGGTGGCCGAGATGCGCCTGACCGAGGTGGGCCTCTGGGACGCAGTGAAGGATCGCTTGGGTGACTCGCCCTATCGGCTCTCCGGAGGCCAGCAGCAGCTGTTGTGTCTAGCGCGCGCTCTTGCGGTGGGCCCGGAAGTGCTCTTGCTCGACGAACCGACGTCCGCGCTCGATCCCATTTCCACTGAGGCCGTCGAACGGATGTTGCGCGCGATGACACCGGCGTTGACGTTGATCGTCGTCACGCACAATCTCGGCCAAGCCCGGCGCATCTCGGATCAGACGATGTTCTTCTTCAACGGTGAGCTGGTCGAGCACGGCGCGACGTCGC
The DNA here is from genome assembly GCA_021790675.1 of Actinomycetes bacterium. Lineage (GTDB taxonomy): Bacteria > Actinomycetota > Acidimicrobiia > Acidimicrobiales > RAAP-2 > RAAP-2. Next base: position 42,168 of record JAJYGN010000057.1, read on the forward strand.
AGGTGTTCCAAAATCCGCGCGAACTTGACACCGAGCGTTACGTCCAAGGCTTGATGGGCTGAGCGAGCCGACAGATTACGCAGAAATCAGTTCGACCTCACTGGGACTTCACGGTTGCGTTACTTCGACTGCTTACCGTGGACTCGTCAACAACTAGGAGGACATCAGTGATCACCAATTTTCGTAGAGGCACTCGTCTGGCGACAATCGTCGCCCTCGCGGGTTCAGTGAGCCTCGTCGGTCTCGCCTCGGCCTCGTCGGCCGCCACGGCGAAGGCCAAGAAGAAGAACGTTCCCGTCACGGTGAACTTCAAGATCGAAACGCCCAAGGCCGCGAGCCTGACCGAAGCGGGCAGCTCATTGCTCTACCCGTTGTGGAACTTGTGGGCACCGGCTTATCAGAACAAGTTCAAGCAGGTCAGTCTGACCACGGGTGCGGGCGGTTCCGGCCTAGGCATCTCCGAGGCCGCGGCCGGCACCATCAACATCGGCTCCTCTGACGCGTACCTCTCCCCGACGCAGCTGCAGACGACGCCGGGTCTGATGAACATTCCGGTGGCCATCTCCTCTCAGGTCGTCACCTACAACATTCCGGGGCTGCACGCGCACCTCAAGCTCAACGGCACGATCATTGCCGCGATGTACGAGGGCCAGATCACCAATTGGAACGACTCGCAGATCGCCGCGCTGAACCCGGGCGTGAATCTGCCCAGTCTTCCGGTCGTGCCGCTCTATCGATCCGACGGCAGTGGCGACACCTTCCTCTTCACGACCTACCTGACCAAGCAGGACCCGAACGGCTGGGGCAAGTCGGTGGGGTATGGCACCACGGTGACGTGGCCAAAGAACCCCTCGGCGCTTGGTGAGAACGGCAACGGCGGCATGGTCACGGCGTGTGGCGCGACCAAGGGCTGCATCGCCTACGTCGGGGTGAGCTATTTGAGCAACATCCTGGGCAATGGTCTGACGACGGCGGCCCTGCTCAACGGGAACGGCCAGTACTTGAACTGGAGCGCGAAGGGCGTCACGGCCGAGGCGGCCGGTTACAAGGTCTTTCGCAACAAGGGCGCCGTCTCGATGATCAACGCCAAGACCAAGGGCGGCTACCCGATCATCAACTACGAGTACGCCATCGTGAACAAGACCCAGCCCAGTGCGGCCATGGCGTCGGCGACGCGCTCACTGCTCGAGTGGGCGATCAGTCCCTCGGGTGGCCAGAGGCCGTCGTTCCTGTCCCAGGTGAACTTCCTGCGCTTGCCCAACACCTTCATCCTTGGCTCGTACAAGCTGATCACGACGATCAAGGGCTAGTAGCTGAATGAGTGGCGACAACCCGACACCAATCGAGGCGTCGTCACCCGTAGCGTCGGTGATCCGGCGGGGCCGTAGGCCCCGCCGGATCACGACGTCCTTTCACTTTGAAGACCGACTGTGGCAGGTCGCGACCCGCGTGGCGGTGACTGTTCCGCTGCTCGGGCTGGTTTTCGTCATCATCATCCTGGCCGTCAAGGCGTGGCCCGCGATCAAGGTGAACGGACCCGGGTATCTCACCAGTTCGGTGTGGCAGGTGGGCAACTTCTACGGGGCGGTGCAGCACACCCACGGCGTTGCGCATCCTGAGGGCGCCGTTTACGGTGCGTGGCCACTCATCGCCGGCACCCTCGAATCATCTTTGATCGCGATCATCATCGCAGTGCCGGTCTCCATCGGCACTGCCTTCGCTCTCACCGAGCGCCTGCCGAAGTGGATCGCACAGCCGCTCGGCTTCTTCGTCGAGATCCTGGCCGGCATACCCAGCGTGGTGATCGGGCTCTGGGGCGTGCTTGTTTTGGGTCCGTTTCTCGCCCAGCACGTCTACCCACTCGTCGCCAACCACGTACCGAACGTGCCCGTGCTGCGCTACTTTCGCGGCTCTGTCGGCTACGGCGAGGGACTGCTGACGTCCGGTCTGGTTTTGAGCTTCATGATCGTTCCGATCATCGCTTCGACGACGCGCGACCTCTTCTTGCAGGTGCCGGTGCTGCCCAAGGAGGGTGCTGAGGCGCTCGGCTTCACGGACGCCGAAGTTGCCCGCCGGGTCACCCTGCCGTGGGTGCGCTCGGGCATCGTGGGTGCGACGATGCTCGGCTTGGGTCGAGCCATCGGCGAAACGATCGCCATTGCCATGGTGTCCGGCTCGGTACTGGGAACCGTGGCGCCGAATATCTACGGCACGATGACCACCATCGCTGCAACGATCGTCAGTCAGCTCGACTCATCACTCACCGATGGAACGGGCTTCGCTTTGTCCAACCTCGCCGAAGCTGGGCTTCTGCTCGCGCTCATCTCCATCGCCGTCAACCTCGCGGCGCGCACGATCGTCCGGCACACGGGCAAACTCATGGCACCAGTGGGGAGGGGCTGATGTCGA
>JAJYGN010000113.1 GCA_021790675.1 Actinomycetes bacterium
GCTGATCGTCTCGTTGATGACCCTCCTGCTGGCCGCCCTGGGCGCTGCGCGCATCGACGTGCTCTGGTGGGGCAAAGTCTCGACTTTTGCTCTCATGACGACCTTTCCCCTGTTCCTTCTCACCAGCAACGACCACCACGTGGCGCTCGCGGGCTGGCAGCACGTCGGGCGCGACCTCTGCTGGGTGGTGGGGGTGGCGGGCCTCGCATTGTCGTGGGTCGTGCTGGCGAGCTACGTGCGCCCGGCGCTCGCCGCGCTGCGCCGGGGGCGCGCTGCCCGACGGATCTTGTAGATTTCGCCTATGCAGATTCCCGACGACCTTCGATACTCCTCCGACCACGAGTGGGCTCGCGCCACCGGCGACGTCGTGCGCGTCGGGATCACGGACTACGCCCAGGACGCCCTTGGTGACGTGGTGTACGTATCCCTGCCCAGCGTGGGCACGGCCCTCGAGGTCGGCGCGGCGCTGGGCGAGGTGGAGTCCACCAAGTCGGTGTCAGAGATCTACGCGCCCGTCTCGGGTGTCGTCAGTGCGGTCAACGACGCCCTGTCGAGCTCGCCGGAACTGATCAACACCGAGCCCTACGGCGGTGGCTGGATCTGCGAGATTACCGTTTCTTCGCCGGAAACCTACGAGGCTTTGCTGGACGCGGACGGCTACCGGGGCCTCACCTCCTGACCCAGACGCCGGGGATGAATCTTCACTAGGGTTGCCTCCGTGAACTGTCGTCGGTGCGGGGAGATTCTGAACGCGAACGCCAACTTTTGTTGGAAGTGTGGCGCTCCCCAGCACGAAGCCACGTCGCCCGAGACGGTGGCAGTTCCGGTGGTGGGCGCCTTCGAGTCCATCCACTCCGACACCTTGAGCGGACCTCGCGGGCACGTGGACGAACTAGTGGTCGTCTCGGGCCAGAGCGCGGGAACGCGCTTCGCTCTCACAAATGAGACGACCTCGGTCGGGCGCCACGAGAACAGCGACCTGCTCCTCGACGACGTCTCGGTGTCACGCCATCACGCGATCTTCACGCGCACCGCCAGTGGACGGATCACGTTGCGTGATCTAAATTCGCTCAACGGCACCTACGTGAACGGGGCGCGTGTCGAAGAGACCGCGCTGCATTCGGCGGACGAGGTGCAGATCGGGAAGTTCAAGTTGGTCTTTTGGGAGGCGACGCTATGAGTGTCACGGGGACGAAGATGCGCATCGGCGAGGTGCATACCCTGCTGCGTGCTGATTACCCGGACATTGAGCTGTCGAAGATCCGCTACTACGAGGACAAAGGACTCGTCCAGCCCGAGCGCAGCCGCAAGGGCTACCGCCTCTACAGCGATCGTGACGTTGCTTGTCTGCGTGAGGCGATTCGACTGGCCCAGGAGGAGTTCGTTCCGCTGCGCGTCGTGCGCCTGCGACTGATCGAACAAGGCCTGCTCGACGAAGCCCCTGTGACGAGCACGCGCGAAGCGGCGCGGTCCGTGTCGAATCCGCGAGTCGTCGCCATACCGCCGGCGCCCAAGCCGCGCCTCACGGTGATGGCGCGCCCGGTGGAGACGGTCGTGGTGGAGACAACGGAGTCCTACTCCAGCAGTGACTTCCTCGCCGCCACGGGAATCGACGCCGACGACGTAAACCAGATGATCTCACTCGGTTTGCTGCTACCCGTGGCAGAAAACGGCTCTACCCAGTTCTCGAGCCTCGATGTTCGTGTCGCCCTCGCGGCGACGCCACTCATCGCTCGTGGAGCTGACCTGCGACTCCTGGGCGCGCTACGGCGCGTCGTGGAACGCGAGATGGGCATCGTCGACGATCTCACGGCGTCCCTGCGCTCACCGGTGTCGGGCCTGTCCCTCGACGAGGTCCAAGCCGTGACCGCCGAGGTGGCCGGAGAAGTCGCCGTGCTGCGCAGCGTGCTCCACGAGCGCGCCGTGCGGGCGATCTTTGACTAGGCGCTGGGCGATTCGCGCGACCCGGGGTCTAGGCTGAGAACGTGATTGAGGTCGTCCTCCGGGCCGTTCGAGTGGACGTGGGTTCATCCACGCCGCTCCTCCTGCTCGAGGAGCTCGCCGGCGAGAGGGTGTTGCCAATTTTCATAGGGGCGCCCGAGGCAACGGCTATCGCCTACGCGCTCCAGCACCTCGAAACGCCCCGCCCGATGTCGCACGATCTGATGTCGACCATCATCACCTCGCTGGGTGGACGTCTGTTCACGGTGGAGATTACCGAGTTGATCGACAACACCTTCTACGCCAATTTGCGCATCTTGCGCGATACTTCCGAGATCGTCGTCAGCGCTCGACCCAGCGACGCGGTTGCCTTGGCGCTGCGCGCTGGTGCGCCGATCCTCGTTAGCGACTCGCTGATGGACGAGCAGGGTCGCATCATGCAGCTCGAAGACGACGACGAGCTTGACGACATGACCGAGGAGGCGCCGGGGGAGTCCAACGAGGCCGAGCTGGTGGCCGAACTGCGCGAGTTCCTCGACACCATCCGCCCCGAGGACTTCAATCAGTGAGCAGGGCTCTCAAGTCACTCGGACTCTTTTTCGCTTTCGTCGTGATCTACACACTGAGCCGTCACGCCATTCACACCACGACTACGACCACGACCACGCCGTCAACCACCTCGCCGATCACTTCGACGACGACCAGCCTGGCTTCGGGATCCCAGGCGTGTTCAGCACGTGACTTCCGGGGCGTCTTCAACCCTGCGCAGGGGGCCATGGGGACGGTCTACGCGAGCGTGACCCTGACCAAGGACGCGGGGCCCACGTGTGTCCTTAAGGGGTGGCCGCTTCTCACTCTTCAGGATCGCTCGGGGGCGATCCTGCCCTCGACGACGAACGACCTGCCGACGACGAACTCGCCGATCACGTTCCCCGACGCGGCCGCGAACCGTGCGCCCACGTCGTTGGTTCTCGCCAACGGCGCCACCGCCAACTTCGACCTCGCTTACTCGAACGTGCCCAACGGAGCCGAGTCCTGCCCCTCGGTGGTGACACTCAGTGTCCAACTCGTCAAGGACGGATCGGTGATCGTCATCACGCCGAACTACCCACCGCAGCCTTGCAACCAGGGCACCATCTGGGTGAGTCCGTTCTTCTGATTCGTCCTCGGGACCAAAGTCAGTTTTATCAACCACGTATCGGCTGAGGGAATCTACTACCTTCCTTAGTGACATTCAGTTGTCGCGTCGCGGCGGAGTGCCGCGCGCAAAGGGAGGACTTACATGAGTGAAGGATTCACGCCGGAATCGCTCGGCGCCAAGACGCCGACGGTTCACGGTGAACATGAACGCCTGCATCAGGGCGTACTCGGATTGATCGACATCGCCGCGGCCACCATGGCCAACATCGGCCCGGCGATGAGCTTCTACTTCGGGTTCGCGTTTCTCGCTATCACCACGGGACTGGCGGCACCGCTGGTCATCCTGGTGGCGGGAGTGGCGATCCTCCTGTTGGGCAACACGCTGTCGGAGTTCACCAAGGTCAGCCCCTCTACTGGAGGATTCATCACGTTCGTAGGCAAGACCTTCGGTGCGCGCACCGGGGTGACTACCGCGATCCTGACTGGCACCGGTTACATTGCGGCCATGGCCTCGGTGATCGCGATCGTCGGCGGCTTCTTCCAAATGCTGCTGCAGTACTACAACGTGCCCGGCCTCGAGAGCGTGCCGTGGATCATCTGGACGTTGCTGTTCCTCGCCTTCGCGGCCACGATGATGGTGCGCGGCATCGCGATTTCGACCAAGATCGCGGGCGTGTTCTTCGCTTTTGAGATGGCGATTCTCGTCATCGTGAGCGTCGTGGCCCTCTTCAAGTACCACCAGAACATCTCGTTCAGCCCCTTCGAGCCCAAGAACATCTCGGGCGGCTTGAAGGGACTTGCGGTGGCCTTCCCGCTCGCCGTCTACCTCTTCATTGGTTGGGAGAACTCCGCGGCTCTGGCGGAAGAGACCGACAACCCGCGTAAGAATGTTCCCAAGGCCGTCTTCACGTCGGCGATCATCATGACCCTGAGCTATGTGCTCTTCGCCTACGCCACCGTCGTCGGCTTCAAGAACGACATCGGAAAGATCGGTAGCGACTCGCTGCCGCCGTTCATCTCGGTGTCGCTGGGCATCTTCGGCGGGTTCGCGTTCCTCGCGTTCCTCGCGGGCATGACCTCGACGCTCGGCGCGCTGATCGCGGGAACCAACTCGCAGGCCCGATTGATTTTCAACGCCGGTCGCGAAGGACTACTGCCCAAGTTCATCGGCAAGGTCCACTCGACACGTCGCACGCCGATGAACGCGCTCCTGTTCTTTCTCGGCATCTCCTTGGCGATCATCGCGGTCTGGGGAGTCGGCCACGTCATCGGTGGCCACGCGACGTCGGGCGGCATGAGCGCCACGAACTTCTTCTTCGAGTCCTCGACGTTCGGCACGATCCTCGTGCTGCTCGTCTACGCCCTGTCGAACCTGGCCCTGCCTTTCTACTACCGAAAGAATCACCCAGAGCTCTTCAACTGGTTCCGCCACGCGGTGCTACCAATCGTCGGCTTCCTGGCGATCGGGATTCCGCTCTACTACCTGACGAAGCCAGGTCAGCCGAACCCCTATGACTGGTTCCCGTACGCGGCGCTGGTTGTACTCGTGCTCGCCGTCATCTACGCCGTGTTTCTGGTCTCACGTGACCCCGGCATTGGTGACCGGGTGGGATCGATCGTCGCGGACGAATAGCTCGTCAGCCACCCGGGGTCGGACGCACCAGTATCCGGCCCCGGGTGGCGCCGCGACGTATCACCTCGAGCGCCTCTGCGACGCCCTCTAAGGGAACTTCGCGATCGACGAGCGAGTCGAAGTCGAGCCGGCTAGTGAGGTCGGCCACCGCCTGCCAGGTGCGCGCGCGCGCCGGGGCGTCCATCTCAACGACGTCCACTCCCAAGAGGGCGACCGCGCGGGTGATGAAGGGATACACCGTGGTCACAAGATCCGCCCCGGCGACCAGCCCACTTGCCGCAACCGCCGCGCCGTAGCGCAGCGAGCGCAGGATCTGCGCGAGGGTGTCGCCGCCGACACAGTCCACCGCGCCGGCCCAGCGCTCACTGGCAAGTACTCGATCGGGCTTGTCAGCGATCTCCTCGCGTCCGATGACGCGGCTCGCCCCGAGACCCTCAAGCCAGCCGATCGCCCCCGACGAGCCGGTCGAGGCCGCGACACGATAGCCACGCGCCGCGAGCAGCGCCACCGCCATAGAGCCGACGCCACCGGTCGCGCCGGTGACGAGGACCTCGCCGTTACTAAGTCCGTGATCTTCGAGGGCGAGCACGCTTCGCATCGCTGATAAACCGGCGGTGCCCACGATCATCGCGGCGCGCGCCGAGAGAGCCTCCGGCAGGCGACTGACGTAGCGCGACGGCGCATAGACGTACTCGGCGAAGCCGCCGTCACGGGCGACGCCCAGATCGCCACCGTGCACGGCGACCTGGGCGCCGACCGGCAGCGCCGGATCGGATGACTCGACGATCTCACCGGCGGCGTCGACGCCGCCCACGAGTTGGGGAGAGCGACGCACTCGCAGGCGAGGATCGACCACCATCGCGTCCTTGTAGTTCACACCACTGAATTCCACGCGAACCAGAACGTCGCTCGGATCCGTCGCGATGGGGGTGACGTTGGTGACGGCGGTTGAAAGGACGTCGTCGGAGACGGAGATGTGAAAGGCGCGCATGCGGCCACTTTACGGTGCCACCTCCTAGCATGCGATCGTGGCGATGGTCTCACTCAACGGACATCCGACGTGGGTGCGGCGTCCGAAGGGACACGGCCCGCTGGTGACCCTGCTGCACGGAGGCATGAGCGACTCGTCGAGCATGCTGCGACGTTTCGAGAAGCGCCTGTCGAAGGACTTTCGCCTGGCCGCGTTCGATCGGCGCGGTCACGGGCGCACGCCCGATCGCCCCGGAGCGTTCCACTACAACGAGATGGCCGAGGAGACGATCGCCTTTCTCGAGTATCTCGATGAGCCGAGCCACCTGATCGGTCACAGCGACGGGGGAGTGGTGGCTCTGTTGATCGCGATGCGTCGGCCCGACCTGATCCGTCGCGTCGTCCTCGTGGGGGCGAACTATCATCACGACGGCCTCGTGGAGACTCCGGAATTTCCACTTGAGGGACCCGAGTTCGAGCGGTGGGCTCGCGAGTACGGCGAGATCTCGCCTGACGGCGTCGGGCACGCCCGCGAGGTCGTGAGCAAAGCGCTCACTCTCTTCGCTAGCGAGCCCACGCTCACGACGTCGGATCTGGCCAAGGTGTCAGCGCCCGTCCTGGTGATGTCCGGCGACGATGATGTTGTGAGCCTCGCGCACACGTGCGCGATGTACGAGGGACTCGTCGACGGCCAATTGGCGGTGTTGCCCGGTAGCTCGCACGCGGTTCTCAAGGAGCATCCGGGGTGGTCGTGTCGGATCATTAGACACTTTCTCCGCGCCAAACTGCCCGTGGCTACGCTGATGCCGATCCGGCGTGCCGCGAACCCGGTCAAGGGCGCCGAGAGGTCCAACTTGTAGACTTTTCGTGGTGGGGCGGCTCGATTCCTGGCGACATATCCTCGCGGCCCGATGGCTCGCCGTAGGAGGACTGACGGGCGACGCCCTGCTCTACGGGGCGTCCGCCCTCTTCGCTCTCGGGCTCGGATTCACCTCAGGCGAGCCGGCCCAGTGGCACTGGGGCTACCTCTCGACTCCGGCCTACGCCGTCGCGGCGGTCGCGGCGCTGGCCGTCGCTCGCCGGCGCGTTGCGCGCGACACCCGCGTGCGCGTCGCTCTCTTGGGCCTGGTGGTGCTCGGGGCGGTCGCCCTGCCCCTGGGGCTCGAGGCCCGCTGGCGCCACCTCGATCCGGGCGCCGCGTTCGCCCAGCCCGAGGTCTCGGTGATCGAGCGCTCGGCGGGATATCTCAGCCACGGCCAAGACCCGTATCGGGCGTACGTGCACAACGGCCACGTCGTGGACGCCGTGAAGGGCCTGCCCGCCTACGAGTCGTTCTTTCCGTACTTTCCCCTGATGGGAGTGTTCGGCCTGCCGTCGGCGGCCACTCATAAGGGTGCCGGCCTGACCGACGCGCGCATCGTGATGTCACTAATGACCCTGCTCGTGAGCGCGCTGGCGCTCGTGCTGTTGCGCACGTCTCGCGAGAAGAAGATACTCGTCGCCCAGGTGCTCCTCGCGTTGCCCACCGGTGCGCTCTTTCTCGCGACGGGCGGCGACGATATGCCCATCCTGGCTTTGATCCTCTTGGGAGTTGCGGGGCTGCAGCGACGAAGCACCTACATTGCCGGGATCAGCCTGGGACTCGCCGCAGCGATGAAGCTGACGGCCTGGCCGGCCGCGGCCGGGGCCCTACTCGTCGCGCGCACCCGCGACGGACGAAGCGCGGCGCGGCGCGTCGCGGCGATCGTTGCGGTGATCGTCGGCGTGACCGTGATCCCCTTCGTGGTGAAGGACCCGTGGTCATTCGTCTCGAATGTCGTCGCGTTCCCCCTGGGACTCGCCGGCGTGCACTCGCCGGCTGCCAGTCCACTGCCCGGTCACATCCTGACCACGCTGTGGCCCCCGCTCGGACATGTCTTGGCTCCGGTGGCTCTGCTGGTGATGGGCTATTTCGGAACCCGCTACGTTCGCGAGCACTGGCCGATCGACCTCTCAGAGATGCTGGCCCTGCTCGCGGTGGCTTTTGGCGTGATGATCCTCAGTGCGTCGGCGACGCGCCTGGGCTATCTCATCTACCCGCTCAACCTCGCGCTGTGGTCGCGCGTCACGGTGCGTCTCCCGGAGCGGGTGCCCGAGCTCGTCTAGATCATCGACGAGTTCTGGTAGATACGGTACGTCCAGGACGTCGAGGTGGAAGTGCGCGAGTTGATGGTCACGCCGACCACCCAGTAGAAAGTGTCGCTACCCGCCTTTTGAAAGAGCAGCTGTCCGATCGCGTGGGACGAGCCGCTCGAGAAGAGCGACCAGCCCTGGCTCTCGAGGCGGGTGCGGTAGAAGCCAAGGATCTGGCCGGCGCTGTCGGTGCTGAGAAGGTGACGCAGGCAGTCGTAGTCGCCCGCACCGCCGTTGGCGTGGATGGCGCCACTGGCGGACGCCGTATGCACCGGCACCACAAGAGCGCTGGCGATGTTGCCCGGTGGAGAGCCATCTTGGGCGCAGGCGCGCAGGACAAAGTTCGTCGGGTCGAGTTCGAGTCCGCCCACGATGGCCACCGGCGCGGTCGTCGTGGTCACCTTCTGGCTGGTGACGAGGTTGATCACGAGAAAAATACCCAGGGTCAGGACAGCCACGGCGACGACGATCATCGCCGGCAGGATGCTCGTTGTCGTCGTCAGCGGTGGTCGAGAGTCGCTCATTCGTTCCAGCCGAGATGATCGATCGGTCCGTGTCCGGCTCCCAGGTGCCAGGACGCCGCGCTCGTCAGGGCGGCGAGGACAAAGGACTTGGCGTCTCGGGTGGCGTCGGCGAGGGGACGCCCGTAGGCGAGGCCGGAGCAAATCGCCGCCGAGAGCGAGCAGCCGGTTCCGTGGTCGTTGGTGGTGTCCACGCGCGGCGCGTCAAAAACCGTGGCGCCCTGAGCGTCGACCAGGATGTCGGGCGAGCGCCGTGACGTGACGCCACGGGTGACGACGTGGCCACCTTTGACGAGGACTGCCGCGGGCCCGAAGGCCAGGATCAGTCGGCCGACGGCCACCATATCGTCCTCGTTGAGCAGGTCGTTGGCGTCGACGCCGGCGAGCACGGCCGCCTCGCGCAGGTTGGGCGTGACGACGCTGGCGTGGGGCAAGAGCTGGTCGCGGTAGGCCTCGACGCCGCCGTCGGACATCAGCACGTGGCCGCTCGTCGAGACGAGCACCGGGTCGACGACAAGCGGGCCGAAACGGCCCTCGGCGGCGAGCGCGGCGACCACGGCGACGGTCGCGGGTTGGGCCAGCATGCCGGTCTTGGTGGCGCGCACTGCGAAGTCGTCGGTGACGGCCTCAACCTGGCGGCGCACGAGCTCGGGAGAGACGGCGAGTACGTCGCCTACGCCGAGCGTGTTCTGCGCGGTCACGGCCGTGATCGCCGTCGTTCCGTGCAACGAGAAGGCGCTGAAGGTGCGCAGATCGGCCTGGATGCCGGCCCCACCTCCAGAATCAGACCCCGCGACGGTGAGAGCCGTCAGTGGTTCCATTGAATCCACTGTAGAGGCAGGCTCACAGCCGTGAGTACGCTGAAGTCGTGAGTGAGCTCTTTCGGATCGGTTCGATCAGTTCCTCCTCGCGTCTCGTGATGGGCACGGGCGGCATGCGATCCCTCGAGATCTTGAAGGCGACACTCACCGCGTCGCAGTCGAGCATCGCGACGGTCGCGCTACGCCGGGTGGACCCCAACGTGCGCGGCTCGATCTATGACGTGTTGGACGAGTGCGGATTCAGCCTGCTACCCAACACGGCTGGCTGCTACAGCGCCGCGGAGGCGGTCATGGTCGCCGAACTGGCGCGCGAGGCCTTCTCGACCAATGTCGTCAAACTCGAAGTGATCGGCGACGACGTGACCCTCCTGCCCGACACCGCCGAGACGCTCGTGGCCGCCGACCAACTGGTGCGCAAGGGCTTCGAAGTGTGGGCTTACACCTCGGATGACCTGATCGTGGCACTGCGCCTCGAACAGGCCGGCTGCGTAGCCGTCATGCCCCTCGGCGCACCCATTGGCTCGGGTCTGGGTGTGCGCAACCCCCACGCGATCGCACTGATCGCCGAGCGCCTGGAGGTGCCGGTCCTGCTCGACGCCGGCGTGGGCACGGCCTCGGACGCGGCCCTGGCCATGGAGCTGGGCTGTGACGGCGTGCTCGCCTCGTCGGCGATCAACAGGGCTCTGGAGCCGGTCATGATGGCCGAGGCGCTTCGCGACGCCGTGCGCGCCGGCTATTTGGCCCGTCAGGCCGGAAGAATCCCCCCGCGGGTGCACGCCGAGGCCTCGACGAGCAGTCTGGGCCGGCCCGATCTTCTCGCGCGCTAGGGCGACGAACTACACTGGTGTAGTCCCCGAACTCGGGGCACCTCTGTCGGGAGGACTTTGTTATGCCGGTTTCTCAGAACCTCGGATTTAGTGGCCCGATGGTGTGTCGCCTCACTGGCGTCACGTACCGTCAGCTGGACTACTGGGCGCGCACCGACCTCGTCACGCCCTCGATCGCTGCGGCCACGGGGAGTGGCTCGAAGCGCCTCTACTCGTATCGCGACGTCCTCGAGGTCAAGGTCATCAAGTCACTGCTCGCTTCGGGACTCTCACTCGCACGCGCGCGCCAGGCCGTCGAGTGCTTGCGCCAGGACCTCGGCGAGGACCTGGCCTCGACCTCGCTGGTGCTGACCGACGCGGGTTCCGTACTGGCGCGATCCGACGGAGATCTGGTGGATCTCCTGCGCGGTGGCCAGGGCGTCTTTAACATCTTCCCTCTCGCCGGCGTGGTCGCCGAACTCACGACCACGATCAACGAAGTTCGCTCAACGTCGGAGAGGGAGTCCCGCTCGGCGTGAC
>JAJYGN010000112.1 GCA_021790675.1 Actinomycetes bacterium
GGGGCTCGCCCGCCATCATGTTCTCGAAGCCCTTCGTTCATCGCGGGCGGCCGCAATCGAACATCTCGCCGGAACTCAAGAAGCCGCTCGTCGTTTCGCCCTCGATCCAAGTTTCAAGACAACGAACACCGGTGACGTGATATCGAAGCTGCGAGTGCGACTGAACGAGGGTCCACCGATGGTTCGTCTCAACTGCGACGTCGAACCATGGCTCGTTGACATTGAGCAATGGCAGGCAACATGCAGCGAGGAGATCGAACGCTACGAACGTGTGCTGAGTCTGGTTGGAAACATGTCAGATGCACGGGAGGAGACCAAGGTCGAGCTCCTCACTCGCCTGTCACGCGAGCACGAACGTGTCCTGGCGTTCGACAGACACCCGGTGACCCTCGCGATGCTCGGTGTCCTGCTCGGCACGAGGGGGCTGGGGAGTACAGAAATTCTCCTGGCCAATAGTGAGTCACAACGCCGCAAGGTGACCGAAGCATTCGCCCCCGACGCACGCACCAGCGCAGTCGCACTGTGTTCTGACGCCATGAATGAAGGGCTCAACCTCCAAGGTGCGTCATGCATCGTCCATCTCGACCTTCCGACCACGCTCCGCGTGGCCGAGCAACGGGTGGGCCGAGTTGACCGAATGGACAGCCCTCACGACACCATCGAGGCGTGGTGGCCCCAAGATGGTCCATCATTCGCGACACGCGCCTACGAAAAGCTGGTCCGGCGAGCCCGAGAGAGTGAGGAACTCCTGGGATCAAATCTGCAGATTCCGGACTTCGAGCAGCAAATCAACAACACGAACATCGTCACCGCGGCTGACCAGATTGAAGAGTTGACAAAGGCGCAACGCGAGCCCTGGGACGGGATTCAAGACGCACTCGAGCCAATTCGTCAGTTGGTGTCGGGACCTTCCGCCATAGTCCCCGCCGATGTCTACGACTACTACCACCTTGAGACCAGTCGCGTCTTGGCACGGGTTGCGCCGCTGCGCTCTCGTCGTCCGTGGGCGTTCTTCTCGATTGCCGCGGCCGCTCACGGCGCGCCGCGGTGGCTGATTGTGGACCAGTCGGTCCCTGGGGGTTTCACGACTGATCTTCACGACGTAGCGGCTCGCCTGAGGGACCTGCTGGATGAGAATCCCCGCAATCGAGAATTCGACGACAATGCTGCCGTCGTATTAGATCGTTGCCTCAATATCGCCGCCGTGGCTGAGCGTCAGCTTCTTCCCAAGCGAATGCTTCGAGCACTCACCCAAATGGAGCACGTCATCACCTCGTGGGCCGCTCGAGCCCGAAAGGAGCGCGATGAAGAGACCGGGAACCTGTGGTCCGAACTCGCTTCGTTGGCGAGCTCGAAGAACACGGCGGTAGATCCCTATCTCATTGCGGAGCGATGGCTGGAGTTCGTATCGCCGTATCTCGCCCAGCAACGAGAAGAGACGCGCCGTCGGCGCTACATCCTCCTCGGAGACATCACAGCACGGCTACTGCACGAGACTCCCGAGTACGCGGATCTAGCAGCGCACTTCACTGACCTACCAGCAGCCGCACCCCTCGATGAACGAGTGACCGCCTGCATCCTCGGAGTCCCGGAGGCGCCGTAGTCCCCGGAGGCAAGGGAACCCGTCCGGAATTGCCCATACAGTCCTGAAAACAAAGAGCCCGCCACCACTTGCTTAGGAGACCATCTCTTTGTCACCACTCAAAGCTGCGTTCCAGAAGGGACATTTTTGCGTTCCAAAAGTAGGGGGTCTACCCGGTTGTGGGCCATTTAGAAGTTCTGGTCACATTTAATTCGCGGAAGTCCCACGGGAGCGGGACTTCCGCGTGAACCTCCGCGAAGAGTTCCGCGCGATAATCGACCCCAGCCTACGGCCTTACGGTGCACGATCCGAGACGCGAGGCACTTGACCGCAGTTAGCCTCGATCCTCGGGAACCCGTGGGCGGTTGATCTGAAGCGCCCCACTGTGGCCGTGTGCTGAAAGCCCCCTGGTCAGGGGCATGGCGCCGGACAATCATCCCCGTCATGTAGGGGAACTTCTTGAATTAGTTGCTGATGGTGTCTCTGTGGTAGTTGGCTCTCGTCTTCGAGCCAGAGATCGACACGGCATGAAATCGTTGATTTGTCAGGGTTCCGTGGCGCATCGCCTTCGATGGTCCACCCGCGTGGATGATTACGGCTCTAGAATTATGTCCAATGGTTCCAGTAGATTACCTACAGTCATGAGGTCGGGCGCCGAATACTTCGTCGAGCCGACGCTCCCCGCCCAGCGCCGCTACGAGGCGCTGCGGGCCTACCTGGTCGACGAGACGCCGGCCGCCGAGGTGGCCGAGCGCTTCGGCTACTCGACCGCGACGCTGCACCAGCTGGCGGCGGAGCTGCGCGCCGGACGCAGTGAGTTCTTCCGGGACTCCAAGCCCGGACCCAAGGGTCCGCGCAAGACCCACACCGTGCGCGACCGGGTGCTGAAGCTTCGCGCGAGCGACGCCTCGGTGAGTGAGATCGCCGCGACGTTGGCGAGCGAGGGCACGCCCGTCTCGGCCCAGAGCGTGTGGGCGATCCTGCACGCCGAAGGGCTCGAGCGTCTCGGGCGCCGCTCGCGTGGGTCCCCTGCGCGCACCGCACCGGTGAAGGCCCGCGCGCTCGCTGCGTGGCCCGCGGGAAGCACGTGGCCGTGCGACCACGCCGGGCTCTACCTGTTGATGCCGGCCATGGTCGAACTCGGCCTCGACACGCTTATCTCGTCGGCTCACTACCCGAGCACCCGGGTGCTCTCCTCGTTCCACTCGCTCGGAGCCCACCTTCTGCTCAAGTGCTCGCGGCGCGGACGCGTGGCCAACGCCTTTCCCCTCGGGGCTGACCCCGGACTCGGACTCTTGCTCGGGCTGACCGCTCTGCCCAAGGCCACCCACCTGACCTCCTACTCCTATCGGGTGAAGCGTGCCTCGAACGTCGCGTTCTTGGAATCATTGGCCCGACGCGCCAGCGAGGTGGGCCTCTACTCGGGCGAGGCCGGGTTCAACCTGGACTTTCACGCCATTCGCCACCACGGCGACGAGGTGCCCTTGGAGAAGCACTACGTGCCGAGCCGCTCGCAGCGCACTCGCTCGGTGCTCACCTTCTTCGCCCAGGACCACGCCTCGACCGAGATGGTCTACGCCAACGCCGATCTCACGAAGGCCGAGCAGGCGGGCGAGACGCTGGCCTTCGCCGAGTACTGGAAGCGGGTGTCGGGAAAGGACCCGGGACTGCTCTGCTTCGACTCCCAGCTCACCACCTACGCCACGCTCGAAGAGCTCTGCGCCCGGTCCATCACCTTCTTGACCCTGCGCCAACGGGGCAAGAAGGTCCTCGAGACCCTCGCGGGCCTGTCACCGTCGGCGTGGACGACCCACACCATCAAGCGCACCGGCCGCTACCGTCACCCCCAGATCCACGAGGAGGTCGTCTCTCTGAAGGGCGTCGCGCATCCGCTGCGCCAGATCGCGGTCAAGAACATCGGCCACGAGGAGCCGACGCTGCTTCTCACCAACGACTTCGCCACGGTGGCCAAGGACCTCTTCGCCCGCTACGCCGAGCGCATGATCATCGAGAACGAACTCGACGCCGACATCGCGGGATTCCACCTGAACGCCCTCAGCTCGGGACTGCCCCTCAACGTCGATCTCGACACGACGCTCACCGTGGCGGCGGGCAACTGCTACCGGCTCCTCGCGCGCACCCTGCCACGCTACGAACTCGCGACGCCCGATCGGCTCTGGCGCCACTTCCTCGACAACACCGGTAGCGTCACCGTGGCCGAGGACCACGTCCGCGTCGACCTGGCGCTGCGGACCTACACCCCGGTGCTGATTGACGCCGGCTTTCCCGAACTCGACGTCGAGGTCCCGTGGTGGGGTGGGCGCAGCCTGCGCTTCGGCTTTCCACCTCGTTGACTTCGCGGGTCAAACTGGAGGGGAATTATCTTCCCGAGGATCGAGGTTAGACGTCGTGACGGTGTTGCGCCGCTCGCGTATCTCATCGTGGTAGTCGTTGATCTGGCAACGGGGGTGGATCGCTTCGGTGACGAAGGCTGCCTGGGCCGCGACCAGAGTGGCCTTCGTGGTCGTGCGCTCGGCCCGGGCCTTCACCCGGGTCGGGTTGTCGACCGTGGTGTCGTCGGGGACCGCGTCCATTGCGTAGTTGGCGAGTCAGTGAATGCCGTGGAGCTCTTTGGCGTACTTGAATGCGTTCTCGATGCGCCAGCGTGCTCGCAGCGCTCGGATCAGACGAGCACCACCCGCGATGATGTTCGACGTGAAGATCTGCAGGACAACATGACCGCCCTCGCGCAGGCTGAGCTGACGGGCCTTGCGGTAGCCCGGGAAAGGGATACCGTTTCGTCGGTGAGGCAGTAGGAGAGACGCGTGCCAGCGACCTCACCCGGGAAATGTGGGGATCCGCCGTCGAGGTGACCAGTTGAGCCCTTCGATAGGTCATCCAGTCCACGTGGCGTTCGCGCAGGGCTGAGAACACCCTCGGGTAGGCCCCTTCCCGGTCGAAGCCAACCATGATCGGGCGGGTCCCGCAGATCGCGACGAGCTGGTCGATCACCGGGGGGGGGAGGTTGACCGAGACGCCCTTGGCCTCGCCCGAGGAGAAGCAGGTCGCCCGCCAGGTCTCGTCGACGACGAAGGCGTCATCGCGTCCCCGTTCGGCCGCGCGCATTCTGGTTACGAAAGGAATTCGTGGTCACGATTGTGAGATGGTTCGACTCCGGAGATCTCAGACTAGTTACAGCAACGAAATCATCACGATCCTCGCATGACGTCCCTCCAGAAGAGCTATACCTCATACATATAGGGATATATGTTTGAAGTTGAGTCGCCCTCGAGAGACGGGGGTTAGAAAGGGGAGACTATGCGGCGGTTGACGAACTTCATAGGGGGCGAGCCGACGGCTCCAAACGCGGAGCGCTATAGGGAGTTGATCGATCCCGCCACGGGCGAGCCGTTCGCGGAGATGCCTGTCTCCGACGCGACCGACGTGGATGCGGCGCTTCGCGCTGCGTCGTCGGCCTTTACTATGTGGCGTCGCGCGACACCGAGTTCGCGCAGCCTGGCGTTGCTAAGAATCGCTGATGCAATCGAGGCACGGGCCGCTGAGATTGTAGAAATTGAGACGCAGAACACTGGAAAGATCAGGGCAC
Source organism: Actinomycetes bacterium (assembly GCA_021790675.1). Taxonomy (GTDB): domain Bacteria; phylum Actinomycetota; class Acidimicrobiia; order Acidimicrobiales; family RAAP-2; genus RAAP-2. The sequence goes on from JAJYGN010000112.1 coordinate 5,190, forward strand.
TGACTCTCTCCGAGGAGATACCTCCGATGCTTGACCAGATCCGCTTTTTCGCGGGAGCGGCACGTCTGCTCGAGGGTCGCGGCGCCACCGAGTACATGGAGGGCATGACCAGTTACGTACGTCGCGAGCCCATTGGCGTGTGCGCGGCGGTAACGCCGTGGAACTACCCGATGATGATGGCCGTGTGGAAGTGGGCACCAGCGATCGCGGCCGGCAACACCATGGTTCTCAAGCCTGGTGACACGACACCGGCGTCAACGCTCTTCATGGCCGAACTTATGGCCGAGCACCTCCCGGCCGGGGTCTTCAACGTCGTGTGCGGCGACCGAGACACTGGCCGTGCGCTCATCGAACACCCCACGCCGGCGATGGTGTCGATTACCGGGTCGGTGCGGGCGGGGATCGACGTTGCGCAGACGGCTGCCCAGACGCTCAAGAAGGTGCACCTTGAACTTGGTGGCAAGGCGCCGGTCGTGGTATTTTCCGACGCAGACATCGAGGCCGCGGCCGAGGCGATCGCAGTCGCGGGCTACTTCAACGCTGGACAAGACTGCACAGCGGCCACGCGAGTGCTGGTCCAGGACGCCGCCTACGACGACTTTGTTGAGGCAATCGGTGCGCGAGCGCGGACAACTATAACAGGGGCGTCGGACGACGCGGACGCGTTGTTTGGTCCCGTTAATAACGGCGACCAGTACGAGCGGGTGATGGGCTTCCTCGAGCGACGGCCCGCGTACTCGCGTGTGGTCGCCGGCGGGGAACGTGTCGGTGACCGTGGTTACTTCATCGCGCCGACGGTCGTTGCCGACCTTGTCCAGTCCGACGAACTCATTCAAAGCGAAGTCTTCGGACCGGTCATCACCGTACAGCGATTTAGTGACGAGGAGCAGGCAATTGCCTACGCGAACGGAGTCAATTACGCTCTCGCGAGTTCAGTGTGGACGAAGGATCACGGTCGTGCCATGCGGCTTACCCGAGACCTCGACTTTGGCTGCGTCTGGGTCAACACCCATATTCCTCTTGTCGCCGAGATGCCTCACGGCGGCTTCAAGCACTCGGGCTACGGCAAGGACCTGTCGGTGTACGGCTTTGAGGACTACACGCGTATCAAGCATGTCATGCACAATCTGGAAGCTTGAGCTGCAGCATTCATAAACATCTAGAAATAGGTGTATAGTGAGGACGACGGCGATAGCCACCGTTGAGGTCACGTTTTGGGGGGTTGCCATGCTGCTGTTTCGTAAAGACGACATCGTCACTGAGCCACTTGACGTTGGTGAGGGCAAGTTCAACCTGGTCGACTTGGTCGCTCAGGCTCAGGACGCTCCGCTCACGGCTGGTGTAGCCGAGATCTGGAAGGGTGCTCCCGTCGATTTCGACTACGACAACGATTGTGCCGTCTGCTTCATGATCGAAGGTGAGGTCACTCTCGTAGAGGGGGATGATCGTCACGCGTTTAGGCCGGGTGACCTGGTCTACATCCCACAGCAGAAGGGCCTCGTCGTGTTGTGGGAGACCGATTCGTATGGCAAGTTCATGTACGTCACCTACCCACACTGGCGATAGCCATACGGGCTTGCAACAAAACCGCTAAAGTTATATGTTTAAGAAGAGCGGCGGCCGAAGAGTCGTCGTCGAGGAAGGGGGGATGCGGTGACCACAACTGCCGTTCACGCAGGTCTCGAGGGGGCAATCGCCGATTTACGCCAGTCGATTGGATCCGAGTTTGTCCTGACCGAGCCCTATCACCGGGCGATCCGTTCGTCATCGGCCGCGCCGTTTGGCGTACACCTGTGGCAGGACACCTTGCCCGACCTTGTTGTACGCCCCGGCTCAACTGCCGACGTTATCGAGATCGTACGGATCGCCAACCGTTGGAAGGTCCCGATCGTGCCCCGGGGTGCTGGCGCCGGACTGGCTGACGGCGCGATGCCGCTGCGTCGTGGAATCGTGGTTGATATAAAGCGCATGCACGACGTCCTCGAGATCGACGACGACAACATGACCGTCACGGTGCAGCCCGGGATCAACATGATGGAGCTCAACAAGATCTTGCGACCGCTCAATGTGTGGTTCCCCGATGACCCGGCCAGCTATCCGGTGAACGTGTTGGGCGGGCGAGTGGGTACGGGGGGCTGGAGCCTTGTCGGAGCCGGATACGGGCACATCCCGAACAACGTGGTGTCAATGGAAGTGGTCACGCCAACGGGCGAGGTCATCCGGGTTGGTGAGGGTGGTGCTCGCAAGATCCGAAAGGCCAGTACTGGCTATCGCATGAAGGAACTCTTCATTGGGCACCAGGGCACGCTGGGCATCGTAACCGAGCTCACGCTTGACCTCTCTCCGCGTCCCGAGGTGGAATTCCCGGCCTTCTTCGCCGTCAGGGACTGGCGCGATTCGTGGCGCCTCACGCAGACTCTCGGCAAGAGTGGGCTCAAAACGATCTCGGGAATCTTCCAGTTCGATGAGCGCAAGGTGGACTTCCTGCGGCGAGACGACGAAGCGTGGATCCCTCTCCCGGACTGGGTTCAGGGTGCGACAGGCGTTATCTGCTACGGACGCGAAGCCGAGGTCAACGCGGCCAAGCCAATTATCTTCGATCTCGCGAAGGAGGCGGGCGCCACCTATCTCGGTCAGGAGATGTCCGAGGGAGATTGGGCGAGCCGTCATGACCGTTATCACCTCGCGTACCACGGGCGTAGCGGTGGCAAGATCAAGTTGATGGCGTGGTCGATCGACGACTGCGCTGTGCAGTGGTCGGAACTGCCCGCGGTCAAGAAGCGGTGGTACGAGATCGCAGACGCCCTTGTTGCGAAGCACCCGGAGCACTTTGATGTGTGGGGGATGTTCATGTACACGAACAACCCGTTCCGACCATGGGGAGATCATCTCACGGAGTTGGACATGGGCATCAACGAGTTGGAGATGACCCCTGAGATCTGGGCTGACTGGATTGAGGCGAAGACTGAGATTGCGCGCACCGCAGTCCGCCACGGCGGGTCGGTGTCGGCGTGCCACGGTGGTACCCGCGAAGGCGAAGTCAATGTCTCGTGCTACGAGGAACTGGCCGAAGGGCAGTTTGAGTTGATGAAGAAACTCAAGCGACTGCTCGACCCTGAAAACATTATGAATCCTGGCAAATACAACCTGGACGAAGCTTACGAAGGAGACGCCCGATGACCCAGCAACTGAGCTCCAAGCCATTTTACGGCCAGCGTATCGAGGTGCGCAGCGTTCCTGACCCGATCGTCAAGGACTGCTTCGCAGTCTTCGCGTGTCGACACAAGTTCTGCCGGGAAGTGTGCCCGGTGTACCAGGACGACCGTGACGAGTCCCACACTTCGTACGGCTTTCACTCAACCCTGCTTGCGATTTCGCAGGGCATAGGCTCGCTTGAGGATGTTCGGGACCAGGTAACGAACTGCCTCGAATGCGGTGCATGCGAGTTGCGTTGCCCGAACACACTGTTCGCCGGGGACTTCTACGGCGCGTCAACGACCACTGTCGATTTGGTTCGAAAGGTCCGGCGCGATCTGGTGGCGGCTGACATCGGCTTCGAGAAGTATGAGGCGATCATCGAGGTTATCGATAAGTATCTTTCGTACTTCACCGGACCCGAGGAAGATCTTACGCGGTGGGCCGAGGGGCTGAATCTTCCCTTCACTGGTGAGACGATTCTCTTCGTTGACTACTTCAACGCCTTCGAGACTACGGTGGTGGCCCGTAACGCCGCGAAGATTTTGTCAGCCGCAGGCGTGTCGTATGGCATTTTGCGTCACCCGGGGGCGACGTTGGGCGAACTACTGGACGTCGACCTCGACGCATTCGTGGAGCATGCGCGGTACAACGTTAACGAGTTGGTGACAGCGGGCGCGAAGCGCGTCATCCTCATTAACCCCCACGATTATACGTATTTCACGCGTGACTACACCGCATACCTGGGCGAGCTGCCCTTCGAAGTTGTCTACGTCACGGACGTGATCGATGAGTTGATCACGTCGGGCGCGATCACGTTCGAGGGTGCGTCGCCGCTGTCGGGCAACGTCAGTTACCACGACCCGTGTACCCTCAACAAGATCTGCGGAATCACGGAATCGCCTCGACGAATTATTCGGTCGTTGCCCGGGCTCAATTTCGTCGATGTCAGCCCGGTCGCGCAGTGGAGCTACTGCTGTGGGAAGGGTAGCTCCAGTTTCAAGGTTCTGCACCCGGACACCTCGTACCGAATTGGTGCCCGGCGCCTTCAGGCGGCTGCCGACGTCGGCGCCGAGCGCCTCGTGCTGGCATGCCCGCACTGTGAAGACCAACTCACTGACGTTCGAGCCCGATCGGGTGCACCTGTCGAGCCGATTCACGTCCTCGCACTCGTTGCTCAAGCCATGGGCCTCGAGTAGTTGAAAGGAGAATTTATGACTGATTTCTCATCCCTCGACGGACGTGCCGTCTTCACGGATGGGCACTGGGAGATCCCGGCGGACCTCGTTGGAGATCAGGTTCCACTACCCCTACAAAGGATGGACCTTGGTGAGCGGAATCGAATCATCGCTCAGCGCCTTCGCTATCTCGATTTCGTGCACGACCACTTTGCTGACTCCGTTACGCCGCCCCCTCCGGGTTATGCCGTCGTCGAGCCCGCGATTGAAGTTGAGCACTGACGGGGGCTGCGATGAAGGTACTTGTCTTAGTGAAGCACGTCCACGACACCACTGAGGTGCGCTTCGGCGACGACGGCACACTCCTAGTTCGTCAGGCTCCCGCCAAGATCAACGACTACGACCGTAACGCCCTTGAGCTGGCAGCGCAATTGCGCGAACGTGACGACGCGGCGGTAATTCTTGCCGGTGTCGGTTCGGCCGAGGCTGCCAAGACACTTAAGGAGGCACTAGCCTTCGGCGGGGAGATGGCTGTGCTCGCCGTAACTGACGCGTCCCTCGATTCGGCAGGGGTAGCGGCCGTTCTCACTGCCATCAGTCAGTCCGAGGGTCCGTTCGACCTCATTCTTGCGGGCGACGTCTCCGAGGACGGCTACGACGGACTCGTTCCCGGAATGGTGGCGGCTCGGCTGGGGTGGCCCATTGTCCGTGGGGTGACCGCGCTGAGCGTCGGTAGTGGAAGTGTTGCGGTGACGCGAGTGGCCGATGACGTCGAGGAGAGTTTTAGTGTCGAGATGCCAGCCGTTATCTCGGTGACTCGCCTCATTAACACGCCGCGCACCATCACGACGATGCAGGTCATGAAGGTCCCAATGAGCAGGGTTCGATCGGTGAGTCTGGCCGAGCTCGATGTAGCCGAG
>JAJYGN010000068.1 GCA_021790675.1 Actinomycetes bacterium
CCCACGGCGTTGCGCATCCTGAGGGCGCCGTTTACGGTGCGTGGCCACTCATCGCCGGCACCCTCGAATCATCTTTGATCGCGATCATCATCGCAGTGCCGGTCTCCATCGGCACTGCTTTCGCTCTCACCGAGCGCCTGCCGAAGTGGATCGCCCAGCCCCTCGGCTTCTTCGTCGAGATCCTGGCCGGCATACCGAGCGTGGTGATCGGACTCTGGGGCGTCCTCGAGCTGGGACCCTTCCTCGCCCAGCACGTTTACCCCCTCGTCGCCAACCACGTACCGAACGTGCCCGTGCTGCGCTACTTTCGCGGCTCGGTCGGCTACGGCGAGGGGCTCCTGACGTCCGGCCTGGTTTTGAGCTTCATGATCGTTCCGATCATCGCCTCGACGACGCGCGACCTCTTTTTGCAGGTGCCCGTGCTGCCCAAGGAAGGTGCCGAGGCTCTCGGCTTCACGGACGCCGAGGTCGCCCGCCGCGTCACCCTGCCGTGGGTGCGCTCGGGCATCGTGGGTGCCACGATGCTCGGCTTGGGCCGCGCGATCGGCGAAACGATCGCCATCGCCATGGTGTCCGGCTCGGTACTGGGAACCGTGGCGCCGAATATCTACGGCACGATGACCACCATCGCGGCAACGATTGTCAGTCAGCTCGACTCCTCACTCACCGACGGAACGGGTTTTGCCCTGTCCAACCTCGCCGAAGCCGGGCTCCTGCTCGCGCTCATCTCCATCGCCGTCAACCTCGCGGCGCGCACGATCGTCCGGCACACGGGCAAACTCATGGCACCAGTGGGGAGGGGCTGATGTCGATGACCGAAAGCCTCTCGCACGGTACGTCGTGGCGACGCGTCAAGTCCGTCGTGTTTCGGGCGTTCACGCTTCTAGCGCTCGTCTTCATCCTCGGTCCGGCGCTCTGGTTGATCGTGGGCGTCGTCGTCAAGGCGGTGCCGCATTGGAGTTGGGGCGTACTCACTCACGTGCCCAGCGGCAACGGCGGTGGTCTCGAGAACGCCATCTTGGGCACGCTCGTCATCATGGTGGGTGTGCTGATCATCGCCGGCACGACCGGCGTGCTGGCGGGCGTCTTTCTCTCCGAATTCACCGGCGTGAGTCGGAAAGGGCGCGAACGCGGCACGATCTTGCGCACGGGGATTGATGTGCTCGCCGGGTTCCCGTCGATCGTGCTGGGCTACGTGGGCTACGTCGCACTCGTGGTCGGACTTCACTGGGGATTCTCGCTCTTGGCGGCACTCATCATCTTGTCGCTGATGGTGGTGCCCTACATCACGAAGGCCACCGAAACCGCGCTGCGTCAGGTGCCGACGTCGTATCGAGAGGGCGCCGAAGCCCTCGGGATGCGCACGGGATATGGGCTGCGCAAGGTCGTGTTGCGCACGGCTCTGCCCGGCATCGTGACCGGCCTTCTCATTGCCGAGTCGATTACCGTGGGCGAGACCGCGCCCCTGCTCTACACCGCCGGAGTTACCAACGACCTGCCCAACTGGCACCTAGTGCATCACCCCATCGGCTACTTGACCTACTACGTGTGGACGGACTGGAATCAGCCGCTGGCGTCACTGCACTACATCTCCTATGACGCGTCGCTGATTCTGCTCGTGATGGTCCTTAGCCTCCTGATCGTGAGTCGCCTCGTCGTCGCGAGGAGCCAGCGACACTCTGAGGCGGCTCGCTAGCGCTGCTACCCTCGCCTTCAAGAACGGGGGACGACATGGAACTCTGGCAACAATCAGCGGCCGATCTGGCGCGCATGATTCGCAGTGGTGAAACCACATCGCGCGAGGTGGTCGAGGCGCATCTGGCGCGAATCGACGCGGTGAATCCGAAGGTGAATGCGATCGTGGAGATCCGTCCCGACGAGGTTCGCCGCGACGCCGACGCGGCCGACGCCGCGCGTCGCTCCGGAGCGCCGCTCGGAGCGCTCCACGGGGTGCCGGTCACGGTGAAGTCAAACATCGACGTGGCGGGATATGCCACGAACGAGGGCTCGGCCGCGCTGAAGGACTTCATGGCGAGCGACGACGCTCCCGTCGTCGAAAGGATCCGCACGGCCGGCGGCGTGGTGCTGGCGCGCACGAACATGCCCGACCTGGGACTTCGGATCAACACGGAATCCTCGCTCTATGGTGCGACGCACAACCCGTGGCGCCACGGGGTTACGGCCGGCGGCTCATCGGGCGGCGAGGCCGCGGCCCTGGCCGCAGGCATGACGCCGCTCGGGCTGGGCAACGACATCGGTGGCTCGTTGCGCAATCCCGCCTACGCATGCGGCGTGGCCTCGATCAAGCCCTCGCGCGGGCGCGTGCCGGAGGGCAATCCCAGCGCGACGGTCGAGACCGCCCTCAATGGCCAGCTGATGGCCGTCGAGGGGGTGCTCGCGCGTCACGTGGCCGACGTGCGTCTCGGCCTGGAGTGCGTCATGGGTTCGCACCGTCGCGATCCCCAGGCCATCGACGCGCCGCTCGGCGGGCGGCCCATGGCTCGACGCGTGGCCCTGGTGCCGCGGCCCGCGGGCGGCGACACGCACCCCAACGTCGAGGCGGGCGTGCGACGCGCCGGTGCGGCCCTCGAGGCGGCCGGCTACGAGGTGGACGAGATCGAGCCACCCCTGCTGCTTGAGGCCTACCTCGCTTGGGTTGAGCTGATGTGGTCGAACCTTCGCGTCGCGGCGCCGATCTTCGCGCCCTTCATGGGCGAGGGCGGGCAGCGCTTCCTCGAGCTCTCCGACGTGGAACTACCCCCGGCGAGCGAGGAGTCGATGTTCCAGATGCACCTGTCGCGCTTTCGCGTGGCTCGGGCTTGGCGACGTTTCCTCGAGGACTTCCCCCTGATCGTGGGGCCAACCTGGACTCAGCCGCCCTTCGTTCACGGCTTTGACATCGAGAGCCGTGAGAGCGCGATGGCCGTCGCCGAGCTGTTTCGCTTCGTGTTGCCTCCCAACCTGATGGGGCTGCCCGCCGCGTGCGTCGCGACCGGCCTCGCCGACGGTCTGCCGACCGGTGTCCAGATCATTTCACTGCCCTTTCGTGAGGACCTCTGCCTGGACGCCGCCGCGGTGGTGGAGTCCGCGCTCGGGGTCCTGACGCCGATCGACCCGAGGGACTAGATGCTGGTCGTGCGCGGAATCGAGCGCGGCGAGGTCGCCGCAGCCGTCGCGATTATTAATGAGGGCACTCTTTCGCCCGGTGCCGAGCACCCCGAACTCGAGGACGAGTACTGGGCGGCCGTGGGCGAGGTCCGCGACCGACGCGGCGACGTGCTGGTGGCCCTCGACGACGGTGCCGTCGTCGGGGTGTGCCAGGTGATCGTCTTTCGACACTTCCAGCACACCGGTGGCTGGTGCGCCGAGCTCGAGAGCGTGTACGTGCGCGCCGACCGGCGCGGCCAGCGCATCGGCGCGGCGATCCTCGAGGTGGCCGAGAACCTCGCGCGGGCCGCTGGTTGCTACCGGGTGCAACTCACGAGTCGCAACGTGCGCGTCGACGCTCATCGCTTCTACGTCGCCCACGGCTATGAGCAGGCCGCGCAGGGCTTTCGAAAGTCTCTCCTCTAAAGGACTTCGGTGAGGGATCCGTCGTCGACGTCAAAGACGAAGCCGCGGATCTCGGTGGAGTCGACGAAGCGGCTCGCCGTCAGGGCGGCGACCGTCTCGCGCACGTCCGCGCGGATGTCGCGATAGGCGCCGAGGCGAAAAGGCGGCCGCTCGCCGAACTCGACTTCGAGTTCGTTTTGGAGCTCGTCTTCGTCGAAGGATTCGAGTCCACAGCGCGTGTGGTGGATGACCATTACCGCGCGGGTTTCCAGCAGCCGCTGACTCAGCAGTAGTGAGCGAATCGCGTCGTCGGTGGCGATGCCGCCGGCGTTGCGGATGAGGTGCACCTCGCCGAGGTCGAGGCCGAGGGCCCCGAAGAGGTCGAGGCGCGAGTCCATGCAGGTCAGCACGGCGAGGTGCGACTGGGGCACGGTGGGCATCTCGCGATGTCCGTGCCTCGTCACGTACTCGCGGTTGTGTGCGAGGAGGTCGTCGATCACGCTCATCGCACCATCCTAGGAAGCGTCGCTCGCTACGCTGCCAGAAGGAGGTTGTCATGAAGAGCAACGATGAAGTCCGTGCCGAATTGCGCCAGCCCGCGCTCGACCTGCGCGCGATGATTCCCGACGTTTTGAAGGGCTACGCCGACCTGGCGAGGGCGTCCTTCGCCGAGGGTGAGCTCGCGGCGAAGATGAAGGAGCTCATCGCCCTGTCCATTGCCGTGACCCGAGAATGCGACGGCTGTGTCGTGAGCCACGCCCGCAGCGCCGCCGCGCGTGGCGCGACGCGCCAGGAGGTCGCCGAGGCCATGGGCGTGGCAATCACTATGAACGGCGGCCCGGGCACGGTCTGGGGCCCTCGCGCCCTTCGGGCCTTCGACGAGGCGGTCGCCGCGCGAACGGCCGAATAGTTCCTAAACCTCGTAGTGCAGCTGGGTAATGCCGTTGACGAAGCTCGAGGCCAGCTGGCGTGCCGGTCCGCTCGCGTGGATACCTGGGACACGACGCAGGAGTTCGCGCCACATCACCGTGATCTCGCGGCGCGCCAGGTGCGCGCCGAGGCAGAAGTGCGGGCCCGGAGCCCCGAAACCGAAGTGGTCGTTCGGGTCGCGCGTGACGTCGAAGACGTCGGGCCTATCGAAGGCCTCCTCGTCGCGGTTGGCCGAGTTGTAGAAGAGCAGTACCTTGTCGCCCGCGTGCAGGTCGACCCCCGAAAGCGTGTAGTCGCTCGCCAGCGTGCGACGCATCCAGATCACCGGTGAGGCCCATCGCACGATCTCATCGACCGCGGTCTTGGCGTGGGTGGCGTAGTCCTCGATGAGGAGCTGCTTTTGATCGGGATGCGCCGAGAGCGCGACCAGCGCGTGGGCGAGGGCGGTGCGGGTGGTCTCGTTTCCCGCGGTGACCAACAGGACGAAGAACGACGCGAGCTCTTGTTGGCTGAGACGTTCGGACTCGATCTCGGCGTTCACGAGGGCGCTCGTGATGTCGTCGATCGGGTTCTTCACGCGATAGGCCCCGAGCTCCTCCATGATGCCCGTGAGGGCGGCGCCGGCCTCGAGCGTGGCGAGGATGACGTCGGTGCCGTCGGGGATGATCGCGGGGTCGCCCATCGAGAGGATGACGTTGGAGGCATGCAGGACCGTAGCGAACTCGCTCGCCGGCACGCCCATCATGGTGCAGATGATTTCCAAGGGAAACGGGGCGGCGAGGTCGGCGACGAAGTCGCCGGTGCCCGACGCCAGCGCGTCGGCGATGATCCGGTCGGCAACTACCTCGATGGAGTTCTCGATGGCCTTGACGTTGCGCGGGTTGAAGGCGTTGGCCACGATGCGCCGCAGTCGAGCGTGCTTGGGGTGGTCGGTCGAGATCATGCCCGAGAAGTACTCGACCATCTCCGGGGGGAAATCGAGTATCGAGACGGCTCCGGGACCTGAGGTGAACACTTCGGGGTGCCGTGACGCCGTCGCCACGTCGCGATACCTCGTCAGTGCGTAGTAGCCCGGACCGGGTGGAAACTCGATCGCGGTGTTCTCTACCTCGGGCTCTTCGAAGAAGGCGATCGGCCGCTGTGCGCGCAATGTCGCGAACGCCACCTCGCGCTCGCTCCACGGGCGACGCCAGAAGTCGAGGTCGGACAGATTGATCTCATCGACACGCCCAGCGCCCATTCGCGTCATCGTAGCGACGTCCGGTCACGCCGAGAGGGTTTCACGGCAGACTGGGGGAGTGGAACTAACCGATGACGAGCGCGCCAAGCGCCTCCAAGCGCTGAACAAGTTGCTCGACCTGATGCGCCCGGCCGTGCAGGCCGACGGAGGGGATCTGGTCCTGGTGCGTGCGGACGTCGAGACTGGCGTCGTCGAGGTCCAGCTGCAGGGGGCGTGCTCGAGCTGTGCCATCTCCTCGTCCACCCTCCAGGGCGGAGTGACCCGCATTCTCACCGACCGGCTTCACTGGGTCACCGAGGTGATCGGGGGCGTCGACGACAGCATCGATCCCGAGGATTCGATGATCCTGGGTACGGGCGGTTACGTGCCCCGCTATCAATCCCTCTAGGAGACGCGCCGTGGCGCGATCACACGTGGCGCGCCGAGTTAGAAGGACCTAGCCTTGGCCGATGGCCCCACGCCACGCTCGGCACTACCAGCGCTCGAGGCGACTGGTCGGTGTGCTGGCCGTGCTCGTGGTCCTTGCGGCAGCGGCCGTCACGGCCTATCGGCTTCGTCCGGTCAGCGCCACATCGATGCCGACATCGGGTGTCGCGTTGTTGACAGGCTACGGCGTCGTGGAACCGAGCGGCGCCTCACTCGACCCCGTCACGGTCGTGCTCTCGAAGTCCCAATCTCGTAGTGTTGCGCGCGCCATCTCGGAGTTGCCCTCGCTGGGACACGGGGCGACCTTCTTCTGCCATGGCGAGTCCACCGACTTTGTGGTGCGCGTGATGCGCGCCCGGGGCGAGCGGCCGTACTGGACGGCCCGCGACCTACTGTGTCCGTCCCCGGGCTATCTACTCATCAACGGGCGTGGTGCCACACAGTCGCTCGGCAGCGTGTGCGCGCTTCGACAACTCGTGGTCTCGTTGCTACCTCGTGGAGCGGCACCCGGCACGCGCAGCGCGCTGCGGTTGTGTCCGGCGAGCGCGCGCTGAAAGAAGAGCGACGTTGACTACGCAGAAGTCGTGGGTGGCGGGGCGTGAGTGATATGAGTGCTAGCGACGCGTCAGCGCACCGGCCAGACGCGTCTGTTTGGCGCTCGACCCGGGAGGATCTCTCCGTCCTGCTCGGGTTGAGTCGCGAGTTCAATCTCCTGGACGGTCACGACCATGACGACGACCGTGTGCGCGAGGCACTGATTCCGCTGCTCGACGGCGACGAGTTCGGCCAGGTGTGGCAGATCGCCGCGCTCGACGGCGCCCAAGGGTACTGCGTGCTCGGATGGAGCTACTCGCTCGAGTCGGGTGGGCGAGAGTGCATCGTGGACGAGATCTACGTGACCGGCCGTGGCCGAGGCTTGGGAGCCCAGCTGCTCGACGCCGCGCTGCGCGGCGCGAGAGACGCGGGGGTGAAGGTGGTGTTCCTCGAGACCGAGGCCCACAATGAGCGGGTGCGCTCCTTCTACCAGCATCACGGATTCGTGCGCGAGGACTCCGTCTGGATGCGCCAGGTCCTCTAGCCGCAGTCGGTACCGGGTCGCGAGCGCCGGCACGGCACGGCGTCGTGACCTGGCGCTATTATTTAGTTAGGTGAACTAATGGAACAAACGGTGACGGATTCTCAGACGGCGGCGCGGCTACGACGCGCCGTGACTCGCTTGAACCGGCGGCTTCGCGCGTCATCCCTAGGGGGGATCACGCCCGCCCAGGCGTCGCTCTTGGCTCTGGTGGACTCCCTCGACAACCCGTCCCTGGGCGACCTTGCCGCCGCCGAGCAGATCCAGCCGCCGTCGGTGACCCGGCTGATCCGGGCCATGGAGGCCCAGGATCTCGTGGTGTGCGTGACCGACGCGGAGGACCGACGCTGCACGAGGGTGCGACTCACCGCGCGCGGCCGGCGCGAGGTCACGGCCATCCGCCAGCGCAAGACGGCCTTCTTGGAACGTCGACTGCAGGCGCTGTCGGCCCAGGAACGCGAACGCGCGTCCGAAGTGGCGAGTTTCCTCGAACTCCTTTTGGAGGAGGAGTGAGCGCCGCGCAGAACTTCAAGTCCAAGACCTTCGCCGCACTGAGCGTACGAAATTTCCGTCTCTACGTCTTCGGCCAGCTGGTGTCGGTCTCGGGGACGTGGATGCAGTCGGTGGCCCAGGGTTGGCTGATCCTGCAGATCTCGGGCTCCTCGGTCGACCTGGGCATCGCGGTGGCCCTGCAGTACGTGCCGATGCTCGTGATCGGCTCCTACGGGGGAGTGATCGCCGATCGCCACGACAAGCGGCGCATCCTCTATGGCACCCAGGGCGGAGCCGGCCTGCTGGCCCTGGCCCTCGGGGTGATGGTGACGACGCACCACGTCAGCATCGCCGCGGTTTACCTGCTGGCAGCGCTGCTGGGCATCGTGAACCTCTTCGACGTGCCAGCGCGCCAGGCCTTCGTTCAGCAGATGGTCGGGCGTGATCTCATCGCTAACGCCGTCAGCCTCAACAGCGTCCTCATGAACGCGGGCCGCCTGATTGGCCCGGGGATAGCGACCGCCTTCATCGCCGCCTTCGGCACCGCCGTGTGTTTCTACGCTAACGCTGTCAGCTACGTCGCGGTGCTGATCGCGCTGGCCCTGATGCGTAGTCACGAGTTCCTGCCCATGAAGACAATCGCGCGCGAAAAGGGCCAGCTGCGCCTGGGTATCGCCTACGTGCGGGCCAATCCCGAGCTGCGCCGGGCGGTGCTCGCGGTCGCGGTGGTCAGCATGTTCGCCTTCAACTTCACGGTGACGCTGCCCTTGCTCGCGCACGATACCTTCCACCAGCGCACTGCGGTCGAGTACGGGCTCATGATGGGGGCGATGGGGCTCGGCGCCATCATCGGCGGACTGGCCATCGCGTACCGTTCGCGGCCCACCCCGGGCTTGCTCGCGGCGCTCGCGTTAGGTTTTGGCACGTCGCTCACCCTCGTGGCCCTGATGCCGTCGGCGCACCTCGCCGAGCTCTTGATGATCCCGACCGGCGCCTGTTCGGTGGCCTTCGTCTCGACGGCGAACGCGACGCTGCAGCTCAACTCCTCGAGCGCGATGCGCGGTCGGGTCATGAGCCTCTACGGCATCGCCTTTTTTGGCACGACTCCCATCGGCGCGCCGCTCATTGGGTTCATCATCACACTGAGCGACCCTCGCACGGGTCTGCTCGTTGGCTCAATTCTCACCGTGCTGGTCGGCGTGTGGCTCTCCGCCACGCACCAGCGAGTTCCGGCCACGGTGCTCGAGCCCGCGACCTAGGCGTTCTGAGCCTTGGGCTCCTTGGGCAGGCCGAGGGCCCGCTCACCAATGATGTTGCGCTGGATCTCGGCGGTGCCGCCCCAGATGGTCTCGGATCGTGAGAAGAAGAAGGACGCCTGCAGATCCGACACCGGGTAATCCGCCCGGCCCCGTCGGCCCGGGCCCGACTGGGGGTCGGGGGCCTTGCCAGTGAGGATCTGGGCCTGCATGCCCATTACGTCAAGTCCCAGTTCCATCATGTCGCGGTGCATCTCGGACCAGAACATCTTGTTGCACGCGCCGAGCAGGGTCGCGTTGTGGGATGAATTGAGCGAGTCGGTCAGCGAGCGATAGCCGTTGATCTCCATGATCTTGACTTTCTGCCAGGATCGCACGAGGGCGTCGCGCACCAGGCGGTCGCTCGTGCGGCCGTGGCGGCGCGCCTCGTCGAGGATCGAGTCCCACTCCTTGAGAAAGCGGCGGTACCCGGTGGTGGACGAAGAGCCGCGCTCGAATCCCAGCGTGGTCATGGCGACCTTCCAGCCGTTGTTGACCCCGCCGATCACGTTGCCCTTGGGGCAGCGTGCGTTGGTGAAGAAGACCTCGTTGAACTCGGCCGAACCGTCGACCTGAGTGATGGGGCGAATTTCGACGCCCTCTTGGTGCATGGGTACCAGCAGGTAGCTGATTCCCGCGTGCGCCGGTGCGCTGGGGTCGGTGCGCGCGAGCAGGAACACGTAGTCCGCGTACTGGGCCTGGGTCGTCCAGACCTTCTGGCCGTTGATGATCCACTCGTCGCCGTCGAGCACGGCGCTGGTCTTGAGGCTGGCCAAATCGGATCCCGAGTCGGGCTCGGAGAATCCCTGACACCAGGTGATGCGACCCTCGAGGATGCCGGGAATGAATTCCTTCTTCTGCTCTTCCGTGCCCCACTGCAAGATGGTGGGCCCGACCAAGGTGTCGCCGAAGAAGTCGGCGCGCATCGGCGCGCCGGCCTTGGCGAACTCCTCGTTGAGGACGACCTGCTGGAGCAGCGAGAGGCCCTTGCCGCCGTACTCGACGGGCCAGCCCGCACAGATCCAGCCGCCGGCGAAGAGCGTCTCGTTCCAAGTCTTGTTGAACTGCTGGCGCTCGGCCTCGGTCATGGAGAAGCCCGGTTCGAACCAGCCTGCGGGCAGGTTGGCCTCGAGCCAGGCGCGGATCTCCAGGCGGAAGGATTCGGCGTCGTCGGGATAGGTCAGATCCATGGAATCGAGCGTAGCCAGGTTCGACGAGCGCCTCGGGGGCATTTGTGCGGGCTGGGCAAGTGCGAAAGAATGAGGAACTTCGACTGGAGAGTTGGCCCGTGCCCCGATCGCTGCGTCAGACCATCGCCGAGACTCGTGCCTCGTGGGCGCGCTCGCGCGCGATTACCCTGCCCGAGCGCGTGGCACCGGCCCCGCCGGCCCCCGGCAAGTCCCGCGTGGCCTTCCTGGTCTACCGGGGCAATCCGCGCTGTGGCGGCCAGGGTGTCTACACTCGTCACCTCACGCGTGAGCTGGTTGCCCTGGGCCACAGCGTCGAGGTCTTCTCGGGCCCGCCGTGGCCCGAACTTGACGAGGGCGTGGGCTTCACTCCGGTGCGGGGGCTCGACCTCTACCGCGACCCCGACCCCTTCCGTATTCCGGCGCGCCGCGAGTTCACCAGTCGCGAGGACGTCGCCGAGTTCCTCATCATGCTCGGCGCCGGTTTTGGCGAGCCCTACGCCTTCAGCCGCCGCGTGCACACGATGCTGCGCGCTCGGCGGAGTGAGTTCGACATCGTCCACGACAACCAGTGCATGGGGCCTGGCATCGCGGCGCTCGTTCTCGAGGGCTGGCCCTTGCTCGAGACTCTGCACCATCCGATCACGGTGGATCGCTCGATCGCCCTGGATCACACGACTGGCGCCTGGCGGCGCTTCACCACGCGGCGCTGGTTCGGGTTCCTGCGCATGCAGGTGCGCGTACTGAAGACCCTGCCGGCGGTGCTGACCGTCTCGCACAACTCCAAAGTCGATATCAACGCGCAGATGGGCGTGCCCCTTGAGCGCCTCACGGTGGTGCCCGTCGGCGTGGACCACGAGGTCTTTCGCCCGTATCCCGACGTGGTCAAGAGGCCCGGGCGCCTCATGGTCACTTCGAGCAGCGACGTGCCGATGAAGGGACTTGTCCCCCTGCTCGAGGCGATCGCCAAGCTGCGCGTGGAACGCGACATCGACCTCATCGTTATCGGACGTCCGCGCCCCGGCGGGCGGGTGGCGGCGACCATCGATCGCCTGGGCTTAGGTGACATCGTCACGACGATCTCCGGGGTCAGCGACGAGGAGCTCGCGCGCCTCTACGGCGAGGCCGAGGTGGCGATCGTGCCCAGCCTGTACGAGGGCTTTTCCCTCCCAGCCATCGAGGCCATGGCCTGCGCTGTTCCCGTCGTTGCCACGACCGGCGGCGCGCTGCCCGAGGTGGTCGGCGTGAGTGGCGAGACGGGTCTGCTGGTCGCCCCGAACGACCCCGAGGCGCTCGTCGCGGCGATCGGTCGACTCCTCGAAGACCCCACGCTGCGCGCTGAACTCGGCGCGCGCGGACGCCAGCGCGTGATCGAGCGCTTCACCTGGCAGGTCACCGCGCGCGGCACCGCTGCCTGCTACGACGCCATACTCCAGGGCCGCCCCCTGCCCGCGGCGATGACCTTCGACTGATGCTGACCTGCGACTACGACCGCCTCGGACTGGCGCCAGGTGACACGGTTCTTGACCTGGGATGCGGGTTCGGGCGCCACGCCTTCGAAGCGGCGCGCCGCGGGGGGCGCGTCATCGCCCTCGACGCGGGAACCGACGAAGTCAATGGCGTCGTCGCGATCTTCGCCGCGATGGCCGAGGCGGGGGAGTTATCAGAGGAGCGGGTCGCGACGGGCGTCGTCCAGGGCGACGCGCTCGCCCTGCCCTTCGCTGACGCCACCTTCGACCGAGTGATCTGCTCCGAAGTGCTCGAGCACCTGCCCGCCGACGAGGCTGCCATGGCCGAACTCGCGCGCGTGCTGCGCCCGGGGGGAACGATGGCCGTCACCGTGCCGCGCTTCGGGCCCGAACTGATCAACTGGGCGCTGTCGGACGAGTACCATAACGTACCCGGCGGGCACGTGCGCATCTACCGTCGCTCGGTGCTCGAGGCGCGTCTGGGTCGCGCCGGGCTGCGCGTGCGCGGACACCACCACGCCCACGGGCTGCACAGCCCGTACTGGTGGCTCAAGTGCTTCGTTGGCACGACCAATGACGAGCACCGTTTGGTCAAGCTCTATCATCGGCTGCTCGTCTGGGACATCGTGAAGCGACCCTGGCTGACGCGCCGGGCCGAGGCGGTGCTCTCGCCACTGATGGGCAAGTCACTGGTCGTCTATCTCGAGAAGGCCTCTGCGTGACGACGACCGCGCTGCGCGGAGTGCCCGAGGTGCTGAGCGACGGCGAGATCGCGGCCACCTCGGCGCACCTCATCTCATTGCAGCGTCCCTCGGGCCAGATCGTGTGGTACCCGGGCGGGCACTGCGACCCGTGGAACCACGTCGAGGTGGCGATGGCCCTCACCGTGATCGGCGAGACCGAGGCGGCCCGGGCGGCGTATCGCTGGCTCGGCGCGACCCAGCTAGCAAACGGTGCGTGGTTCAACTACTACCGCGACGCGAGCGTTCTCAACGCGCGCCTGGACACCAACGTCTGCGCCTACCTCGCGACCGGGCTCTATCACTACCTTCTCGTCACCGGCGACGTCGACTTCGCCGCGAACCTCTGGCCCACTGTGAGGCGCGCCATCGACTTCGTGCTCGCCTGGCAGCTGCCCGACGGCACCGTGCGCTGGTCGCTCGATCTGGCGGGTCGGCCCGAGCACTACGCGCTGCTGACGGGATCGTCCTCGATCTATCACTCGCTGCGCTGCGCTCTGGCGCTCGGCGAGCGCCTGGGCGAGGACGTATCGGACTGGATCGTTCCCACCGGGCGACTCGGACACGCGGTCGCCCACCACCCGGGAGCCTTCGCGCCCAAGAACGAGTTCGCGATGGATTGGTACTACCCGGTGTTCTGCGGGGCGCTGGTGGGCGAGGCCGCCGAGTCGCGCCTCGCCCACGGCTGGGAGCGTCACGTCATGGAGGGCTACGGGGTGCGCTGCGTGTCGACGAGCGACTGGGTGACGGCGGCCGAGACCGCCGAGTGCGTGTTGACACTCGACGCGGTGGGACTCACCAGCCGGGCCCTGGATCTCTTCTCCTTGACTCGTCGTCACCGGCGCGACGACGGTGCCTATTGGACGGGCTACGCCTACCCCCAGCACGTCACCTTCCCCGACCACGAAGTCACGTCCTACACCGCGGCGGCGGTGGTGCTCGCTGCCGACGCGCTGACGTCGTCGAGCCCGGCCGCGGGTCTCTTTCGCCACGGGACCCTCCCGGCCCCGCCCGATGTTCCCGAGACGGGCTGTGTGATCAGCGTCGCGTCAGGACGCGCAACGACCCCGTCGCGCTAGCGTCGACGAACTCGCCGCTCGCGAGTGCGGCCTGGTAGATCTCGTAGGGCGGCCGGCCACCGTCGGCGGGGTCCGTGAAGACGTCGTGAATGGCGAGCGTGCCGCCGACCACGACCTTGGGCGACCAGCAGGTGTAGTCCGCCCATGCGACCGCGTCGCCGTGGCCGCCATCGATGAAGAGCAGGTCGAGCGGCTGGGCGAAGTGCGCGGCCACGACCTCCGAATGGCCCACCAAGCCGATGACCGTCTCCTCGAGGCGGGCCTCGGCGATCGTGCGCTGCCAGGCCGGCAGGGTGTTGAGCCGTCCGTCGGCCGGGTCGACCAGGTCGGGATCGAAGTACTCCCAGCCCGCCTGATTCTCCTCGGAGCCGTGGTGGTGGTCGAGCGAGTAGAGGACGGCGCCTCGCGTCTCGGCGGCCGCGCCGAGGTAGAGCGCGGACTTGCCGCACCAGGCGCCGATCTCGAGCCAGGTGTCGGTGGTTCGCGCCGCCGCGAGTCCCTCCCGGAAGAGCGCTTCGCCCTCGTCATCGGGCATGAAGCCCCGAGTGCGGCGCGCCAGCGCGAAGAGCTCGTCGCGGCGCGTCACCCGGCGAACGCCGTAATCAAGGTGTAGATCCCCAGCCCGGCGAAGATCAGACCGCCGCCCAGGCGGATCTTGGCCAGGGGGACGATGCGCTGAAGCATCTTGCCGCCGTAGGCGCCCACGAAGGAGATCAACACCATGGCCAGGGACGAGGCCACGAAGACCTCGACGGGTTGATGGGTCTTGGCCGCGAAGTTGGCGGCCTGGATCTGGGTCAGGTCGCCGAACTCGCCGATAAAGATCACCGTGAAGGCGGTCGTGATCTCGCGCCGGCGCGATCCGGCGTGCTCGACCTTCGCGTCGCGCTCGCCCTCTTCTTCTACCTCCTTCTCCGGTACGAAGAGCAGGTACGCCGCGCCGCCGAGGAAGAGCAGGGCGATCACGATTTCCTTGGGCCGCACGGGCAGCAGGGTGAGCAGACCGCCGGCGATGACGGCCAGACCCATCTGGAGGATGAAAGCGCTCGAGGCACCCACCACGATCGACGAGGGCCGCGCCCTCGTCGACATGACAATGGTGGCGATCATGGTCTTGTCAGGCAACTCCAGGATGAACATCAGCGCCGCGATGCTCAAGAAGGTGCCGACGTTCACGTCGCTCCTAGAAGGAGGCGCGCAACGCGTCGCGGAAGGCGAGGCCCACCCGAAGTCGCTCGACCTGTTGGTCGACGTGGCGCTGCTCGCCGCCCACCGAGTGGCTCGCGTGGAACGCGGCGACCTCGGCGGCGAAGTCGTCGTCGGCGATGAAGGTTCCCACGCCCGAGGCCACGCGGCCGCGGTAGTTCGGCGGGAAGTCGTTCATCACGTCGTCCCAGCGCGAGACCAAGTAGCGCCAGACGTCGGGACCGGTCACCCGGTTGCGCGACAGCAGTCCGAGCTCGATGGCGGCGTCCTGGGAGCGGAACTCGCTGAAGCACTTCTCGGCCGCGTCGAGGGCCAGGGCCGTCACCGGGAAGTCAGCGAGGGCCCACAGGTAGCGCTGCTCCTCCTGGGGGGTAGCGGCGTTGCGCCGACGCTCCAGGAAGAACGCGTAGTCGCCCGAGCGACCCTCGTTGGCAACGACGCGCAGGATCGAGCGAGCCAGGTCGCCCTCGAGGGGTCCGGCCTCGAAGCGGCGTCGGGCCTCGGCGCGAATTGCGTCGTCGTCGCCGAGGGCGCCCAGGGCCCCGAGGATCACGCCACGCAACTGGCCGGTGCGCTCGTCCTCGCCCGGCTGGGGCTCCCAGCCCAGACGCGCGAACTGCGGTGCGAAAAGGTCGTGGACAATCGAGGTGAGGCGGCCGCGCTGCTCGTCGGTGACCGCCCGGCTAGCGAAGTCCATCGCGGTGGCGATCGTCGTCCAGGGGGCGGGCTCGTTCTGGGTGCCCATGCCGCGCGCCACCGCGAGGAAGTCTCCCCAGGTGATCTGACCCGCGAAAAGCAACGCCCAGCTGTCGGCGACGAGTGTCGCGCGCTCAAGCTCGTCGAGCTCGCCGAGACGTCCGGCCAGGACAGCGAGGTCGGCGCTCGCGTAGCGCGTGCGGTACACGCCCGATCCGCCGGCGTTGACGACGACCGGTGCGGCCTCGGTCACCGCGAGGGGTGCGTCCTCCAGCAGGTGGCGCGAAGGCGCACCGCCGCTCAGCGAGCGGGTGAGTACCGGCACGATCCACTTCTCACCGATGGCGCTCTCGCCGTCGCGAGGGCCGTAGGCGAAGGGCGACTGGGAGATGGTCGCGTTCTCGAGAGTGACGACCGGGTGGCCTCCCTGGAGGATGAAAGAGTTCATCAGCGCGCGCACCGGCTGGCCCGATTTCTCCTCGAGGGCGTCCCAGAGGTCGGTGGTGACGGTGTTCGCGTAGCTGTGCTTTCTCAGGTAGTGGCGGATGCCGTCGCGAAAGACGTCCTCACCGAGGTACTGCTCGAGCATGCGCAGCACCGAGCCGCCCTTTTCGTAGGTCAGCACGTCGAACATGCCGCGGATGTCGTCGGGGGAGATGACCTCGTACTCGATGGGCCGCGTCGAGTGCAGGCCGTCGACCTGCAGGGCGAGGTCGCGCTGGATGCCGAAGTCGACCCACATCTTCCATTGGGGGCGGAAGGCATTGGTGCAGAGCACTTCCATGAAGGTGGCGAAGGCTTCGTTGAGCCAGATCCCCTCCCACCACTCCATGGTCACGAGGTCGCCGAACCACATGTGGGCCATCTCGTGAGCGACCACTTCGGCGACGCGCTGCTTCTCGGCGAGCGAGGCGGTCTCGGGATTGACCAGCAGGGCCGTCTCGCGGTAGGTAATGCAGCCCAGGTTCTCCATGGCCCCGAAGGCGAAGTCCGGAATCGCGATCATGTCGAGCTTGTCGCCGGGGTAGGGGATGTCGAAGTACTGAGAGAAGAAGGTCAGCGCGAACTCGCCGGCCTCCATGGCGAGGTCCACGAGGTGGCCCTTACCCACGGGGTAGACGACACGCAGCGGCGTGCCGAGGACGTCGACGGCGGCGGTCTCCTCGAAGGGTCCGATCACGAAGGCCACGAGGTACGTCGACATCTTCATCGTCGGCGCATAACTGACGGTCTTCTGGCCGTTACCGAGGTCGACGCGGGCGACCTCGGCGGTGTTGGAGTACGTCGCAAGGTGGCTCGGCACGGTCAGATTCACCTGGAAGGTCGCCTTGAAGGAGGGCTCGTCGAAGCACGGAAAGGCCTGGCGGGCATCGGAGTGCTCGAACTGCGTCGTGGCGATCGTGTGGGAGGTGCCCTCGGCGTCGGTGAAAGTGGAGCGGTAGAAGCCGGTGAGCTGGTCATTGAGCACGCCGGTGAAGGCGATCTCGAGGGTCGCCTCGCCGGCGGGCACGGTGTCATCGAAGCCGAAGGTCGCGGTCTGGTAGGTCGCGTCGTGGCTGACCGGACCGGAGCGATGGGTGGCGCCGCCCCCGCTGATGGTCATTGCGCCCAACTCGAGGTCCTTCGCGTGCAGGGTGATCGAGCGGACGGGCTCGACGACGTCGACGTCGATCTCGACGCGACCGGAGAAGGTCGCCGCCTCGATGTTGGGGGTGAGAAAGATTCGATAGGCCCGCGGCAGGACTGTTCGGGCGAGGCGATAGGGGTTTTTCGTGGTGCTCATAGGTCGCCACCTTACGTCGAAATCTTCTACGCTCGCTAAGTGACAACTACTCCCACGCCCGTTTCGCTGCGCATGCGCCCGGGTCCCAATCGGCTCGCGGTGACGGGCATCGGCAACGCGATGCTCGACGTGATCACGCGCGATTCGGACCGCGCCTACGAGTCCCTCGGGCTGGTGAAGGCCTCGATGACCCTGATCGAGGGAGACCAGCTCGACACCTTCTACAACGCGATGGGCCCGACGGTCCAGATGTCGGGCGGATCGGTCGCCAACTCCATTGCCGGCGTCGCCAACCTCGGCGGGACGTGCGGCTACATCGGCAAGGTCGCCGACGACGAGTTCGGCGAGCGATTCACCCACGACCTGCGCAGCCTCGGCGTCGAGCTGGACCTCGCGGTGGCCGCCGCCCACGAGGGCGCCACCGGGCGCTGTCACGTCTTCATCTCCGACGACGCCCAGCGCACGATGGCCACCTACCTCGGTGCGTCGAATCAGCTGCGCGTCGAGGACATCAACGAGGGCCTGATCTCTCGCTCGGAGATCACTTACGTCGAGGGCTATCTCTTCGACCTGCCCCCGGCCAAGGAGGCCGTGCGCAAAGTCGTGAACCTGGCCCACGAGCACGAGTCACTGGTGGCGCTGTCGCTGTCGGACATGTTCTGCGTCGATAGGCATCGTCGCGACTTTCTCGAGTTGGTCACGAGCGACGTCGATGTGCTGCTCGCCAACGAGACCGAGATCACCTCTCTGTTCCAGGCGCGACACCTGGAGCGGGCCTTCGAGGCCATCAACGAGCTCGGTCTGCTCGCCGTCGTCACCCGGGGTCCCCAGGGTGCGGACGTCGTCCTGCCGAGTGGTGTTGTCTCGGTGCCGGCCCGTGAGGTCGAGACCGTTGTTGACCAGAACGGTGCGGGCGACATGTTCGCCGCTGGCTTCCTCTATGGACTCGCCCTCGGGGCCGACCCGGTCGAAGCGGCCGAACTCGGATCGCTGTGCGCGGGTGAGATCATCAAGCACCTCGGCGCCCGCCCGGAGGTTGACCTCGAAGAACTCGCGATCGAGGCCGGTCTGCTCTAGAGGCCGCGCGCGTCAAGCTCGCGGTCGAGTTCGCGCGTGCGACGTGTCTCGAAGCGCACCCACGCGATCGCGATGGGTATGCAGATGAGCAGCATCAGCGCGTCGCCGCCGATCCACATGATGGCTCCGCCCAGGTGCACGTTGTCGAGGATCGACGTCGGCGTCGATCCCGCCGGAGAATCCGTGTTGTAGGCGGGGAACGGGTTGTGAGAGGACATCGCGAGCGCGAGGCCGGTGAAGGTGTCCACCGGCACGGCCGCCATCACGTAGACGAGGCGCAGCCCCGGGTGAACGCCCGCCCCGTCCTCGGCGTCGAGCACGGGGCGAAAGAAGAGGTAACCCACGACGAGAAAGCCGATCTCTTCAATGTGGTGGAGCCACTCATGGGTCAGCATCAGGTTAAAGAATCCGGTCAGGTGGGTGATCGGGATGAAAACGAGGTAGAGACCGAATCCCACGAGCGGGTGCAGGAGAAGGCGCACGGCGCCCGAGTCGAGGGTTCGGCGCACTCTCGCCCCGCCGGCGCGCACGGCCAGCTCGAGGGGGCGCCCCGCGGCGAAGAGGGGGGCGGCGACCATGATGAGGGCCAGGTGCTCGACCATATGGACACTGAAGTACTCGTGGTCGTAGACGCCAATCACCGATTGGGTCGCGAGGAAGGTGACGACGAGCCCGGCCATGAAGAGCAGCGTGCGCGAGCGCGGCCAGGTCGACGCGCGACGCACAGCGAGTAGGTAGACGATCCCGGCAATCACCATCAACGCGGTGGGAAATAGCGCCACCTGCCATTGGTTCAGGTGATGCCACGAAAACTGCGTCTTAACCATCGCGGGCACCGCGCCAGTCTAGGACGGGCTCAGACCTGAGAATCTCATCAGTAGGATGTCCGCGTGAAGTCGAAGTGGTTTAGTTCGCGAGCCCTCGTCCTCCACCTCTTGTTGATCGCGTGGCTCGCGCTGTGCGCCGTCGCGGCCTGGTGGCAGGTCGGTCGGGCGGTGCAGGGCAACGCGCTGAGTTTCATGTACTCGATCGAGTGGCCGGTGTTCGGGGTGCTCGGCGTGCTTGGGTGGTTCGCGATGCTCAACATGGAGCGCGCCACCGAAGAGGAGGAGCGCGAGCGGCGCGAGTACGAAGAGCGCATGCGCGCCGAGGCCCAAGCGGCCCGCGCTCGTGACGCCGCCGCGGCGGCCGAGAAGGAGGACCCGTTGCTCGCTGCCTACAACGATCACCTGGCCAAAGTGGCGGTTCAGCCGAAGAAGAAACTCTGGGGCCACTAGTGCAGGCGGCATTCGCGCGCTATCGCGTGATGTCCTTCGTCACGGGCACCACGCTGTTGGTGCTGTGCGTGTTTCTCATCCTGCACACCTTCGATCTCTCGCTCTGGACTCACCTGAAGGTCCTCGTGACCATCGTGGGCATCGGACACGGGGTGGTGCTCTATCCCATCTACATGGTGATGTGTTTCCAGTTCGCGTTGAAGGCTCGCCTGCACCCGGGCTGGGTGGTTCTGATGCTGCTTGCAGGATTCGTGCCGGGACTCGCGTTCTACATGGAGCACCGAATGGCGATCACGGTGATGGCCCGCCAGAGCGCGTGAGCGTC
Source organism: Actinomycetes bacterium (assembly GCA_021790675.1). Lineage (GTDB taxonomy): Bacteria > Actinomycetota > Acidimicrobiia > Acidimicrobiales > RAAP-2 > RAAP-2. The sequence continues at coordinate 19,850 of JAJYGN010000068.1, forward strand.
TGGACGCAGCGTCGCGTCATTAATTTCGCCCACCAAGGCGGCTCCTTCGAGGGGCCGTCGTCGACGTTGCACGCCATGGCCCGCGCCTTACAGAACGGGGCCAACGCGCTCGAACTCGACGTGCACGCGACGCGCGATCGTCGACTGGTGGTCTGTCACGACGAGACGGTTGACCGCACGACGAATCACACGGGGGTGATCAGCGAGCTCAGCCTCGAGCAACTTCGCGAGATGGACAATGCTTATTGGTGGATTGAGGGCAGTGATGTTGCGCCGGGGCACGAGGACGACGAGTACGTCCTGCGCGGCCGCGCGCCCGCGGATGCTCGCCTCTCCGTGGCGACCCTGGCCGAGGTCGCCGACGCCTTTCCGGGCGTGCTGCTTAACCTCGACATCAAGCAGTCGCTGCCCAACGTCGAGGCCTACGAGGAGTTGCTTGCGCGCGAGATCGCCAAGCTCGATCTGATCGACCGGGTGATCGTGGCCTCGTTCCTCGATGACGCGATGGTGCGGTTTCGCGCTCTCGCGCCGCGGGTCGCGACCTCGGCGGCAACTCAGGAGACGACGGCCTTCTACTTCTCGATGCTCGACGGGACGGCGATCGTCCCACCGGCTAAAGCGCTACAGGTACCGATGACCTACGGGGAGATCCGCGTGGTCGACGAGCGATTCGTCACGACCGCCCACGAGGCGGGCCTGGCGGTGCACGTCTGGACGCTCAACGACGAGGCCGGGATCGACGAAGCGCTCGACCTGGGAGTCGACGGAATCATCAGCGATCGGCCCAGCCTCACGAGCGCGCTACTGGCGGCGCGGGGAGTTGCCTGGGACGGGCGGCTGGGCTAGCCGCGACCGCAGTTCGGCTTCTTGCCGTGGTTGGCCTTCTTCTTGGCGCGTAGTTTGCGCTTCACGGTCCGCTTTGACATAGGTGACAATGTTAGTAGATCGACGAGGACCCGAGGAGCGACGTGGAAGAAGCGGTCGAAACCGCCGCACTGGTCGTCGTGGCGACCCCCCTGGGCAACCTCGGCGACATCACCCGACGTGCGCTCGAGGAGCTCTCACGGGCCGCCACGATCTACTGCGAGGACACCCGGCGCACCCGCACCTTGCTGAGCGCCCTGGGTATCGCCCCGGTGGGCCGGCTGGTGGCCCTGCACGAGCACAATGAAGTCGCCCTGAGCGCGCGCGTCGTCGCCGACGTCGCCGCCGGCCAGAGAGTGGCGCTGGTGACCGACGCCGGCACCCCGGGCATCAGCGACCCCGGCGCACGGGTGGTGGCCGCCGTGGTGGCGGCGGGTTATCGAGTGACGACCGCGCCGGGCCCCTCGGCGGTCGTCGCGGCTCTCTCGGTGAGCGGTCTGCCCACGGAGCGCTTCGTGATGGACGGCTTCGTGCCGCGAAAGGCAGGTGAGCGCCGAGCGCTCTACGACGTCTGGGCGCGCGAGGAGCGCACGATCATCGCCTACGAGTCGCCCCAGCGCCTCGCCGTCACCCTGGCGGAGCTAGCCCAGGTCTTCCCCGAGCGGCGCGTGGCGGTCGTGCGCGAGTTGACCAAGATCTACGAGGAGGTGCTGCGCGGCACGCTCGCAGAGGTGAGCGAGCTCGTGGGTTCGCGCGACGTACGTGGCGAAGTCGTCCTCGTGCTCGACGCCGCGACGCGGCCCGCGCTGGATGGTTCACTGGTGCGCGCAGCCCTCGCCGAACGACTCGGCGAGGGAGCCAGCCTGCGCGACGCCGTCGCCGGGGTCGTCGCGGACCTCGGCGTGACTCATCGCGAGGCTTACGAGATGGCGCTCTCGCTCCGCGCCGAGCGCGGTACGTGATTCACTAGCCTTGGCGGATGGGCCGTTTCTACATCACCACCCCCATCTACTACGTGAACGACGCCCCCCACGTGGGTCACGCGTACACGACGGTGAACGCCGACGCCCTGGCCCGCTGGCACCGCCTGCGTGGTGACGAGACCAGATTTCTCACCGGCACCGACGAGCACGGCCAGAAGGTGGCCGACGCCGCGGCGAAGAACGGAGTCTCGCCCCAGGAGTGGACCGATAGGACCTCGGCGCGCTTTCGCGAGGCCTGGGACGCCCTGGGAATCAGCTACGACGACTTCATTCGCACGACCGAGCCGCGTCACTACGAAACGGTTCAGAAGTTCCTCGGCGCCATCTACGACAACGGCTACATCTACAAGGACGTCTATCGCGGCCTGTACTGCGTGAGCTGCGAGGACTACTACACGCTGGAATCCTCGGACCAGGGCCGATGCCCGATCCACGGCCGGGCCCTGACCGAGATGGAGGAGGAGAACTGGTTCTTTCGCTTGAGTGCCTTCGAAGACCGGCTGCGCGAGCACTACGAGAGCCACCCCGACTTCGTCACCCCTGAGACCAAGCGCAACGAAGCGGCGTCCTTCATCCGGGGTGGTCTGCGCGACATCTCCATCACCCGCACGTCGATCGCCTGGGGCGTTCCCGTGCCCTGGGACGAGGGGCACGTCTTCTACGTCTGGTACGACGCGCTGATCAACTACATGACCGCGATCGGCTACGGACGTGACGGCGACGAGGTCGCGACCTGGTGGCCGTTCTCGCATCACCTGATCGGCAAGGAGATCATCCGCTTTCACTGCGTGTGGTGGCCGGCGATGTGCATGGCCGCGGGCCTCGAGCCGCCCCACCACGTCCAGGTCCACGGCTGGCTGTTGATGGGGGGCCAGAAGCTCTCCAAGACCATGGCGGCCGAAGGCGCCGTCAAGCTCACCGACATTGCCCCGGTGACGCTGACGAGTGAGTTCGGTGTGGACCCGGTGCGCTATTACTTGCTGCGCGAGACGTCTCTCGGCAACGACGGCGAGTTCTCCCACGAGGGGATCACGCACCGCTACAACACGGACCTCGCCAACAACCTTGGCAACTTGATGAGTCGGGTGGCGACGGTGGTGGCGACCAAGTGCGCCGGGGTTGGCCCGGCCCCACGCGCCGATTCAGAGCTCGCCCCGCTGGCGCGCGCGGCGATCGCTGATGCCGTCGAGGCCTGGGACTCGTTCTCGCCCCAGGGGGCGCTCGAGTCGACGTGGCGTCTCTTGAGTGCCACTAACGCCTACCTGGAAGAGCACGCGCCCTGGAAGATGGCCCCGGGCGTCGACGTCGAGGCCGTTCTGGGTGACGCCCTCGAAGTGCTGCGCCTCGCCGCCGTGCTCGCCACACCAGCGATGCCGGCGGTGTGTGCCGAGATCTGGCGGCGCATCGGTCTCACGGGCTCACCCGAGGACGCGACCGTCGACGTCGCGGCCACCTGGGGCCTTTATCCCGGGGGCCTCGTCGTCGAGAAGGGAGAGCCCCTCTTTCCTCGGATTCGGATCGACGCGTGACCTGGACCGACGCCCACTGCCACATCCAGGAGAATTTTCGCGCCGAGGAGGGACCGGATCTGACCGAGGTCCTCTTGCGCAGCGCGGCCGCGGGGGTGACGAGCGTGGTCGTGGTCGGCACGGACGCCACCACGTCGGCCCAGGCCCTCGCCGTGACCGAGGTCGAGGGCCCGGTCGAGATCTACGCCACGGTGGGCCTGCACCCCCACGACGCCACGAGTGACCTGGCCGAGGTCGCGACTCTGGCCCGCAGCGCCCATCCTCGCCTGGTCGGCATCGGCGAGACGGGCCTCGACTACTTCTACGAGCACTCGCCCCGCTCGGCTCAGCGAGCGGCCTTCGCGGCTCAGATCGCGCTGGCCCACGAGCTCGACCTCGCCCTGGTGATCCACGCCCGCGACGCCTTCGACGACCTCTTCGCGATCTTGAAGAGCGAAGGAGTGCCGGCACGCACCGTGATCCACTGCTTCACGGGCGCGTCCACTGACGCCGAGGGGTGCCTGGCGCTGGGCTGTGACATCTCGGTGGCCGGGGTAGTGACCTTCAAGAACGCCGAGGCCCTGCGCGAGGCGATCCGTATTGTGCCCCTCGAGCGGCTCCACGTCGAGACCGACAGTCCCTTTCTCGCGCCGGTGCCACATCGAGGTCGGCCCAACGAGCCAGCACTGGTGGCGGTGGTGGGCGAGTACGTCGCTCAGCTGCGCGGCGAGGACCCGGCGATCCTGGCGCGCGCGACGCGGGCCAACACCGCCCGGCTCTTCCGATTGCCGTCCTGATAAAGTAGTCATAATCAGGAAGTAAGTAGAATTGTTGGTTCACGAGTTGCCATCGTGGGCCGCTCAACCTAGCGTTGGAGGACGGGCCGAATCACCCTGGCCCGTGATCCTGGCGGAGGATAGACACTGACAACAGAACCTCGGCGTTGGCGCGTGCGCCCGCCGTTGCTGGTGGCCGTGGCGGGCTTGCTTCTAGCCCCACTGGTAGTGATGGCGCCCTCGAACGCGGGGGCGTCGGGCACCCACGCGCCGGTGCGCACGCCCAACGTGGTCGGACTCTCGCGCGCGCAGACCTACGCCGCGATGCGCCACGCCGATCTCTACTTCACGACCAGCGGACCGGGCAGCGCGAACGCGACCTGGTCGCGCGTCGTGGCCGAGCGGCCACGCGCGGGCACCCTCGTGGCCTGGCACTCGAGCGTGGCCCTGACCGTGACGAAGGTCGCGACGGCCGGCGCGACGCCGACGACCAAGCTCGCCACCGCGACGACGTCCACGCGTAGAGCCCCTGGTCGAGTCCCCAATCTCTCGCACATGACTCGCGCTCAGGTCTACGCCGTGATGCACCGAGCCGACCTGTACTTCTCGACCACGGGACCCGGATCGGCCAACGGCACCTGGAAGAGCGTGGTGGCCGAGAACCCCAAGCCCGGTACGCCGATCGCCGCGCGCTCGAGCGTGACACTCACAACCTCATTGCTCGCGCCGGTGCCGGCCGGACACGTGCGCGTGCCAAACCTGATCCATCTCTCGCGCGCCCAGGTCTACACCGTCATGCGCCATGCCGATCTCTACTTCTCGACCCGTGGCCCCGGCGCGGGCCATCCCTGGACGAGGGTGGTCGCCGAGAGTCCATCGCCGGGTGCCGTGGTGGCGCTGCGCTCGACGATCACTCTCACGACGGCGCTCGCCGTGGCGACCGCGGCGGTCTCCCACCCGCGTTCGGCGCCGACGCGTTCGGCGCCGACGCGCGCGGCGCCGGTGGTCACCCACTCCACTGCCGCGCCGCTGGTGGGAACGACCCACTCTCGGATCGGCGTGGCGACCTGGTACTCCTACGTGCCGGGTCAGTGCGCGACGTCGTATCTGCCCATGGGGACGCGCATCACCGTCGAGGACCTCGAGACCGGGGTGAGCGTCTCGTGTGTGGTGACCGACCGTCAGGACTACAGCCCGGGACGGGTCGTGGACCTAAACGAAACGCAGTTCTCGCAGCTCACCGCGCTCTGGCGTGGTGTCGTGCGTGTCAAAGTTTCCTGGTGACCCACACCCGCCGAGACCTGACAGCCCTCCTGGAGAATCACGGGCTGCATCCCTCGCGCGCGCTCGGCCAGAACTTCGTCGTCGACCCCAACACCGTGCGGCGCATCGCACGCCTGTCTCGGGTGGGCGAGGGCGACGTCGTGATCGAGATCGGCGCGGGACTGGGATCTCTCACCCTCGCCCTGATCGAGACCGGCGCCGAGGTGATCGCGATCGAGGTCGACCGCTACCTGCTCGACGCGCTGCGAGAGTCGGTCGAGCCGGCCGCGCGGGTCGTCCACGCCGACGCCCTGACCGCGGATTTCTCGGATCTGCTCGCGGGCCGTGGCGCGGTCGTGGTCGCGAACCTGCCGTACAACGTGGCCACGCCACTCGTCCTGCGCCTGCTCGAAGAGGTGCCCGAGATTACGCGAATGCTCGTCATGGTCCAACGAGAGGTCGGCGAACGTCTCGCTGCCGGGGCCGGCGACGAGGCCTACGGAGCGGTGTCGGTGCGCGTGGCCTACTTCGCCACGGCGCGCGTCGTCGGCCACGTCGGACCGGCGGTCTTCCTGCCCCGACCTCGCGTGGAGTCCGCGCTCGTGGAGATCGTGCGTCGCCCGGCGGTGGCAATCGATCCCGCGGTCGTCGCCGAGGCCGACCTGTTCGAGGTGGTGCGCACCGCCTTCGGCCAGCGGCGCAAGATGCTGCGCCGCTCACTTGCGGCGTGGGCGAGCGAGGGAGTGTTCGAGCGCGCGCAGCTCGACCCCACTCGTCGGCCCGAGGAGCTGACCCTGGAGGAGTTCGCGCGACTGGCGGCGGCGCGGTGATCGTGCTCGACGCGCCGGCCAAGCTGACCTGGTTCCTCGAGGTCACCGGCAGGCGCGCTGACGGATATCACGAGCTGCGCTCTGAGATGGTGAGCCTCGCCTTCGGCGACACCCTGGAGGTCGACGAGACAGCGGACTACCTGGTGATCGAGGGGGCCCCGCACCTGGCCGCCGACGAGACGAACCTGGTGTCTCGCGCCCTCGCCCTGGTGGGCCGGCGCGCGGGTGTGCGCGTGATCAAGCGCATCCCCACTGGCGGCGGCCTGGGCGGAGGCAGCGCGGACGCCGCGGCGATACTTCGCTGGGCGGGCGGCGATGCGACCGCGGCGCTCTCACTCGGCGCCGACGTGCCCTTTTGCCTCGTCGGTGGACGCGCGCTTGTCGAGGGGGTGGGCGAGCGGGTGACTCCGCTGGCCTTCGAAGCGCGGCGCGTCACCCTTCTCCTGAGCGATGTCGCCATCGACACCACCCGCGTGTTCCACGCCTACGACGAACTCGTCGCGCGCGGCGTTCGCCCGACGGGTCGCAACCATCTGGAGGCCGCCGCCGCGCTGGTCGAGCCGCGTCTGGCGCGCCTGTTGGCCTGGGCCCGCGAGAGGTTCGGAGAGGTGACACTGGCGGGGTCGGGCTCGACGATGTTCGTCGACTCGTACGTGGATCCCGAGCGCCAGACATGGCGTGAGGAGGGTCCCGTGGGACCCGTGCGCGTTGTCCAGACCACCACGACGCCGACGGCGCCGACGACCTATTTGCCCGCGGCGCGACGCTGAAAGCGCGTGCGCTTCAACATCTTCTTGTGCTTCTTCTTGCGCATGCGCTTGCGGCGCTTCTTAATCAGTGATCCCATGGCTTGTTGAACACTACTAGGTTTCGAGGCCCCGCTCGTCAGGCGCGATGCGCTGGGCCCTCGGGCAGGTCGCTGACTCGCTCGATGCGCAGCGCCTGGCGTGGGCAACCACGTACTGCGAGGCGGGCTGACTCTAGGGCGCTGAGGTTCGACAAGGCGACCGGGGTCTTGTCGATAATGGGGTATCCCCACTCGTCCAGACGCACGAGATCGGGCGCCAGTTCGGTGCAATGGCCGAAACCGTCGCACTGGATGGGATTGACGGCGAGCACGAAGCCGCCGGTGCGCCGCCTCATTCCCATATCAACTCGTCCTCGCGCTCCAGTGTGGGCACCGCGGCGAAGTGGCGTCGCGACTGGGCCCCGGCGCAGGCCGCCCCGTGGCGGTGGCCCTCGAAGTCGGCCGCGAAGACCGCTAGCGACGAGCGCACGAAGCGCACGACCCCGTCGGGGTGACGGCACGCGCCACGGCCCTCAATGACGCCGGCGCGCTCGACGAGGCGCTGGTAGGCGGCGGCGGCGTCGCGCGTGGCGTGAGCCAGGTGCCCGAGGTCCTCGGCCAGGGCCGGCAGGCCGAAGGCGCACGGTCCGCACTGACGTGCGCTCTCGTTGGCCATCCAGCGCACGATCCGGTGGGTTTCCACTACGCCGCAACCGGCGCGAGAGAGCACGACGATGATTCCCGCGCCCACGCCGACGCCGTAGGGGGCGAGCGTCTCGTTGGCGTAGGGCAGGTCGAGATGGCGTCCGTCGAGCCAGCTGCCTCCGTAGCCGCCCATGACGAGGGCCAGGGGGTCGGGGTCGGCACCGGCCAGGGCCAGGATCTCGCGCAGCGTCGTGCCTAGGGGGACCTCGGCGACGGTGGGCCGCGCGACCGCGCCGGTCACTGAGACGAGGGTCGTGCCGGGGCTTTGCTCGGTGCCGTGGGCGCGGAACCACGCCGCCCCGTAGCGGCCGATCAGCCCGACGTTGGCGCAGGTCTCGGCGTTGTCCACCAGGACGGGACCGTGGCCGATGCGCAAGATGGTGGGTCGCTGGGGCCGGTACTGGGGCAGCGACTCGTTGTCGTCGAGCCAGTGCACCAGGGCCGATTCCTCACCGGCGACGTAGCGCCACGGCGGCGTGTGCAGCTCGAACTTGGCGCCGCGGTCGTGGCGGCGCTCGCGCTCGTGCAGGGCGCGCGTCACGTGATTGACCACCGAGGGGTTGTCGCGCGCTACGGCCACGGCGATGTTCTTCGCGCCGATCATGGCCGCTAGGTACTCCGCGCCGTCGAGGACCAAGTGGGGATTGGCGCTGAGGAGGGACTGGTCCTTGTGGGCCCCTGGCTCGCCCTCCATCGCATTGACCACGACGAACTTGTGGTGGTTGCGCTGTTCGCGCAGGAGGCGCACCTTTCGCGCGGTGGGAAAGGCGGCGCCGCCGCGTCCCGTCAGTCCGGAGGCCTCGAGTTCCTCGAACAGCCCGCCCGGGCGAGCGCCAATGGGAAAGGTCGCCTCGTGCTGGGCGAGGGTGAGGGGTCGCCCGGTGTCGCCGTGGAGCAGGCGAGGCAGGTCGTGGGCTTGGATCATCGCCGGCCCCTACGGGGAGCGTCCTGGGGGCGGTGGGGGAAGGCCGCTGGTGTAGGGGGCCACTCGTCGGACTCGCCGAGGCGAGGAGGCGGTTCGCGCCGTGGTGCTTCCGCCGGGCGAAGGGGGGCTTCGCGTCGGGGTGTCTCGGTGGGGCGAAGGGGGGCCTCGCGCCGAGGCGCCTCGGCGGCCGGGGCGAGGGGCGAGAGCGCGGTGCGCCCCGCCGCGCGCGCCGGACGAGCGTAGAAGCGCCAGAGGCCCGCGAGAGCACCGGCGAGCGCGCAGAGGGTGACGAGGACAAGACCAATGCCGGTGCGCGCGTCGGTGCCCGTGAGAAAGGCGTGCACGATCGCGATGGCCCAACCGAGCCAGGAGAACCAGTGGATGAAGCGCCAGGTCTCATTCTTCAGTCTGGCCTTGGCAAGACTCGATATCCACACCGCGAGGATCAGGTCAAAGGCCACGGCGCCCAGGCCCACCGGTACGCGCTTGTAGGACGAGGTGAGAGGCACGAGCACCGAGATCGGACCCGTCGCGACGAAGCTGTCCACGATGGTCGTGGCGATGTGCAGCACGAGGAAGATGACCGCCACGATCGAGAGGGAACGGTGCAGCTCGGACAATTCGAAGCGGCCCACGGTGGCACCGCCCACGCGGTTGGCCACGAGGCTGCCTAAGACGACGACCCCGGTGAAGAGGATCAGCGTGACCAGACCGGTTGCGCGGGTTGTGTACCACAGGTAGGGAGACGTCAGGCCAATCACGCTCCACCTCCGTCAGGGGGCCAACCGCCGACGAATTCCACGCTACCGTCGTGGCGCACGAGGCGTGCCGAGAGGCCGGCTTGGGCGATGCGATATCCCGCCTCCTCGCCCCAGAGCAGGGCCGCGGTGGCGAACGCGTTGGCGTCAACACAGGTGCCGGCACTGACGGTGGCCGCGGCGTAGGGGCCGCGCGCGAAGGTGCCGGTGCGCGGATCGATGACGTGGTTGACCAGGGTGTCGCCCGCTCGCCAGGTTCGCGTCGTTAGAGACGACGTCGCGACGCCGGCGTCACGAACCGCGACGCGCGGCTCGTGGCCGTTGATCTCCAGCGAGTCCGCGACGGCCACGACCCAGGGGCCCGCCTCGCTCGACCCGCGCGCGGCGACGTCGCCACCGATCTCCACGACCACACCGCCGTAGGCGGCGAGCTCGTCGGCGACACGATCGACGACCATCGCCTTGGCGCTCGCACCCAGGTCGAGTCGACAGCCCGGCGCCAGGGTCACCTTGTGGCCCGTACGGTCGAGGTCGATTGCGCTCATTCCGAGCGACGGAACCGGCGCGGCGGGTGCGGCCGCCCCGGTGCGGACCAGCTCGTCGTAGTCGCGGTCGTATCCCAGGGCCAGCAGTGCGGGAAGCACTGTCGGATCGCAGAGCCCTCCGGTTAGCTGCGCACTGCGCAGCGCCGCCGAGAGGGCCAGTTCCAAGGTGTCGCTCACCGCGACCGTCTCGCCCTGGTGCTCATTGAGCCGCGAGATCTCCGAATCGGCGCGGAAGCGATTACACGTTGCGTCTACCGAGTCGATCCAGTGCCAGAGTCGTTGCTGGGCGACGCGCAGATCCTCGGGATGCTGGGTAGTGAGAGAGCCCGTCAGCCCCCAGATCGAGAAGTTCATCGCGACGCTAGTAGCACACCCGTGTGCCCGACGGCGTGGAGTAGCACGTGGTCGTCGAGGTGATCGGCGCCGTCACCGGCGGGGTCGATGCCGCGGGCGTTGGCGTCGACGCGCCGGAGTCATCCGACGAGGGCGGCGTAGTCGTGGCCGTGGCGATGGTGGTGGTCGGCGTGGTCACCGGCGGGGGAATCACCTTTAGGGGCTTGGCCGTGCTGGCGGCGTAGCCGATGAACAGGCCCGAGGCCACGCCCGATCCCACCAGGATCGTCTGGGTCACACGGCGTACGCGGGCGAAGCGTTTGTCGCGAAGTTGGGGGGTGCGGGGACGTGGCGTCATCAGGTTTCCTTGTCATCCAGTGTGGCACTGGTAACTAAGGAAGTCTCAGTCGGTGTCTAAGAAGTTAGACAAAATGGTCCTCTCCTAGGGCTGGCTGACCGTGGGCAAGGTAACGACGAAGCGCGCCCCGCCCAGTTCGGGGTCCTGGTCGACCTCGACCGTGCCCTGGAGTTCGGCGACCACCTGGGCAACAATGGACAGGCCCAGACCCGATCCGGGTAGCGCGCGAGCTGACGCCGAGCGCCAGAAGCGGTCAAAGACGTGGGGGCGGTCGCTCTCGGCGATCCCCGGCCCCGAGTCGGCGACCGTGATGCGACCGTCCTCGCTGGTCACGCGGATGCGCCCGCCGGCGGGGGTGAACTTGACCGCGTTGGTGAGCAGGTTCGAGATGGCGCGCACGAGACGGTCGCGCCGAGCGAGGACCATCGACGCGTCGACCTCGGTGTCGATGGTGATGTCCTTGATCCGCGCGTGGGTGCGCGCGGTGTCCACACACTCGTCCACACACTCGTCGAGTCGCAAGACGACGGGCTCGCCCTCGCTGCGTTCGCCGCGGGCGAGCTCGCCGAGGTCGGTGACGAGCGCGGCGAGCTCGTCGACCTGGGCGACCATGTCGTGTGTCAGTTGGCGAAGATCTTCTGCTGACAGGTCACGCGCTCGCGACAGCACCTGCGCGTTGGTGCGAAGTGACGTGAGCGGGGTGCGCAGCTCGTGGCTCGCGTCGAGCACGAGCTGTCGCTGGAGGTACTGGCTGCTCTGGACGCTGGCGAGGAGCCGGTTGAAGACGCGTCGCAGCCGTCCCAGCTCGTCGGCGCCGCCCTCGTCGATGCGATACGTCATGTCGTTGGTCTCGGCGACGCGCTCGATCTCGTTGGTGACCTCTTCGAGGGGATGCAGCGCGGTGCGCGCGAGGGCCAGTCCCAGAATGAGCGCGAGCGCAAGCCCCCCGGCGGCAACGATGAGCAGTGTGCGCACCAGGTGGCGCAGCTCGTTCTCCTGACCGGTGATGTTCACGACGAACAACTGGGCCGACGTTGTGGCGATCGTGTAGAGCCCGCTCTGACCGCCGACGATGGAGTTCTTGGGCAGCGGGACGATGAGCTCGCGATAGAACTGGCCGCCGAACTCGACGCTGCGGATCAGCTGAGAGCCCTTTCCGTTGGCCAGACGACGGATCGTCGCGTCGATGGGCACGTTGGACTTGGGCACCGTCTGGCCGTTAGCGAGGACCAGTTCGAAGTACGAGCCGGTGACCTGGGAGTCGTCGCCCACCAGGTGTCCGGCGGGCGAGTGCGACGCCTGGAGCAGCGACTCGTCCACCGAGCGCAGGATCGCGTTGCGCGTGGTGAGAAACGACGCCAGACAGGCCAATACGACGGCCACCGCGGCGACGCCCACCGTGGCGCCGATGACGCGAGCGCGAAAGGTCACGACGCGCGCAGTGCGTATCCCACGCCGCGCACCGTCTGGATGAGGCGCGACTCGCCGCCCTCTTCGAGCTTGCGGCGCAGGTAGCCGATGTAGACGGCCAGCGAGTTGGTGCCCGAGTCAAAGGTGTATCCCCACACGAGGTCGAGTATCTGGTCGCGGGTCAGTACCTGGCGCGGGTGGTGCAAGAACAGCTCGAGCAGGTCGAACTCGATCTTGGTCAGGGCGATGGGGCGGCTGGCGCGCAGGACTTCGCGGGTCTGAGGATTGAGGCTCAGGTCCTCGAAGCGCAGGACCGCCACGTCACCGTCGGAGAGGTTGTGTCGGCGCAGCAGCGCGCGCAGTCGCGCGAGCAGCTCGGCGAGGTCGAAGGGCTTAACGAGGTAGTCGTCCGCGCCGACGTCGAGGCCCTCGACGCGATCGTTCACCGCGTCTCGCGCCGTGAGCATCAGGATCGGCGTCGAGTCGCCGGCGCGGCGGATCCGCCGACAGACTTCGAGTCCGTCGATGTCGGGTAGCTGCAGATCGAGGATGATTGCGTCGGGCGCTCGCAACTGGACCGACTTCAGCGCGCTGTTGCCGTCTTCGAAGAGGTCGACGTCGTAGTTCTCCATACGCAGGGCGCGCCCGAGGGCAGTGCGAATCGCCCCGTCGTCGTCCACGATGGCGACGTAGGGGTTCGGGTTGGTGGTTGTCACGTCGATCCTTTACCCGGCTAGACAGGCTCTAGTGTGGCTGTTTGGTATTAAGCCACATCATCCATTCTCTAAGAATCTATGAAGTTTGTGGCGATAGCACCGGTGGCGGGTAGTTCAACCGGCAGAACAGCGGACTTTGGATCCGAAGGTTGGAGGTTCGAGCCCTCCCCCGCCAGCCACCCGGGAGTCACCGGCTAGTGCACGCCGCGTCCCCGGTCGGCGAGCAGGGCGGCCAGGGCGAGGGGATTGTCGCCCTGGACCGAGTGTCCGGCCTCGACGCGGATGACTCTCGCGCCGGGACGCGCCTGAAGAAAGCGCGCTTCGTCCTGGTCGTCGACCACCGAGCTAGCCCACGTGGCGCGTATCAAGGTGACCGGCACGGTGATCTCTTCGAGCACGCGCCAGAGGTCGCCCTGTGGCGGGGCAGCCTCGGCCGGTGCGGGGTGCTGCTGGTGGCGCCAGACCCAGGTGCCGTCGTCGCGGCGAAGCGCGTTGTGCAGGATCCCCCGGCGCAGAGAGGACACCGAGCGGGTGGGGTTGTGTTCGATCGTGCGCGCGAGCAGTTCGTCGAAGTCGGCGAAGGTGGCCGGGCCGTTCACGAAGTCGGTGATGTGGCGGGCCTTGTCGGCGTTGACCCCGGGAGTGATGTCGACGAGCACGAGCTCGCTCACCAGGTCGGGGCGCTCGTGGGCGATGAACAGGCTGGTTAGCCCGCCGAGGGACATGCCGACCAGGGGCACCGGGCGATCGAGGAGCTGCTCGAGCGCGCGCTCGAGGTCGGTCGCGTGGGTCCGCGCCGAGGAGGACCCGTGGGGCCCGGGGTCCGAGTGGCCGTGTCCGGGCAGGTCGAGGGCGAGCAGCGGACGTCCCAGGGCCAGTGCCACGGTGTCGAAGGTGTGCGCGTTCTGGGCCCCACCGTGAACGAGCACGAGTTCGGCTGCGCCCTCGCCCCAGGCGAGTCCGCTCACCTGGCGCAGTCCGTCTACGGCGACGAAGAAGCGCCGCACGGGTGGCACCTCGACGTCGAGGTCCCACTCCGCCAGGTTCTCGTGGAAGTAGGCGAACTCGTTGTAGGTGAAGTCCTCCACGCTGGAATCGTAGGAGATCCTGGTAGAGATGGAGTCGTGAGAGCCACTTGCGCCGTCGTGCTCGCCGCGGGCGAGGGAACGCGGATGCGATCGCCGCGGCCCAAGCCGCTGCATCTGCTCTGCGGACGTCCGATGGTGAGTTTCATCCTCGACGCAGTCAGCGACGCCCGGGCGACCTTCGTTGTCGTCGGCCACGGCGCCACCTGGGTCGAAAAGGAGCTGCGCGCGCGACACGGCGACGCGCTGTCCTTCGTCGAGCAGTCTGAGCAGCTGGGAACGGGTCACGCGGTGGCCACGGCCCTGCCCGCGATCCTCGACGTGGTGGGCGATGTCGACGTGGACGTCGTCATCGTGCCCGGCGACACGCCATTGCTGCGACGCGCCACTCTTAGCGAGCTCGTCGCGCGCCACCGGGAGGGCCAGGCCGCGATGACCGTGCTGAGCGCGGTGCTCGAAGATCCCTCGGGCTACGGGCGCATCGTGCGCGACCGCGACGGGCGCTTCACGCGCATCGTCGAAGAGCGCGACGCATCGCCTGAGGAGCGCCAGATACACGAGGTCAACACGTCGGTCATGGTGGTGCGCGCCGCCCTTTTGGGCCCCGGACTTCGTCGGGTGGGCCGCCAGAACGCCCAGCACGAGTACTACCTGACCGACCTGGTGGGCGTGTTGCGCGAGGCCGGCCACGCGACGGCCGCGGTTCCGGTCGACGACGCCCTCGAGGTGATGGGGGTCAACGACCGCTCCCAGCTCGCGGGAGCCGAGCGCGAGATGCGCCGGCGCATCAACGAGCGTTGGATGCAGCGCGGGGTCACGATGTGGGATCCGCGCCACACCTACGTCGACGCCGACGTCGAGCTGGCCGCGGACGTCTCCTTGCTGCCGGGCACGGTGCTGCGCGGGCGCACCACCGTGGCCGCCGGGGCGATCATCGGTCCCCACGCGCACTTAGAGGACGTGACGGTGGGCGAGGGGGCTCGCATCGCGACGGTGACGGTCACACGCGCGGTCATCGGCGAGCGCGCCGACGTGGGCGCGTACGCAGTGCTCGAGGCCGGCGTGGTTCTCGAGGCCGGCGCTCGTGTCGCCCCGGGAGACCATCTTTCGGCCTGAGTCGGCGCGCACTGTACGCTGGCGCCGTGGAGTCGCTCGCCAAACGTCGTCTCGTCATCGTGACGGGACGCTGTCACCCCGACCTCGCGCGCGACATTGCCGGCAAGCTCGGCGTCGAGCTCACCGAGGCCAACGTGCGCGAATTCGCCAACGGCGAGATCCACTGCCGCTTCGACGAGTCGATCCGCGGTGCGCACGTCTTCATCGTCCAGACCCACTCCTCGCCCGTGAACGACGCCGTCATGGAGCAGCTGATAATGATCGACGCGGCCAAGCGCGCCTCGGCCAAGTCGATCACCGCCGTGATACCGAACTACGGCTACGCCCGTCAGGACCGCAAGAGCGCCGGCCGCGAGCCGATCACAGCGAAGCTCATTGCCGACATGCTCCAGACCGCCGGGGCGAGCCGCGTGCTGTCGGTGGACTTCCACTCGGGCCAGATCCAGGGGTTCTTCGACATCCCCGTCGACCACCTGGTCGCCGCGCCCGTGCTCGAGGACTACCTCAAGGCCAACGCCAATCCCCACGAGTTGGTCGTGGTCGCCCCCGACGCAGGACGCGTCAAGGTGGCCGAGCGCTACGCCCAGCACCTGGGCTGTGACCTGGCCCTGGTGCACAAGACCCGCCCGCGCGGCTCGGCGAATATTGCCGAGGCGCGCCACATCGTTGGTGACGTCCACGGGCGCCACTGTGTTCTGATCGACGACATGATCGACACCGCCGGCACGATCGTGGCGGCCTGCGACCTCCTCAAGTCCCACGGCGCAGAAGAGATCTGGGTGATGGCCACGCACGCGGTGTTCTCGCCGCCAGCAATTGAGCGCCTCTTCAACGCCCCCGTGAGCCGGGTCGTGGTGACTGACACCCTGCCCCTGCCCCCGGAGCGGCGCTTCGAGAAGCTCGAGGTCCTCTCGGTGGCCTCCATCGTGGCCAACGCGATCGCGGCGATCTTCGAGGACTCCTCGGTGTCGGACATCTTCGGAGGCGAGAACCTTCTCTAGTGTGGGCACCCGCCCGAGGCACTAGACTGGACGCTCTGTGCTCGACCGATCGTCGAGAACTACTGGAGGAATGTCATGTCTCAGGCCACCCTGCACGCCTCGACGAGTCGATCACTGGGCTCGCGCGACTCGCGCCGCCTGCGTCTGGCCGGCTCGATCCCGGCCGTCGTCTACGGCGTGGGCGTCTCCCCGCTCGCGGTAGCCGTGGACGCCAAGGCCTTCCGCGGCGCCGTCTCGGGCGCCCAGGGCCTCAACTCGCTGATCACCCTCGACGCCGACGGGCAGACCTTCACGGTCATGGCCCGCGAGATCCAGCGCCATCCGGTGCGCGGGACCGTCGCGCACATCGACTTCCAGGTCGTGGACCCGAACAAGCCGGTCGTCACTGAGATCCCCCTGCACGTGGTGGGCGATGCCGTCGAGGTGCGCCACGCCGACTGGGAGGTCGACCAGCAGCTGTTCTCGCTCGAGATCCGCACCCGCCCCGACCAGATCCCGACCCACCTGGACGTTGACATCTCGGCCCTCAAGGCCGGTAGTTCTATCCGCGTCGCCGACCTCGAACTGCCCGCGGGCGTGGAGGCGGTCGCTGACGTCGCTCTCACCGTGGTCACCACCCACGCCGGGCGAGCCGCGAAGGCCGGCGGGGCCGAAGTCACCGCCTAATCGTGTCGGCGCTGCGGCGCTCCTCGGAACGTCGCGGCAGCGCGAGCGTCCTGCTGATCGTCGGCCTGGCCAATCCGGGCGAAGAGTTCGAGTCGAGCCGCCACAACGTGGGTGGCGACGCCGTTCGCCTGGCGGTGCAGCGCCACGGCGCGACGCTTACTCACGAAGGGCGCCAGCGCGCGATGTCGGCGACGCTTTTGACGCCGCGCGGCCCGGTGACTCTCGCCGTGCCGTCGACCTTCATGAACGAGTCGGGAGCGGCGGTCGCGCCCTTGATGCGGCGCACCTCGCTCGAGGGTCCCGCGCACCTCGTCATCGTTCACGACGAGCTCGACCTCGAACCCGGTCGGGTCCAGTTGAAGATGGGCGGGGGACTGGCTGGTCACAACGGGCTGCGCTCGATCGCCCAGGTCCTAGGCACCAACGATTTCATCCGACTGCGCATCGGGGTGGGCAAGCCGCGCACCAAGGAGGAGGGGGCCAACTTCGTTCTCGCCCGCCTGCGGGGGGCCAAGAAGGCCGAGCGCGACAACAACGTGGCCCTCGCCGCTGACGCGATCGACGCGTTGATCGACGAAGGCTTCGACGGGGCCCAGCGTCGCGTGAACGCTCCCCGTGGCTGAGACCGGTCTCACCCGGGTCCTCGAGCGCGTCGCGCCCACACTGCGCGCTCTCCTGGCTAGTGACGCGCTGACCCCTTCGAGCTACGCGACTCCCCTCGCGGTGGGGGCCCTGGCCCTCGATCACCCCCAGGTGCTCGCCGTCGTGGCGACCTCGGCCGACGCCGACCTGCTCGCCCAGGCCCTTGCGGCACTGCTCGGTGAGGACGACGTTGCCCTTTGGCCGGCCTGGGACACACACCCGCTTGAACGCGTCAGTCCCGACGTCAGCGTGATGGCGGCGCGCAGCCTGGTGCGCTGGCGCGTCACCCGCGGCGACGCGCCGCGGGTGATCGTGGCTTCGGCCCGGTCGATCTCTCAGATCCTGGCCCCGGGCGAGGCACTCAAACCCCTCGAGGTTCGCCGCGGCGAGAGCCGCGAGCGCGACGAGCTGCTGGCGCGACTGGTGGCGACGGGATATCGGCGCGAGTCCCTGGTCGAGCACCGCGCCGAGTTCGCCGTCCGCGGCGGCATCGTCGACGTGTGGCCCGCCCAGGCCAGTGAGCCGGTGCGCCTGGACTTCTTTGGTGACGAGATCGAGCGCCTCACGATCTTCGACGTCGCCACCCAGCGCTCTCGCGAGGACCTCGAGCACGTGGTCATCGCTCCCGCGCGCGAGTGGATCCCCTCGGGGGCCGTGCGTGAGTCCCTCGTCGAGGTCGCCGCCGCGAACCCGTGGACGCGCCCGATGCTCTCGCGTCTGGCCGAGGGCGAACTCCTCGACGGTATGGAGGGCTGGATGATGCTCGCCGGGGCCGAGCGACGCACCCTGCTCGACGAGCTAGAAGGCGCCACCGTGGTGCTTGTCGAGCCCGATCGCGTCGAGCACCGCCTGGCAGACCTGCTGGACGAGGAGCGCGAGCTCGCCGACGTCGTGGGCGCCACCTGGGGCGCCCAGTCCGTGCCTCTGTTGCACGTGAAGCGAGACGAGCTCGACCTCGCGGGAGCGACACGGATCGGTGGCGCGCTGGCCGGCGCGGGCGCCGCGCTGACCTCGCCACCGGTCGTCCAGGGCGACGCCTCGCGCATCGCCGCGCACGTGCGCGGCTGGCCCGCGCGCCGGCGCGGTGTCGTCCTCACGACCAATCCGGCCGCCGTGTCGCGAATGGCCGACCAACTTCGCGCCGAAGGCCTGGAGGTCACCACCGACGCCGCACGCGTGCTCGACGCACGCTTGAGCGTGCTGGTCAGCGCGTTGCCCGCGGGCTTCGCCCTCGACGACGCCGACGTCGTTGTCTGGAGCGAGGCGGACCTGACCGGTCGGCGAGCCGCGCACCGCGCGGTGCACACGAGGGCTCGCAACGTCGACGGGTTCTTCGACGACCTCGCGGTTGGCAGCTACGTGGTGCATCGCCAGCACGGCGTCGCCCGCTTCTCGGGCACGACGACGCGCACGATGAACGGCACGGTGCGCGACTACCTGGTCCTCGAATTCAAGGATGGTCGCAGCTACTGGCCCACTGAGCAGATCGACGCGCTCACCCCCTACTCGGGCGGTGACGCGCCGGCGCTCTCGCGCATGGGCGGCGCCGAGTGGCAGCGCACCCGCGCCAAGGCGAGCGCCGCGGCCTACCTGGTCGCCCAGGATCTCGTGGATCTCTACCGCCAGCGCAGCGTGGCGACCGGCCACGCCTTTGCGCCAGACAGCGCCTGGCAGAGCGAGATGGAAGAGCTCTTTCCCTACACGCTCACCCCCGACCAGGCCCAGGCGATTCTTGACGTGAAGGCCGACATGGAGTCGCCGCGCCCGATGGACCGCCTCGTAGTGGCCGACGTGGGCTTCGGCAAGACCGAGGTGGCGCTGCGCGCCATCTTCAAGGCCGTCCAGGACAACACGCAGGCCGCGTTGCTGGTGCCGACCACCCTGCTCGCGAGCCAGCACTACGCGACGTTGCGTGAGCGCTTCGCGGGTTTTCCCGTGAGGGTCGCCATGCTGAGCAGATTCGTCGACGACGCCGAGAGCACCGCGACGCTGCGCGGGCTCACCGACGGCAGCGTCGACGTCGTGGTGGGCACGCATCGACTGCTCAGCGATACGGTCACGTTCAAGAACCTCGGTCTGCTCGTCGTCGACGAGGAGCAGCGATTCGGCGTCGCCCACAAGGAGGCGATCAAGGCGCGCGCCGTCGGCGTCGACGTGCTGACCCTGAGTGCCAGCCCCATCCCGCGCACCCTCGAGATGGCCTTCGCGGGCATTCGCGACCTCTCGATGGTCACGACGCCGCCGGCGGATCGTCGCCCGATCCTCACCCACGTCGGCGAGTACAGCGAGGCCGCGGTGGTCGAGGCGATCCGCCGCGAGCTGCTGCGCGAGGGCCAGGCGTTCTTCGTGCACAACCGCGTCGCCGACATCGACCAGGTGGCCCGGCGTCTCGGCCAGCTCGTGCCCGACGCGCGCATCGCCGTGGCCCACGGCCAGATGGACGAAGGCACCCTCGAACGGGTGATGATCGACTTCTGGGAGCGGCGCTTCGACGTGCTGGTCTGCACGACGATCGTCGAGTCCGGCATCGACTTGCCCAGTGTCAACACACTGATCGTGGACCGCGCCGAGCGCCTGGGCCTGGGCCAACTGCACCAGCTGCGCGGACGTGTCGGGCGCGGCGGCCAGCGCGCCTACGCCTACCTGTTCCACCCGGCCGATCAGGTTCTCTCCGAGACCGCCTACGAGCGCCTGCGCACGATCGGCGACAACACGGCCCTGGGCAGCGGCTTCAAGATCGCGATGCGCGACCTTGAGATCCGCGGCGCGGGCAACCTGCTCGGCCACGACCAGTCGGGGCCGGTCGCGGCCGTGGGCTACGACCTCTACGTCCAGCTGGTCGCCGAAGCGGTCGCCGACGCCAAAGGGCTCACCCCGGTCACCGTGGCGACGGTCAACCTCGAGGTGCCTGGCGAGGCCCACCTGCCCAAGGACTACGTCGAGGCTGACGACGCGCGCCTCGAGGCCTATAGACGTCTAGCGAGCCTGACCAGCGTGGTCGAGCTCGAGGACCTGGGCGCGGAGTGGCTGGACCGCTACGGGGCGCTGCCCGCGCCGGCACGAGGGCTGCTGGACCTGGCCGCTTTGCGCCTGGCGTGCCTCGAGCGAGGGATCACGTCGCTCGTAGTGCTCGAGGCCAAGGTCGGCGTGCGCTCCAAGCCCGTCGTGAAGATGGGCCCCCTGACCCTGAGCGTGACCCAGCAGATGCGCGCCCGCCGCCGATTCGGCTCGCGTGCCTTTGACGAGAGCACGCGCGAGCTGCGCGTCGAACTCGAGCGCGGCGACGTCAGCGCCCGCGCCCTCCTCGAACTGGTTCGTGAGGTCTCGCCCGGCGCCGACCAGCCCTCTGAGCCCACTCGGTAGCATGGACGGGTGCGTCGTCTCCTCGTACTTCTGATTGTGGCCTTCGTCGGGGCCGCTGCCTACGGTGTGTGGTCGTCATCGAGCGTGCGGGTTGACTCCTCGTCGATCTCGGCGACGACCTTCAACGGTGAGCTCGCGGCCATCACCACCTCGACGCCGCTGCAGTGCTATCTCACCGCGCTCGCCCCGGCGTCCTACTCGCCCGGTGCCGGCGCCGCCAGCGTGGCCGCATCGGGCGCCGCGGCCTGGGCGAACCTGCGCGTTGAGGGCGTGGCACTCGAGAACTACGTCGCCCGACACTTCCACTACGTGGCCACCGCGAGCGATCTCGCGCAGGCCAAGGACTCGCTGCTGGGCGAGATGACCCAGTCCGCCGCGAGCCACCAGTTGAGCTGTCCGGGCTCGTCGGCCGAGGCGCTGGCCGCGATGACCCCCGAGATGCGCACTGCCGAGATCAGGGCCCAGGCCTACTCGCTCTTCCTACTGTCCAAGATGAACTCGACGATCCCACTCACCGCGGCCAACGTGAAGGCCTACTACAAGGCGCACGTGGCGGACTACGACACTCTGTGCGTGTCGGTCGCGGTGGTGCCCACGACGTCGGTGGCGGCCTTCGCGCACGACCAGGCGGCGGGCATGAGCGTGGCGGATCTGGCGCGCAAGTACTCGCTCGACGCGTCCAAGGTCAAGGGCGGTGCCTACGGGTGCTACCCGCCGACG
Source organism: Actinomycetes bacterium (assembly GCA_021790675.1). Lineage (GTDB taxonomy): Bacteria > Actinomycetota > Acidimicrobiia > Acidimicrobiales > RAAP-2 > RAAP-2. Next base: position 41,204 of record JAJYGN010000068.1, read on the forward strand.
TCGAGCGCCTACGCGACGGTGCGCGCCGACGTCGCCTCGACCCCGCTCAACACCTTCCCGTCGAGTCCGCGGGCCATCCAGTCCAACGGCGCGACCTACGCGCTCTACGTCGCGGCGACCAAGCGCTCGGTCACGCCGCTCGCCGAGGCCCAGGGCGCGGTGGTCGCCGACATCCAGAGCCTCAACGCGAGTTCGGCCAACACCCTCAAGGAGTCGATCCTCTATCGCGCGGCGATCACGGTCGACCCGGCGCTCGGACGCTGGGGCCTGACGTCCTCGGGCCCGATGGTCGTCGCCCCGGCCACGCCACCGGCCGCTGACGTCAACTCGACCTCCATACTCGTCACGGCGCCCACCTCCGCCTATCAGTGAGCGCCGTGGTGCGCGTCGTGGGGCTTGGCCCCGGTGACGCGGAGCTACTCACCGCGAGGAGCGCCCGGCTGATTCGCGAATCGCCAGTGGTGCGCTTTCGAACCCGACGCCACCCCGCGGCCGACCCCTTCGGCGACGTCGAGAGCTACGACGACCTCTACGAGAGGGCGGCGTCCTTCGAGGACCTCTATCGCGACATCGTGGCGGATCTGGTCGCGCTGGCCCGCCAGCACGACGAGGTGCTCTACGTGGTGCCGGGCTCTCCGGTCGTAGCCGAGCGGACCGTCGAATTGCTCGCAGAGGCCGACGTTGACCTCGTTCTCGAGAGCGCGGTCTCGGTGATCGACGTGGCATGCGCCCGGTTGGGCCGCGATCCCATGGCGGGCGAGCTGCGCGTGGTCGACGCGCTGGCCTCGAGCGAGCCGTTGCGCGGCCCGGGCCCGCTGCTCGTCCTGCAGACCTACTCGCGCGAGGTCCTCGCCCTGGTGGCGAGCCGGCTGCCGGCGACCTCGGTGGTGACGGTCTTGCACCACTTGGGCCTCGACGACGAGGAAGTGCGCGACCTGCCCGCCGGCCGTCTCGCGACGTTCGACGCCGACCACCTCACGTCGCTCTGGGTCGAGGCCCCGCGCGGTGCCGGTGCCGCGATCGACGACCTGGTGGACTTCGCGCGCACGCTTCGTCGCGAATGTCCGTGGGACGCCGAGCAGAATCACGCGTCGCTCACGCGCCACCTGCTCGAAGAGTCCTACGAGGCGCTCGACGCCCTGGAAGCAATGGTGCACGCGGACGAGGGAGATCTCGATGTCGTGGCCCATGTCGAAGAGGAGCTGGGCGACCTCCTCTTTCAGATCGTCTTTCACGCCGAACTCGGCGACGAGGAGGGGCTCTTCTCCCTCGCGACCATCGCCGACGGCGTGCGCGACAAGTTGACCGGGCGTCACCCGCACGTCTTTGGCGACGTGATCGCGGCCAGCGCCGAGGACGTCGTGGCGAACTGGGAAACGCTCAAGCGAGCCGAGAAGGCGCGCCAGAGTGAGCTCGATGGCGTGCTCTGGCAGTTGCCGGCCCTGCGTCTCTACAGCGAGCTCGCCGACGTGGCCGCGCGACTGGGCGTTGAGGCGCCGGCGAGCGATGACGGTCTCGCCGGCGCGTTGGTTGACATCGTCGAGCGAGCGCGCCGCGACGGCGTCGATCTCGAGGGCGTGCTGCGCCAGCGGGCGCTGGCGCTCGCGGCGGTAATTCGCACCCTCGAGGGGGACCCGCCGGGGGGCGCCGACGACGACGCGAAGTAGCGTCGAGGCTAAGCAAAGGA
>JAJYGN010000059.1 GCA_021790675.1 Actinomycetes bacterium
GAGCGGCTTCGGCGTCACCGCAAAGTTCCGGGAGGGAGCGATCCAGGGGACGGCCCTCGCGATCATCACCAGCTGGCCGGGTGGTCTGGACGTCGCGTCGCCCGCCGGACCCTTCCTTAAGCTTGGAGGTTTCGGCGTTCAGGGGCCTTTTAGGTTGATAATGCCCCCTGAGGGCGCAAAACGGCCGATTTAGGTGCGCGCAACGGCTCGCGTCAGCGCAGCGGAGGTGGTGGCGCTCACCCGACAAAGAGCCCGCATCTCGGCCATCTTCATCGGCGGAGGTGTCGAAGTGGTGGATGCTTCGAGTTGGCGGTGGTCCGCTAACGCCGGCCGGTGCCTCTGAACTCGTCGTGGATCGCAGAGGTGACTAGCGGAACCAGCCGCGAGCTGGACATCAGGTGGCCCTCGACAAGTGGCAGTAGCTCCACCTGACCGTCAGCGCCGACGTAGCTCTTCGCTTCCCGCGTCCATCCCTGCCCGTTCGTCAGGTCCGCCATCCCGAGATACACGATGACCGACATTTCAGCGCCTCCCTCGTCGAGGACCCGGAAACGCGATTTCCAGTTGATGGTGTCAGGACGGATGCGATGGCGAAAGGTGTTGCTGATGGCGTAGACGGTGGCGTTGCTCGGCAAAGCGTTGTGCTCGACGATCGCCTCGTCGAGCGCTCGCGTCACCTCAACGTCCTGGACCTCCAACACCCGTCTGCGCGTTCCGATCAATGTCTTGATCTGCTCTCTGACCTCGTATGCGGAGGCGACGTAGTCGCCGAAGTCGTGAAGGGTCTCTGTGCGGAACATCAGCTCGGTCAGCGGATCGCGCTCGCGCGGCGGAAGCACGCCGAGTATCGCGGCGGCGTTGCGCAGGTTCTCGAGTAGAGCCATCCCCCGTGGCACCACCGTGTGTCCGTGTGTGAGCGTCACCTGGCGAGCCATCGCTCGAAGCTGAGCCCACGCCTGATCATCGCCGAGGTCTCGCCGGGGCATCAGCGCGCCTCCATTGCTACTCAGTCCCCGCGGGGCGGGGCCAGGACTTCGAGGACCTGCCAGCGGTCGTGACGTTGGTTCACGCCGACACAGTCGATCCGCACCTCGAACTCGGGGGTCGCGTCAGCCGAGCCACAGCAGAGGGTGAAACGTTTGGTGTCCCCCAACCGCATCGGGCCGAGCCCGGCAGCGTCCTGCCATCCACCGCCCAGGTCGGTCGGGGCCACCGGATAGGAGATGCGGTCCGTGGTGTGGGGCTTGTTGATGATGACCGAGGACAGGTCCTCCGGGCCGTCCAGGTGGATGAGGTAGATGGCCCGATCGCCCGGGGGCGGCGCGGGTGAGCTCAGCGTCACCGTGAAGTGCGGGGTGCGCTCGCGGAGGTTGCGCGCTCGGGCCAGGAGCGCCTGCTGGCGGGTGTAGGCGGCAGAAGCGATGGCGATAGCAAGGGCGAAGATCCCGACCCAGAAGCTCGCGGTTGCGCTCATCACGCGATGCTATCGGTGCCCACGCGTCGCAACCGCCCAAAGAGCTCCACCCAGAAGGGTTGGGGGACGACACAGTCCGTGTCACAAGAGCAGGGCCTCTACCTGGAGGAGACAGTGACCCATCGAACTGCGCAATCGCCGACGGCCGTCTGGCCCTTTCTGGTTCACGCCTCCCACGATGCTCTGGCTCTCCCCGCTGCCCTTGCGGGGGCGGTCGCGGTGGTTGGTTCGCTCATCCGATGGCGAGTTTCGAGGCGGAACTCGCGCCTCGGGCCCACCGACCTCCTGAGAGATGTTCGGGTCGAAGCATTGAGCTCCCTGGACGCGCTCGGGAACTCGCTCGACCGGGTGCTGCACCACCTTTCACAGTCGGCAGTCCACGGCACACTCCCTGACATTGCTGACGTAAACCGCCAGCACGTCCACACCGCTTCCATCCACACCTACCGTGAAACTGGGGTCGATGTTCAGATCGCCAAACTCCGCTCATCCGCGGGACGGCTCGACCCCTACCCGGGGCGCCGCATCGCGGCATCGGAGATGCGTGCCCTTGGTTCAGACGCCGAGGACTTCTTTGCGAGTGTCAAGACGGACCTGGACAGACTTCCGGAACGCGGACAGGACTGGCTGGACCGGGCCCAACGCCTCCGGTCAGCGTTGGATGAGTGGGTGGCCGCCCGTTAGCCACGACAAGGCGCACCGTGCTCAGCGGAAGACCTGTGCACCGGCCATCAGTGCGCGCCAGTCGCCCGCCGAGCCGACAATGTCCTCGGACGCAAGGACGTAACCCCACTTCGACTGGACCGAGGTCGAGGCATTGACCTTACGGACCCACTCGGTGGCTCCCTCGCGCTTCGCGAGCACGAGCTCATCTGTCATCTCGTCATTCGCCTTGCCTTCGAGGATCCAGTGAGTGCCGTCGCGATCGACGGCGATGAAGTCGGGGCGGTAGGTGCTCGCTGACGAGCCTCGGCGGTAGTTGATACGCAGCGGCACGTCCTCCTCGACGCGCAGCCACACGGCGACCTCGTCAGCGCGGTCAAGGAGTTCCGCCAGGCGGAACTCGGCCGACCAACTGTCGAAGCGCGCTGACGGATAGATGGACTTCGTCCAGCCCGAGTAGGGCTGGCGACGCACGAAGTTGGCTCGGATCGCCACCAAGTTGCGATTGAGGGGCGCAGCAGTGAGTGGACGCAGCGCAGTGCCATCGGGGAACCGTGCGAGTGTGACGGTTGTCACCTCTTCGGGCTTCGTGTTCATCAGCTTCTCGGCCACCCACTCGGTGAGCGCCGCACTGGCCAGGCTGAGATGTTCGGGACGCCATCCGACGCCCTCGCGAACACGCGCGCCCGTAAGGAACGCCTGGGCGATGGCCTTCGCGAACCGGTCGCCCTCTGTCGTCTGGGTGATCGCATCGGAACGCACGAGCCGCCCCACCAGGTCCATCTCGATCGTGTCAATGGGCAGACGGGCGATCGCGGCCTCCTCGACAGCACCCTCGGCATCGACGATGTCTATGCCAGTGAACGCTTTGCGGCGTAGGAGCTTCGCATTGTCCTCACTGAAGCGTTGGCCGAGAGCCTCGACCTCGGTGAGATTGATGTGGTCGAGTGAGAGGGGCGTGCGTCGAAAGGAGACGTCGATGCGAGGAATGTAGAGAGGCAGCCTGGCCCCGGGAACCTCCTGCGGGCTCTGGGGTTGGGCGACAGCCGCCTCCGCCTGCGCACCTTGGGCGAGGCGCTCGTCAAGGGTGGCGATGCCACCGACCTCGGACGGTCCAACACTGTCCGGATCGTCAAGCAGGGACGGCGCGCCACCGGGCAGAGAGAAAGTCACTGCGGCAGCGCCGGCCGGCGGTGTCCAGGATGCGCCCACCTGCCCGGGCTCAGTAGTTGGGACCTGACTGGCGGTGAGCACGGTAGCGGCGGCCTCATCGGCGCGATCGCCGAGCGTCGCGCGGATCAGGGAACGCGCCTGGTCGAGGAGCTTCGAGAAGCTGTGATGGCTCAAGACCTCGACGCTGTCGAGCATCTGGACACCGGTGCGCTGACCAAAGGGCAGACGCAACCCGCGGCCGAGAATCTGTTCGGTGAGCAGTTTACTCTCGAGTTCGCGGGTGGAGGTGATGACGTAGATGTTGCGCACGTCCCAGCCCTCTTTGAGCATCGACACACTGACCACTGCGCGGATCTGGCTCTCGGGCCGCTCGATCAGGTCCAGACGGGCGATCTCCTCGTCGGACTCCTTCGAGGTGATGAGCAGAACCTGTGCGGGGTCGCCCAGGAGATCGGGCTCCAACAGAGTGTCGCGGATCTGCTCGGCCTCCTCGATGGTCTGGGCCACGACGAGCAGGACCGGTTGGATGAACGGCTTGCCGGTAGCCGCACACCACGCAGCTAACGCATTGCGCTTGGCGTCGAGCAGGGCCACGCTGTCGAGGAGTTGGGCACGGGTGTCCTTCAGCTCACGCTCGCGGCCAACAATGATGGGGATCTTCACGAAGCCGTCGGCGATGGCCTGAGCCAGGGTGTAGTTGTAGATGACGGCGGACACCGGTGTCTTCGGATCCAGGGTGGCCGTGAGGCCAACGAGAGCGCGGGGCGTCAGATCGGCTATCGCGGCGAAGAACTTCTTGGCGTTGCCCTCGTAGACGTGGTCCTCGTCGGCGATCACAACCAGGTCGTCGTCTGCACGAAGGTGGTCGGTGAGCGCCTGACCAAGCACTTCGTGAGGTCTGTGGGCGCGACGGTTCTCCTTCGTGTCCGGTCGCAGCAGCGACTGGACGGTGAAGATGAACACCTTCATCACGTCCGGGTTCTCGAGTGCGCCAGCAATCCGGCCGTTCTCGAAGTCGTCCAACGTCACGATCACGGGCCGGCACTGGAGCCCACGCACGAACTTGGGGTGCCCTGGCGTGAAGTTGGCGCGGGTCTTGGTGAGGATGATCGTGCTCGGCACCACGATGACGACGTTGCGCACGCCCTGCTCGTAGAGGTAATCGACCAGACCAGCCGCCACGTAGGTCTTGCCCACGGCGGTGGCGATGCTCGCCACCAGCTGGTCGCCCCGGGGGAGGGTCTCGAGGTGCTCCGCGATGACCGCGAGAGCGTCACGGTTAGGGGCGCGCAGGTCCAGCATCGTGGCGATTCCCTCGACGAGGGACGGATCGAAGATGAGGTCAGTCACCGCTCTCCTCCTCTCGCGCTGGTCTCCGACGCGAGCGCAGTAGGACATCTCGGGGGATCTTCATCGCTCGCGAACCCTTCGATACGCGAGCGAGGTAGTCAGCCGCCCCAGGGATTAGGGCGCCAGCCGCGATGGTCAAACGGCAGCCCTCTGGCAGACGGGCTACGAGAGCGTCTATCTCTTCAACCCCCACCACACCGGAAACTACGGAGAGCAGCATCCGCCCCCGCCGCCCGCAGAAGGGAGCCTCGCCTTGCGTGGTCGCGAAACGGAGTTGCCCGGCGACCGCACGCTCGAGATCGGCGGTGCTCACGTCCTCACGCAAGAAGACGAGGTTCTCGTCAGTAACCTCGTAGATCGAGGGTTCGATGGCCACGACTCGAAAGCCCCCACCGCCCTGCCAACGGAGATCTTCCGTAACACCACCCGCGTCCTCACCCTCTACGACCTTGGTTAGGCGCGGCACAACGTAATCAGAGGCGTTTGCCGGCGAGAGCTCGACAGTGGTGTAGGAGCGGCCCATCTTGTGTGCCACGGCGGCGGTGGTCCCCGACCCGGCGAAGGGATCGAAGACGAGATCACCGGGGTCAGTGCTGATGTGGATGATGCGCCGCAGTAGACGTTCCGGCTTAGGCGTCGTGAAAGGCGTCTCGGTCGGGAACAGCTGCTTGCTCTCGAGCTTTGCCTCCTTGTTGTGTCCAACCTCAACGTGACTCCACCACGTCATCGGTACCATTCCGCTCTGGACCTCAGCAAGGAACGTCTTGATGTAGGGACGCCCGCCAGGAACAAACCAGATGCGGTTGTCGTCAACCATCTCGTCAAAGCGCTCCTTCGTGAAGACCCAGCACCTGCCAGGAGGTGGGTCCAGCACGCGCCCGTCCGGAAGCTCGAGCGAGTAGAACTGGCCCGCGGTCCCACGCCCCCCTTGTGCGGTGGTGTCCGACATCCGCCAGGGGCCTCTCGGGTCGTTGTCGGGATTCTTGTAAGCAGTGAGCTGGTCTGGCGTGCGCTCCAGGAGATTGCGGTTCCACTCGCCTTTACTCTTCGCGTAGATGGTGATGTAGTCGTGTGCAGTCGCAAAGAGCGAGCGGTTGTCCCCTACGTAGACTTTCTGCCACACAACCGTGGCGACGAAGTTCTCGGCTCCGAACACCTCATCCATCAGCAAGCGCATCCGGTGCTGTTCGGCGTCATCAAGGTGGATCCACACTGACCCATCGGGCGAGAGGAGATCACGCATCAAGACGAGGCGATCTCGCATGAACGACAGCCAGGTGGCGTGCTCCATCCAGTCGTCGTAGTGATCGAAGGCCTGCCCTGTGTTGAAGGGCGGGTCGGCGTAGATGAGCTTGACCTGCCCGGCGTATCGTTCAGCGAACTCGGGGACTTCGAGCATCACCCTCATCGCGTCGAGGCTGTCGCCCACGAAGACCGTGTTGTCTGCAATGGGGGCGGTTCCGACATCCCCGACTGTCTGGATCTCTCGGGTGAGACGCACCTCGTGCGCGGCGGGGTGATCGCGTGAGACCCAGATGGGCTTTCCCGTCTCGTCCTTCGGCACGAGCAGGAACTGATCCTTGTTGGGCCAGGTCAGCTCGAGCTTGGTCTTGGTCACGTCCTCATCCTCTTAGTGCTCGTCTCCGCGGCCTCGCTGAGACTGGCCACACTGCTTCGGCGTGCCCGGGGCGACACGACGTCTCTATAGGTTCGGCCCCAAGCGCACCTTCGTTCCACGCTACCCACGCACTGCCCCGCGTGCTGAGAGGCGCCCAGCAGCAGTCCTTGGTGTCCTCTCTCCACTACGCGAGATGAGAGGCGGAGCCACCCCGAGTTGGTAACGATGTGGGGGTCGGCGGTTGCGAGCCCTCGACGGGTCGCGAGGTGGACGCACCGGCGCGTTCGCCAATGCTTCGAGCCGATCACGCCGCTTGGTCAGTTGGCGCAGCACCGGGTCGAAGATCCCAGCGTTCTCCTCAAGGCAGGTGTCGATGTAGGAGATGGCGTTGCGCACCGGGGCCTTCGGATCGAACACGCCGTCCGCATCGACCTCCCCGACCGCGTCCACGACGGTCATCGACGCGAGCATCTCGACGAGGTGCGGCGTGTGGCAACCGTCGTTCCAAGCCTTCGCCAGCACGCTGTAGGCCCAGTCCCGACTGCCCGTGACGCGGCGATGCTCGGCCACACGTGCGGCGCCGTAGCCGGCGGCGTCCAGGTGACCCTGGAACACAAGCTCCCCGTAGAAGCCCTGAGGGGGCCGTCCGCGCTTGCGCGGCACCGCCGGGTCGTAGCCGGGGAGGAACGCATCAACGCGTGCCCGGCGCATCGGACGGGCCGGGTCATACTCGTCTCGGATGAAGGCATCGACGATGCGGCGGAGCACTCCGACAAAGTCGCAGACCCCGCTCTCGTCGGCGCAGCGCTCACACTGGCGTCGCGTAGCGCACTTGCGCGACTTGGTCAGGTAGGGCACCAAGCGGGAGTGGTAGAAGGCCGCGACGAACTTCGGGTTCTCGGTGCGGCGTAGCACTTGGCCCAGCCCGCGCAGCAAGCGTCCTTGGTCCGCGCGCGTGAGCCGGCTCTCTTCGAGGTGGGTTATCGCCCAGGCTGCCACCTGCTTCGCTTGCTCGGACGAGCGCACCCCGTCCTCCATCCGGCGGGGCAGGAACACGCAGTGCTCGGCCAAGCAGACATTGAGCACGGCGCCTCGCCGACGCCCATCGGAGATGTCAGTCAGGTGCGCCGAGCGGTGAGCGTCGGAGAATGAGGCGAGGGCGCTGGTCTCCTCGTCATCCAGCTCGCGCTGCCCCCGCTCGGGGTCATAGGGGACGCACAGCGCATCGATCACTTCGGCGAGAGACATTGGACCAGACCGACGGGTCAAGAGCTTCATCATCTGGGTGGCGGCCTCAGCGACGGCCAGGGTGTCGGCGAGGGCAGTGTGGGGTGCGGTGTTGGCGAGACCCAGTGCGTCGAGCAGAGCCGCGAGCGAGCGACTGGTCACCGGGATCTCCGTGGCCTCCGCCAGGCGGCGGGTGTCGAGCAGGTCGAACGACGGTAGCTCTTCGCCGAGGCGCCGGAACTCGTCACGTAGGCGCGCAGCGTCGAAGTGGGCGTTGTGGGCGACGAGGGTTAGTCGGGTGGGGCCGGGCTGCAGCCACTCGGCGATCGTCTCGAAGTTGTCGGCGAAGCTGCTGGCGCCTTCGAGCAACTCTGGCGTGAGGCCATTGACAGCGATGGCGCCCTCCTCCATCCGGACGTTGCCCGGATCGATGAGCCAGTGCTGCGAGCGCGCGACGATGCCGCGCCGCAGTTCGGCCAGGCCAAGTGAGAGGATGCGCACGTCGCCGTGCAGGCCGTTGGTCTCGACATCGACTACGACCAATCTGCGGCCCGGAAGGTCGAGTGCGTGGGGGCGGGCGCTCACAGTCCGGCCTCCTTCGTGAGTCGTTCGAGGGACGTGAGATCGAGAAGTGACCTCTCCATCCGTCGGTCCGTGATCGAGCGCACCGGGGCCGCGAAGCCGCCGTGGTTGCGCGCGTCGGCATTGAGTTGCTCCACCACCCGCGACTGACTCGCGAAGGCACCGTTGGCTCGCAGCACCATCAGGTCCAGGAGCCGGTTGGTGCGGGCCAGGTTACCGAAGCCGATCGCGCGCCGATCGAGCGACGGTTCCACGAGGCTGAACAGCGTCGCCTCGAGAGCGCCGGTCGAGCGCGGCAGGATCTGGTGCTCATCCAACAGCGTCATCTGCTCATCTACCATCGGCTTGACCCGAGAGATCCAGCGCTGGGGCCAGGACGATGGGGGAATGCCTTGGGCGGTGAGACGCGCCTCGTAGTCGCTCCACCAGGCGCGCCACGCCGTTCCCGACACGCAGAATGACCAGTTGTCCAGACGGTCGAGTAGATCTCCCGGCTGGAAGCCGTAGGGCTTGGCGAGGTCAGAGAACTGGCGTCGCAACTGACTGCGCAGGTGGTAGGCGGAGAGAAGGGTCGTGAAGGGCTTGTCGGGGTTGTTGCGCCGGAGCCACGAGACTGCGCCGCGGATTCCGCTGGCTCCGTCCGCGAGGATGACGTCGGGCACGTAGCCGAGCTCGGCTAGGAGCAGCCGGTAGGCGTCCGCGTCGTGGCTTGGGTAGGCGCGCAGCAGCCGAAGGCGATTGTGCCGGCGTCCGTTCGAGCGATCGACGAAGGTCTCGGTGGCCGCCAGCACGGCGAAGCGCTGACCGCCGCCGCGACGTCCCTCGGCCCGAGCCGTGAAGATCGGGATGTCGTCGATGAGAAGTGCCACCACCTCACGGTCCTTCGTGCGCCCGCCCATCGCCTGCTGGACTTCAGCTCGAGCCTGCTCGGCCCACGGTTCCCATAGCACGGGCGCGAAAGTCTCCGTCCAGTCCGCAGCGAGACGCCACGCAGCGCGGCGGCGCTTGGTCTCCTCGCGCGAGCGCAGATACGACACCTGAGCCCTCTCGGGGTGACCCACCCTTGCCTGCTCACGAGCCCACTGTCCAACTGCCCCGTAGCTCTGCCCCGCCCCCAGCGCTTCGAGCGCGGCCGCAACCACGCGAGCGGTGTAGCGGTGTCCGCGCGCTGCGTTAGTGTCGCCTCGGTTCGCACCTCGTAAGGCTTGACACTCCGGGCAGGTCTCACCGTGATCGACCGCCAGCCGGGAGAGCGCCGGTGAGAAGCGGTGTGGCGGATCGCCGTTGGTCGGGAAGCATCGGTAGCGCTGACGCACGACGCCGTTGGCCCCCGCCCTGCGGCCCGCACGAATGGTGTGGGCGTGTGGATGACTGGGGCAACGCTCAGGAGGAGAGGGTGGTGCGAACTCGGGGAGACCGTCACTCAGCGGCGCCTGGATCACGTGCTTCTCACCGCGCCGGGGCTGGCAGAGGAAACGCTGGTAGGTGACGCCACCCACCACGCGCCTGCCATTGCGCACGACCTTGCCGCCGCTGTGCGCACGCACAGGGCAGACGACGGCGAACTGAAGCTGCGGCGTCCGAGCCACCGGCCTCCCTAAATCGGCAGTTGAGAGGCCAGTTTAGCCTAAATCAACCCAAAAGGCCCCTGAACGCCGAAACCTTTACGAACATGTAGCAAGCACATCACCATCGTCGCTGTCGCCGCACTCCTCAGCGTTGTGGGTACCGTCAGCGCTGGCGCCACCTGTGAAACACGCCCTTCAGACACGTTGGTGGCGCAGGCGCAT
>JAJYGN010000084.1 GCA_021790675.1 Actinomycetes bacterium
TCGATTCATTGCAATGAGCCGTTCGATCCGTCGGGTGTTTTCGTGCGTGCGCAGAGTCCCGAGCACCGGCAACGTAAGGTGTCGCCGGTCGGCGTCGAGGCGCATGGTGCCGGTAGTAAAGGAGAAGCGGTCGCGGTCTTTGCCACGCTTCTTGAACCGGGGGAAGCCGACGCGGCGACCTTTGAGAGTGCCCGAACGCGACTTCTGCCAGCGCCAGTAGGCGTCGGTGGCGCCGCGTACGCCGTCGGCGAAGACTTCCTTCGAGATTTCTTGCCACCAGACCTCACCCGTAGTGTGGTTGACGCAGACGGTGCCTTTCTCGGCGTTCCAACGCTTGCGCAGGGAGTAAAACGAGGGGGGCGTCCCCGACTCTCCGGTCTCACGGTAGTGCTCGAGATCGGCCGTGATTGTCGCGAGGGTCCAGTTAAAGGCCTTGCGACGCTCCGAAGAATCGACTGATCTGGGCTGACTGTTCGTCCGTGGGATCGAGCGCGAAGGTGAAGGCTTGGATGGCCTGGCCCTCGGGTGGGCAGTACTTACGCGGCATCGGTCGACTCCTGCGCCGCCGCGAGGGCTTTTGCCGCGCGAAGGACGCCCGCGCGTTTGCCGTAGAGGCGGGCCCAGAACGAGGTCGACACCTCAGTCATGTCGCGAACGAGGTCGACGTCGACTTCGGTGTCGTCCATGATGATCAGACTGCGTCCGTGCGCTTCGAGCGAGGCAGCGACGTATTCAGAGCCGAATCTGGCGAAGCGATCACGATGTTCGACCACAATCGTTGTCACGGATGGGTCGCTAAGCAGGGCGAGGAATTTGCGTCGCATGCCGTTGAGACCGGAGCCAACTTCGGTTACCACGCGGTCAATCGAATGACCCTGAGCCGTAGCCCAGACGCCCACACGCGATACCTGGCGATCAAGGTCAGCTCGTTGGTCACCAGATGAGACGCGAGCGTAGACGGCGGTCATGCCATCCTCCAAGCTCTGCGTTTCGAGATCGCCGACGAGAATAAGTCGCCCCGTCTTTCGTGCGGGGATCGGCAGCGTTCCTTCTCGAAACCACCGGTAGGCGGTCTGGGGATGTATCCCTGTACTTTGGCCCACTCACTTAAATTCATTACTTCATAGTCTTGTGGTGTGGTGTGACATCAGGTGGCAACCCCGTATCGCCGATCGGACTACTCGTCGCCCTCAACGTCGAGGATCTCGGATGAACCCTCACCCAGCGCGGAGGCGTCGACGTCCCACACCATCTGGTTCGGAGGGGCCGAGAGCTGGGTGAGCTCGGTCAGTTCGGGAAGTTCCTTGCCGTGCGCGCCGCCGTAGGCGCGCAGGTCGCGCGCGGCGGGCAGCAGGCGCGACTCGAGGGAGCGGACCATCTTGTTGTAGTTCTCGACGCTGCGATTGAGCGACTCGCCCATCTTGGCGACCGGTTCGAAGACCTTGGCCAGGCGGTCGAAGATCTGACCCGCGCGCTCGAGCATCTTCTCCTGGTTGAGCACGGCGTCGTGATGGCGCACCACTGCCGCGACCGACCAGAGCAGCCCGAGCAGGTTGGTGGGACCACTGATCAGCACTCGCGAGTGGCTCGCGTAGTCGAGCAGTTCCGAATCGGCCTCGAGAGCGGCGCTAATGGCGAAGTCGCTCGGAACGAAGCACACCACGAACTGCGGCGCCGGCGAGATGCCCTCCCAGTACGCCTTGGACCCGAGGGTCTTCACGTGGCTGCGCAGTGCTCTCGCGTGCTCGGCGAACAGGGCGCGCCGCTCGTCAACGTCACTCGAGGCGAGAGCCTTTTCGAAACGATCAAAGGGGAACTTCGAGTCCAGGGCGAGCTTCCAACCGCCCGGAGCGTTCACCACGAAGTCGGGCCGGCCCACGCGCGCCTCGGTGACCGTCGTGACCTGAGTCGAGTAGTCGATCCCCTCGCGAAGTCCCGAGCGCTCGAGAACGTTAGCGAGCTGGATCTCGCCCCAGCGGCCCCGCTGATCGCTCCGCCCCAGGATCTGGTTGAGCCGACTCGTCTCCTCCTGGGTGCGCCGCTGGGCCTCGAGCAAGTCGGCGGCGCGCTTCTTGACGTCCTCGAGGGCGACGACGTGCTCGCGGCCGAACTCGGCGAGGTTCCTCTCGTACTGGGAGAGGATCGCCGTCAGGGGCTGGATCGTGAGTCCGAGCTTCTCGTCGCGCTCGCGCTGGACGTCCTGCTGGGACCGAGCGAAGCTGTCCATCTGTGCAGCAAGGACTCGGTTGGAGAGGTTCTCGAACGTCGCTTCGAGACCAGCGATCGCCGCCTCGTGCTCGAGCTGGATGCGCGCGAGATCACCCTGGGCCGCGGCGAGCTGGGCGTCGCGCACCGCCACCTCTCCACGGGCCGCGGCGACGTCGTCGCGCAACGCCTGGCTTCGCCGCTGGGCCAGCACCCAGGCGAGCAACGCCCCGACGACCACTCCCACAACGCCCACGATCACCGTCACGACCGGCCTCTCATCCGTTTTCCTCACCCTAGTGACGGGGTCTGACTCGGGTCGGACATTCTCCAACGGGAACGTCGTGCCGGGCCTCGCGCGAGCAACGCCGCTGTAGCCTCCATTCGTGCGTCCCCGACTGCCCTTTGGCCCCCGCCACGACTCTTCGGACATGGTCGGCCACTCCGTCGTGCTCAGCCAGCTGCGCCCTCAGACGGTGCGAGTGTTCGCTCTGGTCGGAGAGGCGATGACCGAGGCGACCCACGCCCTCTTAGCCGGCGACCGCGAGCTCGCCAAACGCGTGGTCGAGCACGACGTGATCATCGACGAGCTCGTCGACCTGCTCGTCAGCCGCGCAGAGCAGGAGTTGACCGCGGACAGTGCGCTCGACGTCGCGACGCGTCAGGACCTGCTCACGCTCCTTCGCATCTTGCCCGAGGTCGAACGCAATGGCGACCTGGCCGAGCACATCGCGCGCCGGGCCGCCCGCGGGCTGGGTGCGGAAATGTCCCCACGCAGCCGCGGGCTCATCGAGCGCATGGGCGAGGTAGCTGCGACCATCTGGCGTGAGGCCACCGACGTGATCATCGACGGCAAGCGTGAGGCGACCGGCGCCATCGAGGACATCGACGACGAGCTCGACGATCTTCACGTGTCGCTCACCGCCGAGTTGACCTCGGGCTCGATGGCCCTGCCGGTGGCGGTCGAGGTGGCACTTCTCGCGCGCTTCTACGAGCGCTTCGGTGACCACTGCGTCAACCTGGCCCGGCGCCAGGTCGGGCGCAGCGGCGCCGACTAGATACCGCGGCGTTCGCGCCCCGCCCTCCACAATGGAGAGATGGAGGGTGAGGACAGCGGTATCGGCACGAGCCGCCTGGAGGCCTTCAGCGACGGTCCTCGCAGTCATCATCACGCTGACCGCCCTCAGCCTGCGCGCGCCGGTCAGCGGTGTCTTCGACGCGATGGGTCACCGTCTTCCCGAACTCCTCGTCTACGTCGCCAACTTCGTCTTCCTCGGCATCTACTGGAACAACCATCACCACCTCATGCGCGCGGCGACGCGGATCTCATCGGGGGTGATGTGGTCAAACCTGGCGCTGCTGTTCTTCCTGTCGCTGATCCCGATGATGACCGAGTGGGTGGCGCGCGACTACCGCGACGCCGCGCCCGCCGCCACCTACGGCGTGGTCGCGCTCGCCTCGGCCCTCGCGTTCTCGGCGCTGACGCGCTCCATCGTGCGCGCCGAGGCGCGTCCGGTCGTCGCGCGCATCGTGGGACGCGACCACAAAGGCCTCGTCTCGCAGCTGCTCTACGCGGGCGGGGCGGCCCTGGCCCTCGTCAGCCCGTGGATCTCCTACTCGCTGTACGTCGCGGTCTCGGTGATGTGGTTCGTCCCGGACCGACGCTTCGCCCGCGCGCTCTAGCGCGCGACCAGCAGTTCGGCGATCTGCACGGCGTTCAGCGCCGCGCCCTTGCGCAGGTTGTCGTTGGCAACGAAGAGCGAGAGGCCGTGCTCGACGGTCTCGGCGCGGCGGATACGTCCGACGTAGGAGGGGTCCTTGCCCGCGGCCAGGCGCGGAGTGGGCACTTCGGCGAGGACCACGCCGGGCGCGCCGGCGAGGATCGACGTCGCCTCCTCGGGCGACAGGTCGCGCGAGAAACTCGCGGTGATCGCGAGGGAGTGCCCGGTGAAGACCGGCACGCGCACGCAGGTCGCGTCGACCAAGAGGCCAGGGATCTCAAGGATCTTGCGGCTCTCGTCGCGGAGCTTCTGCTCCTCGCCGGTCTCGAGCGAACCGTCATCGACGATCGATCCCGCCAGGGGGATCACGTTGTGGGCGATGGTCACCGGGAACTTCTCACCGTGGGTGAGCTCGAAGGCCTCCCCGTCGAAGGTCAGGACGCGCACGTCTCGCGCGAGGGTGGCCTCGAGCTGGCTGGCGAGCTCGTCGACGCCCTCGCGTCCCGCCCCGGAGACCGCCTGGTAGGTCGCGACGGTGAGAGAGCGCAGGCCCGCCGCGAGGTGCAACGGCTTCAGCACCGGCATCGCGGCCATGGTCGTGCAGTTGGGGTTGGCGACGATGCCCTTGGGAATCGAAGTGAGTGCGTGGGGGTTCACCTCGGACACGACCAGCGGCACGTCAGGATCCATCCGCCACGCCGAGGAGTTGTCCACCACGATCGCCCCGACTGCGGCCAGGCGCGGCGCGATGGTGCGCGAACTCGTCGCCCCCGAGGACATCAACGCGACGTCGATGCCGGTGAAGTCGGCGGTCGCGGCGTCCTCGACCTCGACGCTGTAGCCGTTCCACTCGAGGGTCGTGCCCGCCGAGCGCGACGAGCCGAAGAAGCGGATGGAATCCACCGGGAAACGCCGCTCGCGCAGGATCGCCCTCATCACGGTGCCGACCTGACCGGTCGCACCGACAATCGCCAGATTCATGGGGTCAGTCTACGGTCAGGCGGCGTCGAGGCCGAAGGCGGTGTGCAGGTGACGCACCGCGTCGGCAACGCGATCGGCGCGCACCACGCACGAGATGCGAATCGAGCTCGTCGAGATCATCTCGATGTTGATCCCGTGCTCGGAGAGCGTCTCGAACATGAGGGCCGTCACGCCCGGACTCGACTTCATGCCGGCGCCAACGATCGAGACCCGTCCAACGGCGTCGTCGGTCGTGACCTCGGTCGCGCCGATCGCCTCCTTGACCTCCTGGCACACCGTGCGCGCCGCGTCGAGGTCGGTTTTGGCCACGGTGAAGGAGATGTCGGTCATCCCGTTGGCCCCGGTGTTTTGGACGATCATGTCGACGTTGACGCCGTGCTCGGCCAGCTGGCGGAAGAGATGGGCGGCGATGCCGGGCCGGTCAGGCACGCCGCCGACGGTGACCTTGGCCTCCGAGGTGTCGTCGGTGATGGCCGAGACGACGGCTTCTTCCATAGTGGGGTCCTCCTCCACAATCCAGGTACCTGGCTCCCAGGTGAAACTCGAGCGAACGTGCAGCGGCACGCCATGGCGGCGCGCGAACTCAACCGAGCGCAGCATCAGCACGCGCCCGCCCGTCGCGGCGATCTCCATCATCTCGTCAAAGGAGACCTTGGGCAGTCGGCGCGCGGTCGAGACGACGCGCGGGTCGGCGCTGAAGACGCCGGTGACGTCGGTGTAGATCTCGCACACGTCGGCCTTCAGAGCGGCCGCCAGGGCGACCGCCGTCACGTCGGAGCCGCCGCGACCCAGGGTCGTGATGTCGCGCTCGGTCGAGACCCCCTGGAAGCCGGCGACCACGGGCACCAGCCCGTCGTCGAGAGCCTCGCGGATCCGATCCGGGCGCATCTCGAGGATCTTGGCGCGGGTGTGGTCGGTGTCGGTGATGATGCCGGCCTGAGAGCCGGTGAAGGACGCCGAGTCCACGCCGAGCGCGGCGAGGGCCATGCACACCAGGGCCATCGAAATCCGCTCACCCGACGTCAGCAGCATGTCGAGCTCGCGCGGCGGGCGCGTCGGCGAGACCTCGTCGGCCATACGGATCAGCTCGTCGGTGAACTTGCCCATGGCCGAGACCACGACGACGACGTCGTTGCCGGCGGCGCGGGTGCGCGCGATGTGCTCGGCCACGGCGCGGATTCGCTCGGGATCACCCACAGAGGTGCCACCGTACTTTTGAACAACGAGGGCCATGGGTCAAAACTACCTGACCGCGAATTGGCCCCAGGCGGGCCACTAGTGTCGCACCCATGGCAACAGCGAAAAGAGAACGGCAGAAGGCGGCCCGACGCCAGAAGATCGAGCAGATGCAGCGCGAGGCGAAGCGCCGGCGCACCATACGTCGCTCGGTCATCGTGGGCGTCGTCGCGATCGCCATCGTGATCTCAGCGGCGTACCTCTTCTCGGGTAGCTCGACGCCGACGACCACCACGACGACGTCCGCTGCCGCGCCGACGACGACGGTCAAGTCGACGGCGACCACCATCCCCTCGCACTTCGCCAAGGTGGCCTCGCCCTCTCCGGCGGGAACCTTCGGCAAGCCCCCCACGGTCGTCGTGCCCGCCGGGAATCCGCCCAAGGTCATGGAGGTCTCGGACCTCATTGACGGCGGGGGCAAGCCGGCCATGATCGGCTCGAAGGTGACCGTGCAGTACGTGCTCGCCACCTACTCCACGCGCAAAGTGATCCAGTCGTCCTGGACCAGCTCGCCCTTCTCCTTCACGATCGGTGCCGGTCAGGTCATCAAGGGCTGGGACGAGGGCATCGTCGGCATGCACGTCGGTGGACGGCGCGAACTGATCATCCCGCCTTCGCTGGGATACGGTGCCCAATCCCCGGGCGCGGGCATCGCCAAGAACGACACCCTGGTCTTCGTCGTCGACCTCTTGAAAGTGAGCTGAGATGAGTGACGTCCCCAACCCCGACGGGTCCAGCGAGCCGCGCCAGCGCTTCAGCGAGGCCCCGCCGATGATCATCGACCCGCAGCGCACCTACGGCGCGACGATGGTCACGTCTAAGGGCACCCTCGAGATCCTCCTCGACCCACTCGCCGCACCGGTCACGGTCAACAGCTTCGTGTTCCTCGCGCGCTGGCACTACTTTGACGGCATCGTCTTTCACCGGGTCATCCCGGGCTTCGTCCTCCAGGGCGGCGACCCGACGGGCACCGGCACCGGCGGCCCGGGTTATCGCTTCAACGATGAGTTGCCCAAGCCCGGCCGCTACGAGTTGGGCTCGCTCGCGATGGCCAACTCCGGGCCGAACACCAACGGCTCGCAGTTCTTCGTGATCTCTGGGCCCGACGGCGTGCGCCTGCCCCCCCTCTACTCGCTCTTCGGCAAAGTGGTCAAGGGGCTCGACGTGGTCGCCGCCATCAACGACATCGGCTCGCCCTCGGGCGCGCCACGAGAGCGCGTGGTGATCGAGTCGGTCACCATCCACGAGGCCTAGAGCGTCACCTCGTCGCTGCCGCGTGTGAGAGTGACCTCACCGCGTGCGACACTCCAGACGTCGTCAGTCGAGGCGAGCACGCCCGTTGAGGCGAGCACCGCGAGGACGTGGTCCTCGCCGAGCAGCTGGCGGGTGCGATCGAGCTGCTCGTCGCTCGCCGGCGTCGTCGCCACGAGGCCGCCCCGATAGCCGAGTCCGGTCGTGGGGGCGCCCCCGCGCGGGTCGATCATCACGTCACCGAGCGCGCTGGCGACCGCGCCGATCGCCACGAGGCGCCGCGCGCCGCGCAGCGCCGCACCGAGAGGCGTCTCGCGCCAGGTGGTGCGCGCGTGCAGCGCCGAGCCGTCGGCCAGCACGACGAGATCGGCCTCTCCGATGCGGCGGGCGAAGTACGCCTCGGAGCAGCCGGCCCGGTCGATCGCCATCAGCGTCTCGATCGCGGCGCGACCCTCGAGTGCGTGGGCGATCTCCAACGCCGCGGCGAGCGCCCCGGTGAAGGCCGCCGCCGTCGGCACCACCACCACGTCCGCGCCGTCGACCAGCCCGATCAGGCCGTCGTCGAGCGCGCCCGAAAAGGCCGCGAGGCTTCCGCAGTACAGGGTGGTCGCGGGCACGTATCCAGTCTCGCACTGCGACGAGAACCGGCCAGTAATGTTCGGAGATGAACTTGCGATCCGTGGGCGTGCTCGGCTCGGGCATCATGGGCAGCGGCATCGCCGAGGTGGTCGCCGCGACCGGCGCCCACGTCATCGTGCGCAGCCGCTCGCTGGCCTCGGCCGAGGCGATGCTCGCGGGCCTCGACGCGTCCCTCGCCCGTCAGGTGGACAAGGGCAAGCGCAGCGCCGAGGACGCCGCCGCCCTTCGCTCACGCGTGAACGCGACCTCCTCGCTCTCGGACCTCGCGGACTGCGACCTCGTGATCGAGTCCGTCGTCGAGGACATGGACGTAAAGAAGACGATCTTCAACGAGCTCGACCGCTCGGTGCGCCACGACGCCATCCTGGCGACCAACACGTCGACCCTGTCGGTGATCGACCTTGCCATGGAGACCTCGCGGCCCGAGCGCGTCTGCGGCGTGCACTTCTTCAACCCGGCGCCGGTGATGTCGCTCGTCGAGGTGGTGCGCCCGCTCTCGGCGAACGACGAGACGATCGACACGGTCCTCGAGTTCGTGCGCGCCTGCGGCAAGGACCCGGTGCTCGTCGCGGACCGCGCGGGCTTTGTGGTGAACGCGCTGCTCTTTCCCTACCTCAATGACGCGATCCACCTCTACGAGCGCGGCGTCGCCTCGCTCGAGGGCATCGACCTCGCCATGAAGGGCGGGTGCGGCTTTCCGATGGGCCCCTTCGCGCTGCTCGACCTGGTGGGGCTGGACACCTCGCTCTCGATCCTTGAGGCGCTGCACGCCGAGTACGGCGAGGCGCGCTTCGCGCCGGCCGCGCTGCTCAAGCGAATGGTCAGCGCCGGGCGCCTCGGGCGCAAGTCCGGCTGGGGCTTCTACAACTACCGTTAACCAGGAGGTCTGATGGCCGGCAAACCGTGGGTGATGCGCACCTACTCGGGTCACTCGAGCGCCACCGCCTCGAACGCGCTCTACCGCGAGAACCTGGCTAAGGGCCAGACCGGGCTGTCGATCGCCTTCGACCTGCCGACCCAGACGGGATACGACCCCGATGACCCCGCAGCCGCCGGCGAGGTGGGCAAGGTCGGCGTGCCGGTCGCCCACCTCGGGCACATGCGCGAGCTCTTGGACGCGATCCCCCTCGCGGAGATGAACACCTCGATGACCATCAACGCGACAGCCGCGTGGATCTGGGGGCTCTACCTCGCCCTGGCCGACGAGCAGGGCGCGAACCGCGCGACGCTGACCGGCACCACTCAGAACGACATCGTCAAGGAGTACCTAAGCCGCGGCACCTACATCTTCGCGCCCGGCCCCTCACGACGCCTGACGGTGGACATGATCGCCTACGCGATCCACCACGTGCCGGCGTGGAACCCGATCAACGTCTGCAGCTACCACCTCCAAGAGGCCGGAGCCACCCCGGTCCAGGAGATCGCCTACGCGCTGGCCACGGCCATCGACGTCCTCGACGCGGTGCGCGATTCGGGCACCGTCGAGCCGGCGCTGATGCCCCAGGTCGTGGGGCGCATCTCGTTCTTCGTCAACGCCGGCGTGCGCTTCGTCGAGGAGATCGCCAAGATGCGCACCTTCACCGCGCTCTGGGACGAGATCTGTCGAACCCGCTACGGCGTGGACGACCCGTCGTTGCGACGCTTCCGCTACGGCGTGCAGGTCAACTCCCTCGGCCTCACCGAGCAGCAGCCCGAGAACAACGTGACGCGCATCGTGCTCGAG